>DASXXB010000392.1:0-30648 GCA_036503355.1 Kribbella sp. | reverse complement strand
GGTGGCGGTGTGCGAGTGGTAGATCACCACCGGCTCCTCGTCCCGCTCGTCCATCTGTTTGTAGAGCTGGAACAGGTCACCGGAGTCGAACTCGTAGAACGTCGGCGACATCGCCGCGTTCAGCATCGGGACGAACCGGGTGGCTCGGTCCGACCCCTCGACACCCGCCACGACCCCGCACGCCTCGTCCGGATGATCCTTCCGGGCATGCGCCACGATCGCGTCGTACGTCGCCTTCTCAATCACCAGCACGCCTCCACGGTACGGCGACGGCGCGGGCCGTCCTGCCAACCGCGGAGTCGGTCCACAATGCGGACAGTGGGTTACCAGCGGTCGTGGATCTGCGGGCGGATGAGTTCGTCGTACGTCGCCTGCACGGCAGCCAGCTGGTCTTTGGTGAGAGGGGTCATCGTCGCGGCGGAGGTGTTGGCTGCTACCTGTTGTGGGTTGCGGGCGCCGGGGATGACGGCCGAAACGCCGGGCTGGTCGAGGATCCAGCGGAGGGCGAACTGGGCCATCGTGGCGCCCGCCGGGAGCCAGGGCATCAGGCGGCGGACGGCTTCCAGGCCGGTGCTGAAGTCGACGCCGGAGAACGTCTCGCCGACGTCGAACGCCTCGCCGTGCCGGTTGTACGTGCGGTGGTCGTCGGCGCCGAACGTCGTGTGCTCGTCGTACTTGCCGGACAGCAGCCCGCTGGCCAGCGGGACCCGGGCGATGATGCCGACGCCGGCCTCCCGCGCGGCGGGCAGGACCTCGTCGAGCGGCTTCAGGCGGAAGGCGTTCAGGATGATCTGCACCGACGCGACGTTCGGCCGCGCGATCGCGGTCAGCGCCTCGGCACAGGTCTCGACACTGACGCCGTACGACGTGATGCGGCCCTCGTCGACGAGGGTGTCGAGCGCGTCGAAGACCGCGTCGTCGGAGTACAGCGGTGTCGGCGGGCAGTGCAGCTGCACGAGGTCGATCGTGTCGACGCCGAGGTTCTGCCGGGAGCGGTCGTTCCAGGCGCGGAAGTTCTGCAGCGTGTAGTTCTCGGGCACCTGCTCCACGCGGCGGCCCATCTTGGTCGCCACGGTCAGGCCGTCGTGCGATTTCAGCACCTGCCCGACGAGCCGCTCGCTGCGACCGTCGCCGTACACGTCCGCGGTGTCGATGAACGTCACGCCGCCGTCGATCGCCGCCTGCAGCACCGCGAGCGCGTCGCTCTCGTCCACCGACCCCCAGTCACCGCCCAACTGCCACGCCCCGAGCCCGACCACACCAACATCCCGCCCGGTCCGCCCGAGCCGCCGCGTCTCCATAAGCCCCACCCTAGGTCCGTCCGCCGAGGGGCGCGCGGCGCGGGAGGATCCGGCGGTGGCTGAGCCGCCAGCCGTCCGGCCCGCGCCGGACGGTGTCGACGTACGTCGCGGTGCCGCAACCGCGGTCGGCGAGCACGACGACGCCCTTGGACCGCACCGTTGCCGTGTCGTCGCCGGTGGCGTCGGTGATCACGACATTGGTCACGAGGTGCGCGAGCGGATTCCCGGCGCCGAGCTGGAGCGCGGCGTCCCGGATCGCGTCGATGCCGACGAGTACGTCGCCCCCGAGCTCGCTCACGTCGTACACGACATCGTCGGTGAACAGCTCGTCGAGACGGTCCAGCTCGCCCTCGTCGAACAGGTGCCCGTGCAGCGCGAGCGTCTCGGCGATCGCCCACTTGTCGTCGGCTGTCAGCATGCCCGATCCTTTCCGCGGAGCTCCCCGGTTAGCCTCGCTACACTAACGGGGATGTCCCCGGAAAACCAGGCGCAGCCGGTACGACGCCGTCGCGCCGACGCCGAGCGCAACCGCGAAGCAGTGCTGTCCACCGCTGCACGGCTGTTCGACGAGCGCGGTCCCGACGTACCGCTGGACGAGATCGCGAAGACCGCCGGCGTCGCGAACGCGACCCTCTACCGGCACTTCCGCACCCGCGCCGACCTGCTCGTGGCCGTGTACGCCGACGAGGTCGCGGGACTGGACCGGCACAGTCAGGAGCTCGCCGGGCACGACGACCCGGATCGCGCGCTGACCCTGTGGCTACGGGCCTTCGCCGACCATGTCGCCACCAAACGCGACCTCGCCCAGGCCGTCCCGGACGAGCCCGGCCGCGACCGGGGCGCGCAGTTCGCGAGCTGGCACTCCACGATGCACGGCGCCGCTGAACGGCTGCTCACCCGAGCGCAGGCAGCGGGTTCCGTCCGCGCCGACCTGACGACCAGGGACCTGCTGACGCTGGTCAGTGGCATCGCACTCACCGGATGCTCCGGCGGGCAACTCCAGCTCCTGCTGGACCTGATCCGGGACGGCTACCGCCGCCCGGCGTGACTCAGCGCATGTTGTGGAGGAGGGCTGACTGGAGGTAGCCGAGCCAGTCGTACAGGTCGTAGGTGAGGCGTCGGGGGTCGTCGTCGTCCAGCTTCTCCCAGGTGGCGTAGTCGTCCTCGTCCTTGATGTCGAGACGAGTGCCGATCGCCAGCCGGAGATCGTTCAGCGCGCGCAGCCAGGACAGTTGCTCGTCCGGCTCGAGCGCGATCTCGTCGGCGCCGGACTCCTCGAGCGCGGACAGCACCCGCTTCGCGTCGGTGACCTTCCCCTCGCGCAGGCCCCGCTCGGTGAACCGGCGGAACTCCGCCGACGCCAGGTCATCGGTCTTGTACGCGTCGGGCAGCAGGCGCTGCAGTACGACGTCCTCCGGCGGCGAGGTCGGCCCGTCGTTGTCGCTGAGCAGTGCCTCGAGCGGGTCCGCGGGCGTGGTGGTGCGCGGCGGCAGCCCGTCGTACAGCAGCTCGACAAGATTCCTCAAGAGGTTCGCCAGGATGTCCGCCTCGTGCTCGGCGAAACTGACGACCACGGTCTTACGGCGCCTGCGGAACCGGGTCACGACTTCTCACAGGTGGCCCACAGGCCGTAGGAGTGCATCGCTTCCACGTCGCGTTCCATCGCTTCCCGGTTACCGTTCGACACCGCGGACTTCCCCTCGGCGTGGACCTGCATCATCAGCTTCTCCGCCTTCTGCTTGGAGTAGCCGAAGTACGTCTGGAAGACGAACGTGACGTAGTCCATCAGGTTGACCGGGTCGTTCCAGACGATGGTCACCCAGGGTGGGCTCAGCTCGATCGCCTCGTCGACCTCGGGGCTCTCCAGCTCGCTCGGTGCGGTGCTCACCAGTCCATTCTCTCCATCATCGGTTCCGGCTTCGCAATAGGCTGCCCTCGTGACCCACTCGACGGCACTTCTGACGGACCACTACGAGCTGACCATGCTGCAGGCCGCGCTCGCCGACGGCACGGCGGAGCGCCGCTCGGTGTTCGAGCTGTTCGCCCGCCGGCTGCCCGACGGCCGCCGGTACGGCGTGGTCGCCGGCGTCAACCGGCTGCTGGACGCGCTCGAGCAGTTCCGGTTCGACGAGCAGACGATCGCCTTCCTGGCCGATCGCGGCGTTGTGGACCAGGCTACCCGGGACTGGCTCGCGGACTACCGGTTCTCCGGCGACATCTCCGGTTACGCCGACGGCGAGATCTTCTTCCCCGGCTCGCCGGTGCTGGTGGTGGAGTCCTCGTTCGCCGAGGCCGTGCTGCTGGAAACCGTCTTCTTGTCGATCCTGAACCACGACTCCGCGGTCGCCTCCGCGGCGTCCCGGATGACCTGGTGGGCCGGTGGGCGGCCCTGTATCGAGATGGGCTCGCGCCGCACCCAGGAGGAGGCGGCCGTCGCGGCGGCGCTGGCGGCGTACATCGCCGGGTTCAGCGCGACGTCGAACCTGGAGGCGGCCCGCCGCTACGGCATCCCCAGCACCGGTACGGCGGCGCACTCGTTCACGCTGCTGCACGACCGCGAGCAGGACGCGTTCCGCTCGCAGATCGACGCGCTCGGCAAGGGCACCACGCTGCTCGTCGACACCTACGACGTCGCGGAGGCGGTCCGGACCGCGATCGAGCTGACCGGCCCGGAGTTGGGCGCGGTCCGGCTGGACTCCGGCGACCTGCCGTCGCTGGCCGGGCAGGTGCGCGAGCAGCTTGACTCGCTGGGTGCGACCAAGACGCGGATCATCGTGACCAGCGACCTGGACGAGTACCAGATCGCGGCGCTCGCGCCGGCGCCGGTCGACGGGTACGGCGTCGGTACGTCGCTGGTGACCGGCTCCGGCTACCCGACCTGCGGGTTCGTGTACAAGCTGGTCGCCCGCGAGGACGCGAGCGGCGATCTGGTCCCGGTGGCGAAGAAGAGCCCGGACAAGATCTCGATCGGGGGCCGGAAGTGGGCGCTGCGGCGGCGGTCCGCCGCCGGGGTCGCGGAGCTCGAGCTGATCGGCGTCGGCGCGCAGCCGGTCGACGACGGCGACGACCGCGAGCTGCTGAAGCCGCTGGTCGAGGCCGGCAAGATCATCGGCCGCACCACGCCGGCGGAGTCGCAGGCGCACCACGAGAAGGTCCGCTACGAACTCCCGCGCTCCGCCAACCAGCTGAGCCGCGGCGAGCCCGCGATCCCCACCGAGTACGTCGGCGACTACGACGGCCGCAACCCGTTCCTCCCCCGGAGCCACACATGAGCCGGAGCCACCCATGAGCCGGAGTCACCGATGAGTCAGGACACCGGCGAGTGGTCGCCGGACGCGCCCGCGGACGAGGCCGACGTGCTGGTCGCGTTGCGGTTCGCGGAGCGGGCCGCGCGCAAGGCCGTGGCCGCGGAGATGGCCGGGACCGGGCTGCACACCGGGCAGGAGCTGGTGCTCGCGAAACTCCTGCACCACGGGTCGCTGCCGGTCGCACGGCTCGCGAAGGTCCTCGACGTCGAGGTGCCGACGGCGACCAAGACGACGCAGCGGATGGAGGCGGCCGGGCTGGTACGCCGGGTGAAGAGCGCGACCGACGCGCGGCAGGTCGGCATCGAGCTGACCGGCCGCGGCGTCGAGCTCGCGCACACCGTCCAGGAGATCTACGACCGCGCCGGCCGCCGCGCGCTCGCGAACCTCACCGCCGAGGACCGCCGCATCATCCGCAACCTCCTCTGGAGCATCACGTCGACCCTCGAGGACGTCACCCAGCTATAACGGCAGGAACGTGTCGAGGTAGGGGTTGCGGAACTTGCCGGCGGGGTCGTACTTCGCGGCCAGGCCGACGAAGTCCTTCACCTTCGGGTACCGCTCGGCCAGCGTGGCCGCGTCCGCGGCGAACACCTTGCCCCAGTGCGGGCGGACGTCCAGCGGCGCCAGCCGCTCCTCCAGCTCCGCGACGACCGGGCGGACCGCCGTCTCGTCCTGGATCCAGGTGAAGTGCAGCGCCACCGTGTCGCGGCCCTGGCTCGGGCTCAGCCACAGGTCGTCGGCGGCGATCGTCCGGATCTCCGACACCTGGATCACCGGCGCGAACCGGTCGCCGAGCGTCCGCAGTACCTCGATCGCCTCCGCCGCGCGCTCCCGCGGGACGAAGTACTCCGACTGCAACTCGTCGCCGTTGCTGGGCGTGAACTCGAGCCGGAAGTGCGGCAGCCGCTCGTTCCACGGACCGGCCACGCCGCCCTGCTGGGTCGCGTACCCGGCCGGCATCACCTTGATCGGGTGCCGCGGCCCGTCCGCGAGCTTCGCGCCCAGCCACTCCGGCTCCGGCGCGGTCAGCTCCCGCCGCTTGCGCCATACCATCACGTCCGGATCCACCCAGTCGGTGAACGCGCTCACGCTGTACGCACTGCCCATCACGTCCGCGAAGTCCGACTGCAGACGATCGACCGGCAACCCGTCGTACACCACCTGGCTGATCTGGTACGTCGGTTGTACGTCGAGCGTCAGGCTCACGGCGACCCCGAGCGCGCCGAGCGAGACGACCGACGCGGCGAAGTCGGCGTCGCCACGGGTGAGCGTGACGAGCTCGCCGTCCGCGTCGACGAACGTGATCGCGCTGACCGCGTCCGCCAGCGGGCCGTTGGTGTCGCCGGAGCCGTGCGTACCGGTCGCGCAGGCGCCGGAGACCGAGATGTGCGGCAGCGACCCGAGGTTGTGCAGCGCGAGCCCCTGGGCCTGCAGCGCCGCCGTGACCTCGCCGTAGCGAAGTCCGGCCGAGACAGTGACACTGTCCTTACCGGGCTCGCCGACCTCGACGACCTTCGGCAACTGCTGCACGCCGACCAGTACGCCGGAGCTGTCGGCGATCCGGTTGAACGAATGGCCGGTGCCGAGAACGCGCACCTTCTCCGCGCTCGCGACGAGCTCCTGCAGCTGCTCGATCGCCCGCGGCTGCTGCAGCTCACTGGCGAACTCGACGTTCCCCGCCCAGTTCGTGGTCATTGCGTGTCCCTTCCGCCCGATGCCGTTCCGCACCGAACTGTCGCACACCCCAGCGGCGCCGTCGCGGGCCGTCTCACGGGCCGCGCTGCATTCTGGTCACCGACCGGCCCGGCGGCGGGTGGCCGAGCGCCGGCTGGTGTTGGATGGCGCGCGATGCTCATCTGCTTCGGTATTTCGGCCTTCTGGTTCCTGATCTTCGGCGTCAGCTTCCTGCGCGACCGCCGGCTGTTCAAGAACGCGGTCTTCCTGGTCCTCGCGCTGATGTTCGCCGGTCTCGGCCTGGTCTTCACGGTCGCCGCGATCAACCAGACCGCCGGCCGATTCCTGGTGGTCGCGATCCTGGTCGCGATCCCGGTCGTGATCGCGGTACTCGCCGTCTTCCTGGTCATCAACGGCGTCACGATGCTGCGCCGCGAGCGCCGCCGGCTGTCCAACCTGCTGTCGCTGCTGGCCGGGCTCGGGATCATCGGCTTCGTGATCTTCAGCGTGCTGGTGCAGACGATCGGCTGGGAGCCGCTGGCCGTCCTCCGGTCGGTGCTGCTCGGCATCCTCACCTACATCTCGTTCCTGTTCTTCTGCTTCCTGGTATACGCGTTCGTCTACAGCCGGGTGCGTTCCTCGCGGAAGGTCGACTTCGTCGTCGTCCTCGGCTCCGGCCTGATCGGGTCGCGGGTCCCGCCGTTGCTGGCCAGCCGCCTCGACCGGGCGCGCCAGGTGTACGAGCGGGCGCTCCGCAAGGGCCGCTCGCCGCGGATCGTCACGTCCGGCGGTCAGGGTCCCGGCGAGGACCTGCCCGAGTCGCACGCGATGGCGGCGTACCTGGTCGAGTGCGGCGTCCCGGACGACCGGATCATCCGCGAGGACAAGTCGACGACGACCTGGGAGAACCTCACGTTCAGCCGGGACCTGATGGCCGGGCTGCGGCCGGACTACCGCTGCCTGATCGTGACGAACAACTTCCACGCGTTCCGCGCCGCGCTCACGGCCCGCAAGGCGAAGGTCAACGGCCAGGTGATCGGCTCCCCGACCGCCAGGTACTACTGGCCGACGGCAACGATCCGTGAGTTCGTCGCGATCCTGGCCGGCCACCCGTACCTCAACGGCGGCATCTGCCTACTGATCGCCGCCGCCTCCATCGTGCCGAATCTCTAGTGCCGAGCACTAGCGCCGTCGCGGCTGCACCAGGTTCGACTCGTACGCGGCGATCACCAGCTGGGCGCGGTCGCGGGCGTGCAGCTTGGCGAGCAGGTGGCCGATGTGAGTCTTCACGGTGCCGCGGCCGACGTTCAGGTGGTCGCAGATCTCCTGGTTGGACAGGCCGCGGGCGATCAGCGTCAGTACCTCGCGTTCGCGCTCCGTCACGCCGTCGAGACCGGTCAGCGGCAGGTGCCCGGGCTCGGCCGACCGGGCGAACTCGGCGATCAGCCGTCGCGTGATCGACGGCGCCAGCAGGCCTTCCCCGGCCGCGACGACGTTGATCGCCTGCAGCAGCTCGGCCGGCGGGACGTCCTTCAGCAGGAAGCCGCTCGCTCCGGCCCGCAGACCGGCGTACACGGCATCGTCGAGGTCGAACATCGTCAGGATCAGCACCTTGGTACCGGCCGTCTCCGGCGCGGAGCAGATCTGCCGGGTGGCCTGGATCCCGTCCAGCCTGGGCATCCGGACGTCCATCAGGACGACGTCCGGGCGCTCCTGCCGGGCAAGCTCGACCGCCTCGGCGCCGTCGGCCGCCTCGCCGACCGTCGTCAGCCCGGGTGTCGTGTCGATCAGCACCCGGAAGCTGCCACGCAACAGCGCCTGGTCGTCGGCCACCAGCACTCGGATGTCACCTGAGCCCGGTGCGCGCTCACTCATGCGGCAGCCGTACGACGACCTCGAAGCCGCCACCCGGTAGCGGCCCCGCGCGATACGTCCCGCCGTACACGCTGACGCGCTCGCGGATCCCGATCAGCCCGTGCCCTTCGACCGGCGTACCGCCGACGCCGTCATCGGTCACTTCGAGCTGTACGGCGTTCGCGGTGCCGGTGATCGTGATGCGGCAACATGTGGCGCGGGCGTGCTTGGTGACGTTCGTGAGGCACTCCTGGACGATCCGGTGGACGGTCAGCTCGACGGCCTCGGGAAGCGGCTCCGGTACGTCGACCTGCAGCTCGACCTTGACGCCGGTCGACTCGATGCGGGCGACCAGGTCCGGCAGCGCGGCCAGACCGGCCGGGGGCGCCAGGTCCGTGGGCTCGTCGTCGGACGGACGCAGCAGGCCGAGCATGTGCCTGAGCTCCACCAGCGCATCACGGCTGGTCAACTCGATCACCGTCAACGCGTCGGACACCTCCTCCGGACGGACCCGCAGTACATGGTTCGCGACGCCGGCCTTGACCGCGATCAGACCCATGCTGTGGGCAACGATGTCGTGCAGTTCACGGGCGATCCGCAACCGTTCCGCGGCGACCGCCTGCTCGGCCAGCGCGCGGGCCGCGCGCGCCGCGGCAGCACGCCGGTCGCGGACTACCTGACCCAGGACCCAGGCGCCGTACAACGCGGCGAAGCCGGTCAGCACGATCGCGGGCCGGGACTGGCCGGCCTCTGGTCCGGCTGGAGCGCCCGCGACCATGGCGAGCAGCAGTACGACGAAGCCGACGCCACCGGCCAGCCCGAGCAGGCGACGGCTGGACAGGGGGCGGCTCGAGCTGCGGGTGAGCGCGACGACGTACAGCACGTACGCCGCCGCCAGCAACGGATCGCGCAGCGCATCCAGGAAGACCGCGACAACCGACACCACACCTGCGAGCGCGAACGCTGGAACCGGCCAGCTCCGGCGCACCGCGATCGGCAGCGCGAGCCCGACCGCGACAACCCCTGCTGCGGTGGACGCGCTCAGGAGCACGAGTACGGCGTACCCGGCCGCAACGACGCAGTCCACCGCGATCAGCTGCCGCCGGCTCAGGCCGTACTCGTCCTGCACGGCTCGAACCTAGCCGACCGTCGCGCGCACCGCCTCGGACCGTGGTCCGACGGCTCGTGGTCCGATGTGCGTACGCCGGATTCGCGGAAGCGTTGCCTGCATGCTGAAACTACTCACGCTCGCGGCGAGCGGCGCGCTGACGGCCAACGTCCTCACGCCGCCCGCCCAGACCCTCACCTGGACCGAATGCCCCGGCGGACCCGGTGCCGTCGGCATCGAGTGCGCGACCCTGAAGGTGCCGGTCGACTGGGACCGTCCCGAAGGCCGCAAGATCACGCTGATGGTCGGCCGCCTGCCGGCGACGGGCCCGAGACCGCAGGGATCCGTGGAGGTCAACCTGGGCGGACCGATGGGCATCAACATCGACCTGCTTCGGTCGTACGGCGGCGCGGAGGCCTTCACCGAACTCCGCAAGCGGATGGACATCATCACCTGGGACCTTCGCGGCGGCCCGAACGCCGCGGGGATGAGCACCAACCTGCCGTGCGAGTGGACCGGCGTACGGATGCCGCGCACGCCGGTGAACCAGGCCGAGTTCGACAAGCTGGCCGCCACGAACCGGGCGTCCGCGACGAGGTGCCAGGCGAAGGATCCCGAACTGTTCGCGAACATGGACTCCGCGAGCCACGCGCGCGACCTGGACGCGATCCGGCAGGCCCTCGGCCAGTCGAAGCTGAACTTCTACGGCGCGTCGTACGGCGGCTTCATCGGGCAGGCGTACGCGAACCTGTTCCCGCAGCACGTCCGATCGCTCGCCCTCGACGGCACCTGGAGCCACAGCACCGGCGACTGGGACCGCGAACTGCCCCTGCTCGCCCGTGACATCCAGACGTTCCTGACCCGCTTCTTCGATTGGTGCCCTGGGCAAGCACACTGCGCTGCGCTGTGGCAGCAGGTGGTCGCACGCGCGCAGCGCAGCCCGCTGCCGGCCGGAACCACGACGTACGACGGGAACGAGGTCCGGTGGATGGGGCTGCGACTGGCGCGCCGCGGCGAGGCGTCGTACCCGAAGCTCCTGGAGGCGTTGCGGAAGGCGGACCAGGGCGACGCGTCCGGATTCATACCGGACCCGCCGAATGCGCCGTACCCCTCGACGCCGTCGCCGGGCGTCGTCGAGTGCACCGATTGGCCGCATCCGACCAGCCTGCGTCAGCTCCAGCGGCAAGGACGGCGGATGGAGGCCGCGGCGCCGTACACCGGCACGGCCGGAACGATCCAGCAGGCCATGCTGTCTTGCGTCGGCTGGCCTGTTCCTGTGCAGAACAAGCCGGCTGCGCTCCCGAAGGGGCTGCCGCCGCTGCTGATGGCGGGGAACTGGAGCGAGTACGACACGGGACTGCGGGTTGTCGACCAGGTGCCGGGCAGCGGGTCGATCTACCACGACGGACCGGGGCACACGCTGTACCAGTCGAACGAGTGCGCCCGGGCGAAGATCGACGCCTACCTGAGCGATCTCGTCGTACCGGCTCATGGGACCCGGTGCTGAATCAGCGGACCTTGACGCTGACCACCGGGCTCTTCCGCACGTTGCGGCCGTCGCTGACCTCGACGTGGTACGACAACGTCTGACCGCTGGTCAGGCGGGAGTCGGTGACCGAGGTGACGGTCGGTTTCGTCCAGGAGTTCGACGTACGCGACCAACTGCCGATCCGCGTGCTGCCGCGGTACACCAAGTAGGTGAGCGCGATGTTGTCGCGGTCGAGCACGGTGGTGAACGCGATCGTCACCTTGTTCGGCCGCGCGCTCGCGACCTTCGGAGCGGCCGGACGGGCCGGAGCGGCGCCGCCCGGGGCGGTGCTGAAGCGGGTCAGGCCTTCCTGCGGTACGCCGTTCACGGTTGTGAAGTCACCACCTGCCCAGAGGTCGTTGCCACCGGATGCGAACGACAGTGGGCCGACCAACGTCTTCCCGCCGGCGTCGGTGTTCGGGAACCACGGGCCGAGCTTGCCGGTGATCGTGCTGTAGACGAGCAGATGGTGCATGCCGGTCTTGTCCGGGAAGCCGCCGTCGGCGCTGCAGTCGTGCGCGTGCGAGCCCTTGTACAGCCAGTTGCCGATCGCCTTGATCGCCTCGGTCGCGCCCAGGCAGTGGCTCTGCCAGAGCAGCTTGCCGGTCGTGGCGTCCGCGGCGAGCACGCCGTCGTAGCAGCCGATCCCGGAGCCTGCGTTGGCCGCGAACACCTTGTTTCCCTGGACTTCCAGATCCTTCACGCGGCTGTCGCAGTCCGGTGTCCACTCCGGGATCGCCGCGGCCGCGGGCATGTCGTAGGCGGCACCGGTCGTGGTGTTCAGCATCGCGAGTGCGTGACTGTCCCGGCCGCCGATCTCGGTGAACCCGCCGCCGACGAAGACGCGCGATCCGTCCGTGGACAGCTCGATCGCGTGCACGTCGTCGTCCGCGTCCGGGTTCCACGGGAGCAACGCCCCGGTGCCGAGGCCGACCGCCGCGATCCGGCCGCGGGCCACCTTGTCCACGGTGCCGAACGAGCCACCCAGGTACACCGTCGTACCGGTCACCTTCAGCGCCGCGACGCGGTAGTTGACCGCCGGGTCCCAGCCGGCCACGAGCTTGCCGGTGGCAACGTCGAACATCGCCACCCGGGACCGCGGCACCCCGTCGACGGCGGTGAAGTCGCCGCCGATCACGACGCGCTTGCCGTCGGGCGAGGTGGCGACGCTCCACACCGGTCCGTTGACGTTCGGCGCGAACCGGGTCGGCGCGCCGGTGGTCCGGTCGAACACTGCGAAGTACTTCCGGGCCGCCTCCCCGACGCCTCGCGCCTTACCCGGTGGGCGGACCCGCGTGAACAGCCCACCCGCGAATACCAGGTTCCCCGCGACGGCGACCGCGTTCACGCTCGCGTTCGTCTGCCAGGAAGGCTGCTGCACCGACGACAGCGCCGACCCGAACCCCCGCGGCGCGCTGTGAGCCTCTGTCGCAGCCTGGACGGTGGGACCGGACGGCACCAGCGCCGCCGCGGCAACGGCTGCAGCGGTGACAACAGCCAGGACGGCCTTCTTCATGAGCGAACCCCCGGGGCCTGCTCCGGCGGAGGATGCCGACCCATGACTTGGTGACAATGCGCCGTCAAACGATAACTGTCAGCACAGACGCCACCGACACCGGACCAGGGTTGCACTCAGTTTATTAGTCGGCTAAGTTTTTTGTGTAGCCGACTAACTAATACCGGAAGGACGGGTCATGGACCTGGGTTTCAAGGATGCGGCGGTGCTCGTGACCGGCGGGTCGTCGGGCATCGGGCGGGCCACCGCGATCGCCTACGGACGGGAAGGTGCGCGGGTCGCGATCACCTACAACTCGCGGAAGGACGCCGCCGAGGCGGTCGCCGAACAGATCGAGGAGGCAGGCGGTACGGCGTACGTCGTACCCATGGATCTGGCCGAACCGGAGACGATCGCGACCGCGGTGGCGTCCACGGTGGAGCACTGGGGCGGCCTCGACACGGTGGTCGCGAACGCGGTCAGCTGGGGCACCGTGGACGGGCGGACCGAGAAGATCGAGGACGCCTCACCGCAGTGGTGGACTGCGATCGTCCGGGCGAATCTCGAAGGCAACCTGCACCTCGCGCAGCAGGTAGCGCCCGCACTGCGGCGGTCCGGGCACGGCCGGCTGGTGCTGATCTCGACGGACCTGGCGGAGCGGGGCATGCGCGGCGCGTGGGCGTACGGCGCGGCGAAGGCAGGGCTGCACGGCCTGGCGGCGAGTCTGCAGCACGATCTCGGCGCGGACGGCGTACTGGTCAACGTCGTACTGCCCGGCATCACGCTCGAGCACGGCGAGCACCGGATCATCCCCAAGCCCGCGCTGGACAAGATCGCGGCCGGATTCACCGCCCGGCACCTGCCGGACGTGTCCGAGATCGCCGACGCGGTCCTGTTCCTCACCTCGCCGCGGACCAGGGCGATCCAGGGCCGGCTGCTGCACGTCACCGGCGGTGATCTGATCCCCGCCTAATGCGGACCTAACCGCGCCGACGCTTGTACGGTGGGCTCAGGGAGTACTCCGGAGAAGGAGCGTCGCGATGACCAGGGCACTGATCGTGGTTGATGTGCAGAACGACTTCTGCGAGGGCGGGAGCCTGGCGGTCCCCGGTGGGGCCGACGTCGCGTTCCGGATCGGCGAGCTGCTGCACGAGTGGCACGAGGCGGATCCCGACGAGCGTCAGTACGCGTACGTCGTGGCCACCCGGGACCACCACATCGACCCGGGTGACCACTTCTCCAAGACTCCCGACTACGTGCACTCCTGGCCGCCGCACTGCATCGCCGGCACCGACGGCGTGAGCTTCCACCCGAACCTGGACCCGCAGCCGTTCGACGCGATCTTCGACAAGGGCGAGTACGCGGCCGCCTACTCCGGCTTCGAGGGCAAGTCCCACGAAGGCGGCCACGCCCTCGCCGACTGGCTCCGCGACAAGGGCGTCACCGACGTCGACGTCTGCGGCATCGCCACCGACTACTGCGTCCGGGCCACCGCCCTCGACGCCCACAAAGAAGGCTTCGCCACCACAGTCCTCACCCCCCTCACCGCCGGCGTAGCCGAATCCACCACCACCCAAGCCCTCACCGACCTCCGCACCGCCGGCATATCCCTCACCTGACGGGGGCTCCGGGGCCGAGGGGGATTCCTAGGGCCCACCAGGTGAGGAAGAGGAGGGTCCAGGCGAGGGTCATGGCGATGGCGAGGGGGACGGTGTACGACGCGAGGGTGCCGACGCCGGCGTCTTTTCGGTAGCGCTGCAGGAAGCCGAGGGCCATCACGAAGTACGGGCTCATCGGGGTGATGGCGGTGGAGCCCGAGTCGGCGATGCGGAACAGTGCCTGAGTGGTTTCGGCGGGAACGTTCAGCAGCAGCATCATCGGGACCAGGATCGGGGCGGTCAGCGACCACATCGCCGAGCCGCTGGTCACCAGCACGTTGATGAGCGTGAGCAGCGCCAGGATGCCGAGGAAGATCACGACCTTCGGGGCGCCCAGATCTCCCAGGACTCGCGCGGATTCGGCCGACAGCAGATCGCCCAGGTTGGTCCAGTCGAAGTACGCCAGGAACTGCGCGATCGCGAAGAACAGCACCAGGACCGGCGCCATCTGCTTGATACCCTCGGCCATCAGCTTCGGTACGTCGGCCGCGCGCTCGATCGCCCGGACCGTGACGCCGTACGTGATGCCGACCAGTGCGAACAACACGGCGACCACCATCGCGATGCCGTCCAGGAACGGGGAGTCGACGATGCTGCCGTCCTTGCCGCGCAACGGTGAGTCGTGCGGGAGCAGTACGGCGACGATTGCGACCGCGGCGAGCAGGAAGACGATCCCGGCCCGGCGCAGACCCTTGCGCTCGGCAACCGATACGGCCAGCTGATCGGGGTCGTCGCCCGGTGCGTCCGGGTCGCCGTCGAGGTCTGTGCGCTTGCTCAGCACGAGCCGTGTGACGAGCGTGATCACCAGCGCGAGCAGGACCGACGACGCGATGTTGAAGAACCAGTTCGACAGCACCGAGACGTGCGCGTCCGGATGCACGGTACGGGCGGCGGCCGTGGTGATGCCGGCGAAGATCGCGTCGTTGGGCGTGGGGATCGGGCTGGCGTCGTACCCGGAGGCGATCGCGGTGTACGCGACCACGATGCCGAGGATCGGCGACCGCCCGACCGCGCGGAACGCGAGCCCGCCGAGCGGCACCAGGATGATGTATGCCGCCGCGGAGGCGACGTGCGACATGGTGCCGGCGAACGCGACCGCGAACACGACCATCGAGGTCGGCACGCGGGACACGCTGACCCGCATCAGCGCCTGCAGGAACCCGGTCCGCTCGGCCAGCGCGACCCCCATGATCACGACGACGATCGTCGCCATCGGCGGGAACTCGGCGAAGTTCGAGATCGCCGTCGACACCGCCATCTGCAGGCCGTCACCGGACAGCAGGTTCTGGACCGCGACCTCCTTGCCGTCCTTCGGCGAGACCACGGACACGTCCAGTGCGGACAGGATCGCACTCACCACGGCCAGCACCGCGGACAGTATCCAGAACAGCCAGAACGGATGCGGCAACGCGTTCCCGACCCGTTCGATGACGGCCATCGCCCGCACCAGGCGGGGCAGCTCCCTCGTGTCGGTCGCCGTACTCATGAGCGCTTGTGCTTCTCGAAGAACGCGCCGATCAACTCGTGCGCTTCGAACGTCTGCGTCACGTAGCCAGGACCGGACGACGAGTCGGATCCGGGCCAGCTGTGGCCGCCGTCGGTGACCGCGACGTGCACGACGTCGGCCTTGCAACCCTTGTAGGTGAACGTCAGTACGTCGTCACCGAGCCTGCTCGTGCTCGGGTCCTGCCGGCAGTGGTCGCGGACGGACCAGTCGCGGACCCACGTCTGTACGTCGGGCAGGTCGCGCTGACCGTCGCCGCCGTACGGGATCGTGGTATCGCCGGTCCCGTGGATGTCGAGCACGGGCACCGGACGGGACGGCGCGCAGTGCGTGCCCTGGATGTAGAAGGCGCCGGACACCGGGGCGATCGCGGCGATCCGGTCGGCGAGCCGGCAGGCCAGGATCCCGGTGAAGCCGGCACCGTTCGACTTGCCGGTCGCGAAGACGGCGCCGGTGTCGACGCAGTACGACGACTCGAGCTGGTCGAGCAGGTCTTCGGTGAACTTCACGTCGTCGACGCCGTCGGCGGAGTACGGCGCGCCCTGCCAGGCCTGCTTGTTCTCGTCGCCGATCACACCGTTGGGGTAGGCAACGATCGCGTCCAGCTTCGACAGGTCGGAGAACGCCTCTGTCTGGGCGCCGGTCTTGCCGCGGCCGTGGTAGACGAGGATGAGCTCCTCGGCCTTGGACGGTTCGTAGTCGTCCGGCACGTGCAGGCGGTAGGTACGCGTGAGACCGCCGCTGACGACGGTGTAGTCACCACTCGGCGCGGTCTGCTTGCCGCAGCCGGGACTGGCCGCAGCCGCTGCGGTTGCCGTCGGCAACGTGACTGCGGCGGTCACCAGTGCCGCCGCGGCCACCGTCGCGGCCAGGGTTTTCGGGCGTGCGAGGTTCATCAGGGTGCCTCCTCGGGGCAGGCGGCCTGCGGGCGGGCAGGCTCGCGCCTGGACCTGCATGAGCGAAGGTCCAGCAACTCGGGCAGTGCGGCGTCAGGCCGACAGCAACTCGTCGGCGAAGGCGGCTATCCGGTCGGCGGCGGTCTCCACCAGGAGGCGGCCCTCCGCGGCTGTGGCGTGGCGGGGATCACCCAGCACACCACGCTTGTGGTACTCGTCGAACCCGACCGACAACCGCGGGCCACGCGTCTGCCGGGAGAGCCGGGCCGTGGTCGTCAGGTCGTCGAGTGTGGTGGCGCCGGGCTCCAGGCGATCGGCCTGGACCAGCTCCGGCGCCAGATACAGCATCTGCGCGGTCTCCGCCTCGCCGGCATGACCGTGTACGGCGCTGACGTTCGTGATCAGGTCCGACACCACGGACGTGACCGGCGTCCAGGCGAACGTGATCGCGGTACCGACGTACTCCTGTGCGAGCACGGACAGCGCGGCGTTGTTCCCGCCGTGGCCGGTGATCACGAGGAACTGGTGCCAGCCGTGCGTGTGCAGGCTCGCGATCAGGTCCCGGAGCACCTGCAGGAAGGTTGCCGGTGACAACGTCATCGTCCCGGCGAAGGCCATGTGATGCGGCGAGACGCCGTACGGAACGGGTGGGGCGATCACCGCGCGGCCGGCCAGCCGTTCGGCGACCCGGTCGGCGATCCCGACGGCACGGACGGTGTCGGTGGACATCGCCATCCCGCCGCCGTGCTGCTCCTGCGCGCCGACCGGGACGATCACCAGCGGGGACTCCCGGACGGCGGCAGCCGCCTCGTCGGTCGTCATCTCGGCAAGCTTCATGAGAACTCCGGGGCGGACTCGACGGCCCGGCGGATGTTGTCCAGGTGCTCACGAGTCAGGCGCTCGGCCCGTACGGCGTCCTGCGCGCGGACGGCCTCGACGATCGCCTGATGCTCCTCGTGGTCCTGCTCGCGGTTGTCGTACAGCGCGCGGATCTGCTGCTGCTCACGCACTCGCACCTTGAGCAACGAGGCCAGAACCTCTTGCAGCAAAGGGTTCCCGGACGCGGCCGCGAGCTCGACATGGAAGTTCAGCGCGAACGCCGGACCACCCGGCGGCACCAGCGCGTTGGTGACCGCAGCCTCGAGGCGCGCCAGGTTCTCGTCCTGCCTCGCGACGGCCGACTGTGCCGCGACGGCCGGCTCGATCACCAGACGGGCGCTGATCAGCTGCAGCACCGAGTCCTTGGTGATCGGCGGCCGGTGCGGATTCGCCAGTACGACGTTGTTGATCGTCGGACCGACGTACGTCCCGGAACCGTGCCGGAACTCCACCGCACCGGTCGCCTCGAGCTTGCGGAGCGCCTCCCGCACCGTCGGCGTGGTGATCGCGAACCGCTTCGCCAGCTCCCGCGCCGACGGAATCGCGTCACCAGGCCCCAGCCCACCCTCCCGGATGATCCCGAGAATCGACTCGGTCAACCGATCGGACAGGCTGGGCGGCACCTCAGCAGCTGAGTAACTCACAAACTGACTAAATCACTTAGCCATTCCAGTGGTCAAGAGCTGACCGCCTCGTGTGTCTAGACGGTGAGCAGCCGGACGGGGTTGCCCTTCAGGTAGTTGTAGAGGTTGAAGTAGCCGTCGGTGCCGATCGGGTTGCTCGCCACGTCGACGAGTTTGCTCCACACCGTCTCGCCGTCCACCCGCAGGACCAGTCGGTTGCCGATCGCGCCGAAGGCGATCTCGTGGGTGCTGTTCGGCGCGATCACGTCGTTCGGGATCACGTCGAGCATGGTCTGACCGGGCGTCCAGCTCTGGAACTCGATGGTGTCCTGTTTGATCACCGCGAGGTACCCGGTGTTCGAGTTCTGCCAGGCGGGTACGCCGGCTTCGTGCGACCGCACCTGGAAGCCGTACCAGCCGCCGCCGAACGAGCCCACCTCTGCCTTGAACCGGAGCAGCCCGTCGCCGAACCTCTGCGCCTTGTACCCGAACACGCCCTCACCGGTCGCCTTCACCGTGCCCGTGCTGAAGTCCAGGTTGGGCGAGGTCGTCCAGTTCGCCTGGTCCGAGAGCTGCGTGGTGAGGTCGACGACCGGGTACGTGGCGTCCTGCACCGTGACAGTGAGCGATGCGGACACATCCGGGTTCGACACCGAGGTTGCCGTGAGTTTCGCCGTACCGGCCGAGACAGCGGTGACGCGTCCGGTGCTGTCCACCGAAGCGACAGAAGCATTGTCCGAGGTCCAGGTCACGCGGGTGTCGGATGCGTCGGCCGGCGTCACGGTCGCGCTGACGGTACGGCGTTCGCCCGCTTCCAGACTGAACGCCGGACCGAGGTCGATGCCGGTCACCTGGCGCGAAACGATCGAGAATCCGACGTTGTCGAAGTCGAGCCGGCTCGCTCCGGACACGTAGAAACCGACCTTGCCGGCGGCATCGGGTGCCGGGTTGCGGCCGGCAACCACCTGCTGCCCGTTCACCGACACCTTGATCCCGCCCGGCTGCACGGCGACCTTCACGGCGTACGTCGTACTCGGCTTGAACGCCGCGTCCGCGCCGAGTGTCACCTCCTGCACGACCTGCCACTTGCTGTCGTAGATCGTCCACACCGGACCGGACGCGAGGTGCCGGTACCTGATGAAGCCGCCCGGATTCGCCCCGGTCCGGTCGTACACCAGCATCACCGCACCGTCCGGGATCGTTGCCGGCGTCGTCACCGTGAAGTCCAGGACGTACTCGGTGAAGTCGCGCGGGAGCTGCGAGTTGGCGCCGTTGACGATCCGGTACACGTGGTTCCCGGTGCCGTCGTCGACCACGCTGCGGTTGCCGTCGACGGGCCAGCCGTTCGCGCCCGACTCGAAGTCGGTGTAGTGCAGGACGCCGTCGCCCTCGTGGACGACGAGCGTGGCCTCGTCCTTGATCGCGGGGTCGGCCGTCGACGTCACGGTCAACGTCGTCGTACCGGGAGCGACCGCCGTGACCATGCCTTGAGCGTCGACAGTGGCGATCGTCGGATCGCCGGACGCGTACGTCACGGCCGCGTTGGTGCTGTTCCACGGTACGGCGGCACCGGCGAACATGACCTGGTCGCCGAGATCGATCGACAACTCGTCGGACGGGAACGCGACCGACTCCAGCGGAATGACCTCCGGCGTCCGCGTCTGGCCGATGTGCCCGTGAGTACCGATCCGTTCGAACGCGACGGGCCTGAAACCGGGAATGTGGTCGAAGACCGGAGCGTCCTCCCGCAGCCGGAAGTCGCCGTTCTGCCAGTCGACAAAGCCCGGATCCTCGGCGGCGACCCAGTTGTCGGAGTAGTTCAGCAGGTTCTTGACGTCCCGCGCACCCTGGGCGTTCACGTCGGACTGCCGGGTGGTGGTCGGATTCCAGATCACGTTCTTCGCGTAGGTGTTGTTCGCCGGGTAGTAGTGGTTGTCGTCGAAGAAGTGCGCGAGCTCGGGATACTCGCGCAGGTACGGCGTACCTTCGAAGTTGTTGTTGTCGGCAAACAGTTTCTTCCAGGCCGGCAGGTACGAGCGGTCGACCACGTTTCCTTCCTGGTTGCCCATCCACAGCTCGTAGTTGTCGTAGGGCACGTGGGTGTCGACGAAGATGTTGTTGGTCGCGTCGATGTAGTCGCCGGACCCGCTCTTCACCGCGTCGTTGCCCATGTCGACGAACACGTTCTGCTCGATGGTCAGGCCCATCGTCAGGTTGTCCGCGTAGATCCCCTCGACGCCGAGCCGGCCCTTGCCGATGTCGTGGAAGTAGTTCCGCCGGAACACGTTGCCGCGCTGCTGCGGTGTCGAGCCCGCGTTCATGTAGATCGCGCCGAGGTCCTGGAACGTCTTGCAGACGTCGTAGATCTCGTTGTCCTCGATCAGCTGGTCGTTGCCCTGCACGATGATGCCGGGATGCGGTGCGTCGTGGATCTCGTTGCCGCGGGCAATGTTGCCGACGCCGTCGAACATCACCCCGGCGTTGTAGGCCTTGTGGTAATAGGCGAAGTCGTGGATGTGCGAGTTCTGCACCTTGTTCCGCCCCGGCGCCAGCGTGGTCTTGTTGCCGCCCTGCAGCACGATCGGCACACCGCCGATGTGGCTCAGCTCGGTGGACACCACCGCGTGGTCCGTGCCGCCGCGGTTCACCGGGATGCCGTCGTAGGTGTAGCGGCCGGGTGAGTTGATCAGCACGCCACCGTCGGTGAAGTTGCGGATGTCGCTGCGCGAGATCGTCACGTGGCTGCCGCCGAGGATCACCGCCGCCGTCGCCCGCCCGTACTCCATCACCAGGTCGTCGAACGTCACGTACGACGTGTTGTCGGTGCGGATCATCGGCTCGTCGAGGGTCGTCACCGTGACCGCGCCGCGCTTGGCCAGGAAGGAGGCGTTCGGGACCAGGTAGAGCACGCCCTTGTCGCGGTCGATGTAGTACTCACCCGGAGCGTCCAGCTCCTCGAGCAGGTTCTGCGCGAAGTGGAAGTCCGGGAACCACGACTTCATCAGGCCGGACATCTCGCCGTACCGCAGGGTGATGGTCTTCGCGGCCGTGTCGATCGACTGGATCTTGTTGTACGACCACTCCCAGCTGTAGCCGAAGATGCCGTCCAGCCACACGTCCTTGGCCTGCGTCCAGTACTGCGGGCGGTCGTAGTTGTAGCTGAAGGTGCCGCCGCGATCCTGCAGGTCGGCGTCGTTGTGCGTCGGGCCCGGGTCGATGATCTGGTTCATCTGCACGGTGCTGTTGTTCGGCCAGCGTGCGAGCGTCATGCCCTGGCCGTCGACGTACAGCTCCATCGGCGGGGTCTTGCTGACGTCGTTCGCGTGCCAGTACCCGTGCCGGCTCAGCTCGCCGTAGTCCGTGAGACCCAGTCCGCGCAGATCGACCTGCAGGATCTTGCTGCGCGCGGACTTCTCGACGACGCGGTCGAGCACCGACTGGTCGGTCACCTGGCTGAAATCGTCGTACGGAAGCTGCGTGCCGCCGGTCAGCGTCGCGGTCTCCCCCGGGTACGACTTGTAGGTGATCGGCGAGTCCGCGGTGCCCGAGTCCTCGTCGGTGAGGGAGAAGGTCTCGCTCCGCTGATAGCTGCCCTGGCGCAGGAAGACGGTCACACCGCCCTTGGGCAGCTTCTTGAGCGCGCGGATCGCGTCGCGGGCGCCTTCCAGCGTCCGGAGTGGTCGGTCGACGGTTCCCCGGTTGTGGTCGTCGCCTGTGGTCGAGATGTAGAGGGCGTGGGGGCTTCTGCCGGCGGCGGTCGCCGGTACCGCTGGTGTCGCTGTCGCCAGCAGGCCGGCGACGAGAAGGGCGGAAAGGTATCGCTTCATCGCGGTCGTCTTTCTGGTCGATTATCGATTACGACAGCTTGTGCAGAACCCTTTCTCTGAGACGGAGGATGGCTAGAGCAACGACTTCGGGACGAAGCCCTCGGCGGCAAGGGCCGGCCAGAGCTCGGGCGGCGCCGGGGTCTGCAGCGCGGCGACGTCCGCGGTCACCTCGGCCGCTGACCGGCAGCCGACGACGACAGACGTGACCGCGGGATGCAGGTACGGGAACTGGATCGCGGCAGCCGGCAGCGGTACGTCGTACCTCGCGCAGACCTCGGCGCACCGCTGGGCGCGGGCGAGCGCCCCGGCGTCCACGGGACGGTAGTTGAACATCGCGGACGGGTTCGGGTCCGCGAGCAGGCCGGTGTTGAACACTCCCCCGACGACGACCGACGTACCGCGGCGCTCACACAGCGGGAGAAGCGCATCAGCGGCCTCGTGGTCGAGCAGGGAGAAGCGGCCGGCGATCAGTACGACGTCGACGTCGTACTCGGCCACATACGCCGCCAGCGGAGCGCTGTGATTCATCCCGAAACCGATCTGCTGGACCAGGCCCTCGTCGCGGAGCTTGCGCACCGCGGGGTACGCCGTACGGCGGATCTCGTCGGGATAGTCGTCCGGGTCGTGCAGGTACAGGATGTCGACGGACGAGCGGTTGAGCCTTGTCAGACTGGACTCGAAGGACTCGCGGATGCCGCGCTCGCTGAAGTCCGCACGGGCGCTGCCGTCCGGTTCCAGTAACCAGCCGGTCTTGGTGGACACGACTGTTTCGCCGGTCAGCAGCCGGCCAAGCCGTTCCTCGGCCTGCCCGTGGCCATAACGCGGCGCGGTGTCGAAGTACGTGATTCCGGCGTCGATCGCTGCCTGCACGATCGCCGCCGCCTCAGCCTCATCCACCTCGCGAAACAACCCGCCGAGGGGCGCCGTACCGATACCGAGCGGGGGCAACATCACAGCCCCCACGGTGACTGGTTCGTAGGCGTACGAGCGTGCAACGACATCGTCAGCGTGAGACGTACCTCGGACTGTGGAGGGAGTGTGACCGGCAGACGATCGGCGTGGAGCGGGGCGGGTGGGTTGTCGTCGACGGCGACGGTCTGTAGGGCGTGTTCGTTGAAGGAACCCGCCTGCACGAGGAGGGAGCGCGGCGAGGCGCCTAGGTTCACCAGGTCGACGACCGTGTGGTCGGGGCGGATGTCGGAGACGAGTGCGGCGACGTCCTCCGGGAGGCCGGGCCGGCGTTCGAGTGCGTCGAAGTACCTGAGGTGGAGTTGCGTGAGACCGCCGTTGTAGAGGACCTGCGGCGAGCCGGTCGTCAGCTGGAGCAGCGCCTCGGTGACCACCGGGTTGATGTTCTGCCAGTGGTGGATGTCCAGCGCGTCGGGGCCGACGGCAGGGTCGATCGGATCGTTCTCGATCGTCTCCAGGCGGGCGGCGGAGATCGCGAGCGCCGAGCGCAGCATCCGCTCGGGGAAGCCGGGATTCCGCGCGGCGAGGAACTCGTACCACGGCTCCTCGTGACCGCCCTCGTCCTTGTTCCGCTGGTCGTGGACGACATTCCAGTCCCAGTCGGAGCCTTCGCGCAGCCGCTCGATCCGTTCGGCGTCGACCGCATCCCGGCTGAAGTGCCACAGCGCGATCGGCAGCTGCGTCGGCATCACGTTGTAGTCGAACCAGCCGGAGTCGTTGTACCGCTGCGGGATCGTCAGCGTCGGCCGCTCCGGATCCAGGTGCTTCAGCCAGCGCTTCGTCAGCGTCCCCATGTCCGCGAGGCTGCGGTACTCCGCCTGCTTCAGCACCGCGTCCAGCGGGTTCCGGGCGAGGTCCAGGTAGCTACGGTCGCCGGAGAGCAGCGTTGCGTTGACCGCACCAACGATCGCGGAGGAGCCGACGGACTCGATCCCGTGCGGCCACGCCCACCCGTAGTGGCCGCCGTACCAGCGTCCGTCGAGGTGCTCCCCCACGTCGCCGTGCAGGCCCGCGTTGTCCGGGATCACGTCCCGTCCCACGAGCCGCTCCTGCCAGGCGCCGACGTACTCGAGGACCCAGTTCTTGTACGCCGAGTCGCCGGTGACGACGTACGCGTTGGTGACGAGGCCGGTCGCGCCGAGGTTCGCGATCGTGTCGCCGCGGCCCATCCGCTCCCACATGATCCGCCCGTACTCGCGGGCCTTCTCCGGGTCGTCGACGAGTTCGTCGAAGGACGAGACGCCGATCCAGTCGAGCGGCAGACCGTACGGGCGCAGCGGAAGGCTCCACGGGAAGTACTTCTCACCGTCGATGAAACCCCAGCGCGGGCCGGCCGCGCCGTTGTGCGGCGCCTGGATGACGCGGTGTTCGGCGTCGTAGTTCGGGCCGCACGGCAGGTACAGGTCCGCGAACCGCGCGGCGAGCTGCTTGAGCTCGGCGTCCTCGGGAAGGGCCAGGCAGAGTGCGTAGAACAGCACCATGCTCTCGCCCTGGTGGAACCAGTCGTAGCCGCGCTCATAGCCGTCGACCAGCATGCCCAGCTCGGTCAGCTGGTTGGTCACCCCGCGCCAGTGCCGCAGCGAGGCGTCGACCAGGTCCGCGCTGCCGCCGAGCAGGTACAGCGTCGGCCAGTTGAAGAACGGCTCGTAGAAGTCGTCGACCCCGTCGCGGCCGTCCAGGCCGACGCCGAGACGGTCGCGGAACACGAGCCGGCCGTCGCCCTCGGTGTAGCGATCCGCGAACACCCGCCAGGCCCGGTCCTGCTGGGCGAACAGCTCCCGTTCCAGCCTGGCCCAGGCCGGGGCCGCAGCCGGTCGGCGGGTCGCGCGCACGGGTTCCACGCTGAGCATGAGGACAACACACCCCTTATCGCTGATCGATACCCGATGATTTAGCCTGATCCGGCACGAGGGTGTCAAGGTCCTGTCTGGACCGGGAAGGGGTACGACGATGCGCCTGATCGACTGCCATGCCCATCTGTGGGACGCGGGCCGTGGTTTCGGCTGGATCCGGCCCGGATCGGCGCACTACCGGACGTTCACGATCGACGATCTCGAACGCAGCGGCGCCGGGCTGGAGCTCGCTGGTTCGATCCTGGTCGAGGCGTCCCGCGGCGACCGCGGCGAGACCCTGGCGCTGCGCGAACTCCGGCTTCGCCGGCCCGATCTGGTCGCCGGGTACGTCGGGAACCTCGAGGTCTACGAGGGACTCGCCCCCGAGGTCTTCGAGCAACTGCTCACCGAGGCACGTCCGAACGGCATGCGGCTCGGCCGGCCGTGCGCCCCCGAACTCCTGCAGGTACTGGCGAAACTCGGCGTCACGCTCGATATCAACCTGCGGGACCACGCACTCGGAACGGCCGCCGAACTCGCCACGCGGCATCCCGAGCTGACCATCGTGGTCAACCACCTCGGCAACCCCGGCAACCTGCGGACCGATGACCTCACCGGGTGGGAGCATGAGCTGCAGCTCGCCGCGAAACAGCCTGGCGTGCTGCTGAAGATCTCCGGGCTGCTGACACAGCAGCACGGCGTACCGGACCAGCAGGTCGTGGACCTCGTCGAGCGGGCGGTGGACGCGTTCGGGCCCGAGCGGTGTGTCGTCGGTTCGGACTGGCCGATCTGCCTTCCGCGTGGCTCCCGGGCGGACTCGCTCGGCCTCGCGGAGCGCGGTCTGGGTCGACTCTCCGGCGCCGAACGGGCCCAGGTCCTGCGCCACAACGCGGTTCGCGCCTATCGTCTGGACGGGAACCTGGACGGGGCGGCGTACGTTATCGATAGCTGCTAGGCGATCAGAGACATATCATGGGTAGGCATTCGGTCCATCGCACGAATTGGGGCTTTCATGGCTAAGGGTGACTTCGCGTCCACGCTGGCGAGCAGCAAGGACCAGTTCCGCGCCACGCTCATCTCCGAGCGGGCCTACGAGCTGCTCCGGCAGGCCATCGTCGACGGCGAGCTCGGCCCGAACGAACGGGTGGTCGAGTCCGAGATCGCCCGGCAGCTCGGGGTCAGCCAGGCGCCGGTGCGCGAGGCCGTCAAGCAGCTCGCGCGCGAGGGCCTGCTGGTGCACATCCCGCGCCGCGGCAACTTCGTCGTCGAGATCTCCCAGCAGGACGTCGAGTACGCGCGCCAGGTCCGCGAGCCCCTCGAGCGGCTCGCCGCGCAACTCGCCGCGGGCAGGATCGGCGAGCAGGACCTGAGCGAGCTGGACGAGCTCGTCGACCAGCTGCACAAGGCGGCCAGGTCCGGTGACGTGAGTATGTTCCGCGACGTCGACATCGCGTTCCACACGCGCGTGATCCAGCTGGCCGGCAACCCGTTCCTGACCCGGATGTGGGAAGTCCTCGAGCCGAACCTGCGGGCACTGAGGGCGATCAGCGACCCGCTGTTCGAGGGCGACTGGGACGCGATGGCCGACGAGCACGGACGGCTCGTCCAGCTGCTCCGCGAGACCGATCCCACCCAGGCCGCCGACGCCTTCGCGAACCACGCCGGCGGTCGCGGCCCGGTCCCGGACGCCAGGGCAGCCAAGAAGAAGGCGAAACGCAGTACGGCCAAGAAGTGAGTGCGAGGCCCCGGAGCGAACACTCCGGGGCCTTCGTTTCAGCCCTTCACGGCGCCGACGGTCAAACCGCTGATGATGTGCCGCTGCATGTAGATGAAGAAGATGATCACCGGCGCGATCGCCAGCAGCAGGTTCGGGAACACCTTGGTCAGATCGGTCGAGTACTGGCTGATCCCGGCGTAGATCGCGGTCGTCACCGTGTACCGGCCCGACCCCGGACTCAGCAGGATCTGCGGGCTGACGAAGTCGTTCCAGATCCCGATCGAGTTCAGGATCAGCACCGTCACGACGCCCGGCCGCATCAGCGGAAAGATGATCGTCCAGAACGTCCGGTACCGGCCCGCGCCGTCGATCGACGCGGCGTGGTCGATGTCGACCGGGATCGTCCGGATGAACCCGACGAACAAGAAGATGCTCACCGGCAGCGTCGACGCCACGTCGTGCGCGATCAGCCCGGTGACCGTGTTCGCCAGCCCGAGCGAACGCAGTACGTAGATCACCGGAATGATCAGCGCCGCGCCCGGGATGAAGGTGCCGGCCAGGAAGTACAGCATCAGCAGCTGCGTACGGCGTTTCATACTGCGCGCGATCACGTACGCCGCGGGGCCGGCGAACAGGATGCACAACACGTCGACGGCCACCACCAGGAACAGCGTGAACCCGTAGCCGCGGATCACGTTGAACTGCGGGCTGTGGATCGCCGCGTTCAGATGCTCCAGCGTGAGCTTCCCGAACGGCAGCCCGAACGGCCCGTTGAGGATGTCCTCCTGGTCCTTGAAGCTGTTGATCAGCAGCAGGTAGACCGGGACGGTCATCAGGACGAACAGCAGTCCGAGCAGCACCGGCCGGACGACCTGACGGCTGGTCCTCGATGCCGGCCGCTCCGGCGGTGCCGCTTGGATCGCGGGTCTGGTCTCCAGATCGATCGCCATGCCGCTACCCCGTCGCCGCTTGGTCTTGCCGGTTCCGGAGTGCGGTGACCAGCAGCGCCAGCGCGGCCGACACCACCATCAGGAACACCGCCTGCGCCGTCGCGTACCCGACCTTCGTGCCCTCGAACGAGCGCGCCAGGATCAGGTACCCGTACGTCTGCGTCGCGCCCGCCGGCCCGCCGCCGGTCAGGCTGACCACGATGTCGTACGTCCGGATCAGCCCGATCAGGTTCAGAACTGTCGCGACCGTCACCACCGGCGCGATCATCGGGATCACCACCTGGGTGTTGATCTGCCGCGCGCTCGCCCCGTCGATCTGCGCCGCCTCAAGCAACTCGGCCGGAACCGTCTGTAGAGCGGCCACGAACAGTACGACGTTGAACCCGAAGCCGGCCCACGCGATCACCGCGATCAGCGTCACCAGCGCGAGCTTCTCGGAGAACAGGAACCCGACCGGCCCGAAGCCGAACTTCTGCAGGGTGTTGTTGATCGCGCCGTTCGTCCCGAGGATCGCCGCCCACAGGTAGCCGAGGATCAGCGCGCTGATCACGTGCGGGTAGTAGGCCAGCGCCCGGAAGAACGAGTTGACCAGCGACTTCTCCTTCAGGATCAGCGCGTACGACAGCCCGCCGCCGAGCATCAGCACGGAGTCGCTGACCGCGACGATGCCGGTCACCCACCAGGCCCGGGTCGAGTTCGGGTCGTCGAACAGGTGCCGGTAGTTGCCGAGGCCGATGAACACGGCGTCCGAGAAGCCGTTCCAGTTGGTCAGGCTCAGGTAGACCGCGACGCCTACCGGCACGATCGTCATCACCGTGTACAGCAGCACGGCCGGCCCCGCGAGACCCACGGAGAGCGCCGTCTCCCGGAGCCTCGCGATCCGTACCTGCCGCTGTCCGCTCAGCTCTGCGAGTTCCACCACTTGTCCAACCCGTCCGCGACCTGGTCCGGCGAGGCGCCGGTGAACAGCGACTGGATCCGGGTGTTCAGCTCGCCCGAGAACCCCTCGACCGGCTGGCGGGTGCCGGACTTCACCAGCACCGACGGCGCGCCGTCGAGGATCTTCTGCACGCCGGTCCCGAGGCTGGACGTCTTGTAGGTGAACCCCTTGCGCAGGTTGCCGTCGGAGGCCAGCTGACTCTCGACCGCGGCCGGGTCGGTGACCAGCCACTTCACGAATTCGATCGCCTGCGTCTTGTGCTTGGACTGGTTCACCACGACGTACGGGCTCGCGATGTTGCCGAACTGGCCGGAGGGGTAGGCGCCGTCGGTCGGCATCGTGAAGACGCCGATCTGGTCACTCTTCTTCGCCTGGTCGACGGCCGGCACGAAGAACGAGCCCATCACGTACATCGCGGACTTCCCGTTGAGGAAGGCCGTCTGGCCGTCCGCGTAGGTCAGGCCGAGCGCGCTCTTGTCCAGGTACCCGGCGTCGATCCAGCCCTTGTAGTCCTTGAAGTACTCCAGATACCCGCTGTCCTTGAACGAGACCTGCTTGGCGGTCCGCTTCACGATCCAGTCCGGGTCCGCGGTCAGCACGCCGGCGTCGGCCATCATCGAGAACTGCGCACCCGGCACCCACTGACCGGCGGTCTGCAGCGGCGTGAACCCGGCCGCCTTCAGCTTGCCCATCGCGGCGGTGAAGTCGTCCATCGTCTTGATCTTCGTCGCGTCCAGGCCGGCCTTCGTGAACGCGGCCTTGTTGTAGAACACCAGCGACTGGATCTGCTCGCCGACGCCGACGACGTACCGCTTGCCGTCGATCGCGTACTGCTCGCTCAGCGGAGTGTCCTTGACCCAGGCCTGGTCGGTCAGGTCGGCGAGCAGGCTGATGTTGTCCTTGGTCGGCGTGATCTGCTGCGCGATGTCCGGCGGATCGCCGGCGGCCAGGTCCTGGGTCAGCTTGGCGCTCGCGGAGATCGTGCCGGTGAGCTCCAGCTTCACCTTGACGTCCGGGTGCGCGGCCTCGTACTTGCCGAACAGCTCGGTCCAGTACGCCTCGGTCAGGTTCGGGGTGATGTTGACGATCACCCGCAGCGTGGTCCGGCCGGGCTGCCCCGACGACCCCGACTCACCGCCGCCGCAGGCCGCCAGTCCGATCAGTGCCGTCGCCGCAACCGCGGCGGTCACGGCACGGCGCCACAGTTGTACAGTCATTCGCCTCGCCCTTCTATGATCGTCTATCGATAGATGATCATATGGAGAAGCGGTCGGGAGTCAAGATCCAGTTGACAGCGAACCGATTCCGCGAGTTACATCTATCATCGATAGGCGATGAAGTCACCGGCCAGCGAAAGGCAGCCCATGTCCACAGCGACGTACGACTCGCAGCTCTCCCCGGTCCAGACGGCGACGTTCTCCCGGCCGACCGCGGAGATGCTCGACGCGTTGACCGATGTGAGCGCCGCGACCGCGTGCGCCAAGCTGCACCAGAAGGGCATCACCCGGACCTTCATCAACGGCCCGGTGCCGCTGCACCGCACGCCGGACGTGAAGGTCTTCGGCGGTGCGGTGACGCTGCAGTTCCTGCCGCAGCGCGAGGACGTCTTCAGCAGCGCCGACCAGGAGTACGCCGAGAAGAAGACGGCTCTGTGGGGCGTCCTGGAGTCGATCCAGCCCGGTGACGTCCTGGTGGTCTCGGCGTTCGCGAGCCAGTTCACCGGATGCCTCGGCGACATGCTCGTGCGGTACTTCAAGCTCCGCGGCGGCGCCGGCATCGTGGTCGACGGGCGGGTCCGCGACGCGGCCCGGATCCGGGCGCTCGGCGTCCCGGTGTGGTGCACCGGCGTGACGCCGCACTACGCGTCCCAGACCGAGCTGTTCCCGGCCGCGTTCAACGTCCCGGTCGGCGTCGGCGGAGCCCTGGTGACGCCCGGAGACATCATCGTCGCCGATGAGGACGGCGCGGTGACCGTCCCGCAGAAGGTCGCCGTCTCGCTGTCCGAGGACTCCCTCGAGCTGCAGGGCCGCGAAGAGTTCGCCCGCCGCCGCCTCGACGAAGGCGGGCGCCTCTCCGACTACTACCCCCTCAACGGCCCCGGCCTCGAGGAATACCTGGCCGCCCGCGGATAGCAAAGAACACCGCTTCGCGGCGGCTGACTCGCTGCCGCCTCCGGCGGGGCGCACCGCCTGGAGACAGCAACCGCCATCGGCGCAGCCACCGCGCTCGGGCCCCGCCCGGTCCCCCGCCGCGCGTAGCACCGCGTGGCCCCAACAGTCGTACCAGCCGGCGCGGTTCGGGGTTGTCGCATGCGGCGGCAGCCGCAACCCGCCGGCGGTAGCCGGCAGCTGATGCTCCGGCGGCCGCCGGGGGTGGGTGGGGCGGCGCGTAGTGCGGCGACGAAGGAGCCGCGCGTAGCGCCGCGTGGGGTGGCTGCGCTGCCGGCGGTTAGGTGGTGACGGTGATGGGGGTGCCGTTGGAGGTTAGGGACCAGTCGGTGGTGTGGAAGGTTTTGGGGTCGACTGTGCCGGTGGCGGTGACGTAGTCGATCATCAGTTGGCGGATCTCGACCTGGCGGTTGTAGA
>DASXXB010000391.1:0-38434 GCA_036503355.1 Kribbella sp. | reverse complement strand
CCTGTTCGCGCAGTCGGTCGGGTTCCTGGACAACATCTGGCTGCTGATCATCCTGTACACCTCGATGAACCTGCCGATCGCGGTCTGGATGCTGCGCAGCTTCCTGTCCGAGGTGCCGGTGGAGATCCTCGAGGCGGCCTCCGTGGACGGCGCGTCGCTGACCCGGACACTGCGCTCGGTGGTCGCGCCGGTCGTCACTCCGGGTATCGCGTCAGCCGCGCTGATCTGCTTCATCTTCAGCTGGAACGAGCTGCTTTTCGCCCGCGTGCTGACCGGCACGGTGGCGCAGACGGCGCCGGTGTTCTTGACTGGGTTCGTGACCAGTCAAGGGTTGTTCCTCGCCAAAGTCTGTGCCGCGTCCATCGTGGTGTCGCTGCCGGTGCTGATCGCCGGGTTCGCCGCCCAGGACAAGCTCGTCCAGGGCCTGTCGCTGGGGGCGGTCAAGTGAAGCTGTCCGCTGCTGCTCTCGATGCCCTGGGCAACGACGTCCCGGTGCCTTCCTACGACCGTACGGCGGTGACGCCGGGGATCGTGCACTTCGGGGTCGGTGGGTTCCACCGGGCACACCAGGCGATGTATCTCGACCGGCTGATGTCCGAGGGCAAAGCGCTCGACTGGGGCATCGTCGGGGTGGGAGTGTTGCCGCACGATCGGCGGATGGCCGAGGTGATGTCCGCGCAGGACTCGCTTTACACGTTGGTGATCAAGCATCCGGACGGGCAGTTGGAGCCTCGGGTGATCGGGTCGATCGTGGGGTACTTGTTCGCGCCGGACGATCCTGAGGCTGTGCTGGCGCGGATGGTGGATCCGGCGACCCGGATCGTCTCGCTGACGATCACCGAGGGCGGGTACCACGTGAACCAGGTGACGGGGGAGCTCGACACCGCGGGGTTGGAGGCCGACCTGGAGCCGGGCGCGACGCCCGCGAGCGTGTTCGGGTTCATCGTCGAGGCGTTGCGCCGGCGCCGCGAGGCCGGCGTACCGCCGTTCACCGTGATGTCCTGCGACAACATCCCCGGCAACGGGCACGTGGCCCGCAAGATGATCGCGTCCTTCGCCCGGCTCAAGGATCCGTCGACGGCGGACTTCCTCGAGAACGAGGTGCGGTTCCCGAACTGCATGGTCGACCGGATCACGCCGGTGACCACGGACGCGGACCGGGAGGCGCTGACGTCGCGCTTCGGCGTCGAGGACGCTTGGCCGGTGGTGTGCGAGCCGTTCACGCAGTGGGTGCTCGAGGACGACTTCGGCGGCGTGCGGCCGCCGTACGAGGAGGTCGGCGTCCAGATCGTCGCGGACGTCGAGCCGTACGAGTTCATGAAGCTGCGGCTCCTGAACGCTTCGCACCAGGCCCTGTGCTACCTCGGGTTCCTCGACGGCTACCGGTACGCGCACGAGGTGTGCCAGGACAAGCTGTACGTCGACTTCCTGCTCGGCTACATGGACCACGAAGGGACGCCGACGTTGCCGCCGGTGCCCGGGGTCGACCTGGACCGGTACAAGCACCAGCTGATCGAGCGGTTCGCGAATCCCGAAGTACGCGACACTCTGGCGCGGTTGTGTGCGGAGAGCTCGGACCGGATCCCGAAGTGGTTGCTGCCGGTGGTGCGTGAGCAGCTCGCGGCGGGGCGCGAGATCAAGCGGTCAGTGCTCGTGGTCGCGTCCTGGGCGCGGTACGCCGAGGGCGTCGACGAGCAGGGGAATCCGATCGAGGTCGTGGACCGGCTGCGCGACAAGCTGGTCGAGCGCGCGCAGCACAACCGGGAGGATGCGCTGGTGTTCATCTCGGACCCGGACCTGTTCGGTGACCTGGCGTCGGACGAGCGCTTCGTCACGCCGTACAAGGCCGCGCTGAAGTCGCTCCACGAGATCGGCGCCCGCGCCACCCTCGAAGCCCTCTAGTCTGGGAGCCATGACTGAGCTGAGGCTGGTGGCCGGGGTGGACTGTTCCACCCAGGCCACCAAAGTTCTGGTGTGCGACGCCGAGACCGGAGCGGTCGTTCGCGAGGGCAGGGCACCGCATCCGGACGCCACCCAGGTGGACCCGGCCGAGTGGTGGAAGGCGTGGGAGAGCGCGTCCGACGGGCTGCTCGACGGCGTCCAGGCGATCGCCGTCGGCGGTCAGCAGCACGGGATGGTCTTGCTGGACGAGTCCGGTGAGGTCGTCCATCCCGCCGTCCTGTGGAACGACACCAGCTCCGCCGACGCCACCACCGAACTGATCGCCGAGCTGGGCGGCGCCCAGGCGTGGGCCGAGGCGATCGGGTCCGTCCCCGTCCCCTCTTTCACCGTCACGAAACTGCGCTGGCTGCGCGACGAGGCCGCCCGCGCCGACGCAGCCGCCGTGCGCCGGGAAGCCGCGCGACGCGCGGCGGCCGTGGTCCTGCCGCACGACTGGATGACGCACCGGCTCGCGGCGGATCGGTCCGGCATCGATGGGATCACCACCGACCGGGGCGACGCTTCCGGGACCGGCTGGTGGTCGCCCGCGACGAACAGCTATCGGACCGATCTGGTCGAGCTCGCCTTCGGACGTCAGCTCGAGCTGCCGCGGGTGGCGGGCCCGGCGGAGATCGTCGGGCAGACCGCGTTCGGCGCGGCCATCGCGGCAGGTACCGGCGACAACGCCGCGGCCGCACTCGGCCTCGACCTCCAGCCCGGCGATGTCGCGGTGTCGTTGGGCACGAGCGGTACGGCGTTCGCCCGCTCGACGCACCCGACCGCAGATCCGACCGGACTGGTCGTCGCCTTCGCCGACGCCACCGGCGAGTACCTGCCGCTCGTCTGCACGCTGAACGCGGCCCGCGTCATGTCCGCGACCGCCCAGATGCTCGGCCTGGAACTGTCCGCCTTCGACGAGGCCGCGATCACCTCGCCGGGCAGCGACGGACTGGTCCTGCTCCCGTTCCTGGACGGCGAGCGTACGCCGGACCTGCCGCACTCGACCGGCCTGATCTACGGCCTCACCCGCGCCACGATGCAGCCCGCGACGATGGCCCGCGCCGCGGTCGAGGGCCTGCTCTGCGGTCTCGCCGACGCCGTCGACGCGCTCCGCGACCAGGGCGTCCCGGTGCAGCGCGTCCTGCTCCTGGGCGGTGGCGCTCGCTCCCGCGCCGTACAGGCCCTGGCCCCGTCGCTCCTCGGCGCCGAGGTCGTCCTCCCCGAGCCCGCCGAGTACGTCGCCCTCGGCGCAGCCCGTCAGGCCGCCTGGGCCCTCTCCGGCGCCGACACCCCACCCACCTGGCACGTCCCCCTCGGCAAACCCGAGCCGGCCATCACCGTCGACACCACCACCATCCGCACCAATTACGCCCAGGTCCTCACCAACACCCGCCCCCTCCTGTCCACCCCGTACAACCAGTAGGTGCCCACCGCCGTCACCGCGGCCAACGAGGGGTTTGCGGAAAGAGGTTGGCTCGGCTCGCTGCGCTGAGTCCGATCAGGTGAGACGCCCTCTACAGTGGGTCAATGGTGTACTTCGGTGGGTTGCTCGGGCTGATCGGGCTGCTGACGCTGCTGATCCGGGACGGCGATGTCGCCGGGCTGCCCGCGGCCGGGGTGGGGATCGGGCTGCTCGTGATCGGTGTCGCGGTCGGCGCGCTGGGCGTCGTACGGCGGCGCGTGGTGCGGCGGCGGAAGATCGCCCGCGGCGAGCCGGTGCCCGTGGGGAACGTGTTCGAGCGGGCGCGGGCGTTGCCGCGGCTGCTCCGCGACGTCCGTCAGGGCGCGTACGCCGACCTGCCGAAGAGCCGGCCGTTCTTGTGGGTGCTGGCCCTGGTCTACCTGGTCTCGCCGATCGACATCCTGCCGGACCTGCTCCCGATCATTGGCGTCACCGACGACGCGGGCGTGTTCATGTGGCTGCTCACCAGCGTCTCGACCGCGACCGGCCTCTACCTGCGCAAACAGCGCGAGCAGCTTCCGCACCACGACCCACCCACCGGCCGCCGCGCCAACCCCTGACCGGTCGTCAACCCCTGACCGGTCGTCAACCCTGCAGCTCGGACGTCAACCCACGAAAGGCGTGGCGGCGCGACCAGTCGGTGATGTCCTCGGCGGCTTCCTCGGGGTGCTTGTCCGCGAATCGCTGGAGCGGATCGCCGAGGTCCTCGGTCGAGGACGAACCGAGGCGATCGGCGGCGGCGACCAGGCGCTGTGCGGCCGCGAGCACCAGCGCGGCCTGCTGTGCGGCCTCCGCCGGATCCTCCAGCGACACGGCCGCGGCCGCCAGGTCCGCGACTTCGCAGGCTTGGTAGGCCATCGCGATCCGCGCCCGGTTCATCCGAACGCCCGCACGAAGAACAGGCCGGTCATCAGTACGGCGGTGCTCAGCACGAGCCCGCGCAGTACGGTCGACGGCAGCCGCCGGACCACGTGCGCACCGGCGTACCCGCCGATGATCGCCCCGGCGAGCATCGTGACCAGGTGCAGCGGCTGCGAGAGTACGTCGGCCGCGAACACGAAGATCACCGCCGCCGTCAGGTAGACCGCGGCGACCTGGATGACCCGCAGCGGGTTGCCGCGCGCCGGGTCGAGCGTCGTGGTCGCGGTCCAGAACGCGAGCATCATCAGTCCGACCGCGCCGCCGAAGTACCCGCCGTAGATCGCCAGCAGGAACTGTCCGGCCAGGATCGCGGCCGGCCCCGGCCGCCCGAGTCGCAGCACGTTGCTGAGACGTTTGCCGAACGCGAGGACGATCGTCGCGAAAGCCAGCAACCACGGCACCGCCGCGTCGAACGACGCCGACGGCAGCACCAGCAACAGCCCGGCCCCGATCGCACCGCCGAACACGCTCGCGAGGGTCAGTCGCACCGGTGACGGGTGGCTGAAGCCCTCGAGTTCGCGGCGGTACACCCAGGCGCTGGTCGCATTGCCGGGCAGCAGCGCGACGGTCGTGGTGGCGTTGGCGGTGACCGGAGGCATCCCGGCGCCGACCAGCGCGGCGAGTGCCACGAAGCTTCCGCCGCCGCCGACGGCGTTCAGCGCGCCGGCCGCGACACCGGCCAGGAGGATCAGCAGCACCCTCCGAGGATCCGGGTTCGCGGGACACTCCACAATGCGCGATCCCCGTAGCCAGGCTAAGGCTGAGACGTAGGCTGAGGAGATGCGGTACGACCTGGATGATCTCCGGCTCTTCACGAACGTCGCGGCAGAGGGCTCAATCACGGCGGGCGCGCGCGTGATGCACCTCAGTCTGCCTTCGGCCAGTGCGCGGGTCAGGGCGCTCGAGGCGCAGGCCGGCGTTCCGCTTCTGGTGCGCGAGCGCCGCGGCGTCCGGCTGACCCCGGCCGGCGCCACCCTGGCCCGGCACGCCCGCGAGGTGCTCGCCGAGACGACTCGTCTGGACAGTGCGGTCGCGTCGTACGCCGTGCCGCGCACGGCCCCGATCCGCCTGGTCGCCGGCGGGTCCGCGATGCACCAGCTGGTGCCGGCCGCGCTCGCCACGTTCCTCCGCGAGCATCCGGAGTACGACGTGAACGTGACCGAGCGCCGTACCGTGCGCATGGTCCGCCTGCTCGCGGCCGGTGAGGCCGACCTCGGCGTGATCCTCGACGACGAGCCGACCCAGCTGCGGACCGAGCCGCTGGCCGACGACTCGCTCGTCGTCATCGGCCAGGCCGGCGGCACGCTGGCCGGCAGGACCTCGATCGCGTACGCCGAGGTTGCCGAGCATCCCCTGGTCGGCCTCGACCGGAACTCGCCGCTCAGCCAGTGGATGGACGACCGCCTCGGCCCGCACGCCCCGGCGCCGAGGTACCGGACTGTCGTCCCGACCCTGCACACCCTCATCACGCTGGCGACCGCGGGCGCCGGTCTCGCGATCGTGCCGCGCCGCGCGGTCGACGCCAACGCGCCCGTCGAGATCTGCCCGCTCCAGGACCCGTGGTCCACTCGGTCCCACCTGCTGTGCTACGCGGCGAACGCTCCCGAGTCCGCTCACCTCCTGGCTGCCCACCTGCACCAGGCAGCCGAGCGCTAACCGGGCAGCTGGGTTCGGATGCCTTCGAGCAGGTAGGTCAGGCCGAGGTCGAAGATCTCCGCGGCCTTGCGGTGCCGGGCGTCGTGGACCCATTCGGCGAGCACCGGATACTTGCCGGTGGCAAACATCCGGGTCAGGTACGGGCCGGTGGCGCGCTGGAACTGGTGCCGGTCGAGGCCGGTCGCGCGTTCGGCGCGGCGCTCGGTGATCTCCTTGCGGACCGCGCCGACCAGGTAGAGGCTCAACGCCTCGAGGGCACCAGTCAGCGCGTCGAGGTCGCCGAGGCCGGTGGCGCGCAACGCGCTCAGGGACGCCTCGGTGTGCGCGAGGGTCGCCGGCCCGAAGCGCGGCCGGCTGCCCAGCAGGTCGGCGAACCACTCGTGCCGCAGTGCGGCGTCGCGGGTCCCGGTCGCGATCGACCGCAGGACGGCGTCCCAGGTCTCGCCGGCCGGCGGCGGGAGTTCGGCGTACACGGCGTCGACCATGAGTTCGAGCAGTTCGTCCTTGGTGTCGACGTACCGGTAGAGCCGCATCGGGCCGGCGTCGAGCGCCGCGGCGACCTTGCGCAGCGAGACCGCTTCCAGGCCCGCGGCGTCGGCGAGGTCGATCGCGGCGCGGACGATCCGCTCCCGGCTGAGGGGGCTCGGCTGCCGCCGCTCGGACGGTTCCGGCCGCTCCCAGACCACGGGACTGTCTGTCACAGGCCCGAACAATACACCGCCTCATGCGATACAGTGTATCGCTCAATACAGTGTATCGATTGGAGTTTCCATGATCGCGATTGTCGGCGGCGGGCCCGGCGGCCTCACGCTCGCGCGGATCCTGCACGTCCACGGCATCGACGCCGTCGTGTACGAACGCGACGCCGCGGAGGACGCCCGCACCCAGGGCAGCATGCTCGACCTGCACACCGACAGCGGTCAGGCCGCCCTCCGCGCGGCAGGCCTGGAGCAGGAGTTCCTCGCGGCCGCGCGCCGCGAGGGGCAGGACCACCGGATCCTGGATCACACCGGCACGATGCTGCTCCAGGAGGACACCCCGGACGACGCGCCGATGTCGCGGCCGGAGATCGACCGCGCCGACCTGCGGGACCTGCTCCTGCGCTCGCTTCCCGCTCGGACCGTCCGCTGGGGGAGTCTGTTCACCCACGCGGACGGGCAGGTTCTGCATTTCGCTGACGGGAGTACGGCGACGTGCGACCTGCTCGTCGGCGCCGACGGCGCGAACTCCCGGGTCCGTCCGCTGCTCACCGATGCCGAGCCCTCGTACCAGGGAAAGGTCGTGGTGCACAGCGCGATCCACGACGCCGATTGCACCCAGCCCGAGCTGGCCGCGATGGTTGGCCGAGGCAACTACTGGGTGTTCGGGCCGGACCGGATGCTCGGCGCGCAACGCAACGGCAACGGCGTGATCCAGGTGAGCATCTCGATCCAGGGCCCGGTCGACCCCGACCCGGCGGCGGTCACAGACCTGCCGGCCGAGTGGGCGCCGCAGTTCCGCCGGCTGCTGGCCGCGTGCGACGAGCCGTTCGCCGTGCGCCCGGCGTACGTCCTGCCGATCGGACTGCGATGGCCGCGCCGGTCCGGGGTGACGTTGCTCGGGGATGCCGCGCATCTCATGCCGTCGCACGGTGAGGGCGCGAATCAGGCCATGCTCGACGCGGCCGAGCTCGGCCGGGCGATCGCCGCGCATCCCGGTGACCTGGATGCGGCGCTCGAGCAGTACGAGCCGGCCATGTACGCCCGCACCACCGAGATCGCGGAGCGCTCGGCCGCGGTCGCGGAGTTGATGACCGGCCCCGATGCGGCCCAGAAGGTACTGCGGTTCTTCGGGGCGGTCGACTAGGTTGGTGGACGTGGACATCCCGCTGCAGGCGTTCGAGGCGTTGTTGCACAGTCCGAACGTCCCGACCGTCTGCCGGGCGCTGAACATGTACCAGGTCGCCGCGGCGTACACGCGGCTGAGCGGCGGCAACCCACTCGAGCCGCTCGCGGCCGACGTCCGTCAGGTGGCCCTCGAGATCCTGTCCCGTCCGCCGGTCGAGGAGAGCGAGGACATCGCCGCCGGCTTCGACCATCTGAGCGCGCTGAACGTCCTCACCACCTTGGCCGAGCCGGACGACCTCGCGCCGATCAACCAGGTGCTCGACAGCACCACGAGCGAGGAGATACGCGCCGTCGCGGCCCTGGCGGCGACGACCGCGCGGAAGGGTTAGCGCACGGTCAGGCGCTCCGCGACGGCTTTGCGGGCCTGGTGGATGCGGGCCTTGACGGTGCCGAGCGGTACGTCGAGTTCGTCGGCGATCTCGGCGTACGAGAGCGCGCCGAGATCACGCAGGACGAGGGGCTGGACGAGATGCGGGTGGCTGGACTCGAGCGCCTCCAGGGCCTCGAGCAGGTCGAGGCGGGAGCCGGCGATGACCGAGGTGGTGCGCGGGTCGACGGACTCGGGGAGTACTTCGGCGGACTGCTCGACCGAGCGGCGCTTCAGCGTCCGGTAGGTCTGCCGCGCCTGGTTGGTGGCCACGATCGTCACCCAGCCCGCGAAGCTGCCGGTGCCCTTGAATGTGTGCACCTTGTTCGCCACCTGGAGCAGCGTGTCCTGGACCGCCTCCTCCGCGTCCTCCCGGTACGGCAGGAACTTGGCCACCCGCCGCTGCACCTGTGGGCGGATCAACTGAAGAAGTTGTGGAAGCACCGTCTGGTCCCCGGACGCCGCCCGGGCCGCCAGTTCTTCCAACTCCTCGGTCATGCTCCCCCTTGTGGACTGGTTTGTGACCGACAATAGCCGGGATGGATGTCATCGGGCGGTACCGGTTACGGGACAAGATCGGCGCGGGCGCGTTCGCGACCGTGTGGCGGGGGTACGACGACGACCTGGACGTGGACGTCGCGGTCAAGGTGCTGGCGGACAACTGGGCGTCGCGCGCCGACGTGCGCGAACGCTTCCTGTCCGAGGCCCGGCTGATGCGGCGGATCTCCAGCGACCGGGTCGTCCGGGTCTTCGACCTGGGCAAGCTCGACGACGGCCGGCCGTACTTCGTGATGGACTACGTCGGCGGCGGCACGCTGGGCGACGTACTGCGGCTGGGGCCGCTGGACGCCGTGGACGCGCTCTGGTGGGGAGCCGACCTGGCGCGGGCGGTGGCCGCGCTGCACAGCGAGGGGGTGGTGCACCGCGATGTCACCCCGGCGAACCTGCTGCTGCGCCCGGGGGACGAGTCCGGCGGCGGGACGCACCGGATCGTGCTCGCCGACCTCGGACTGGCGAAGCGGGCCGCGGAGGCGTCGGGTCTCACGCAGGCCGTCGGTACGCCGTCGTACATGGCGCCCGAGCAGGGTCGCGGCGACGGCGGTTTCGACGAGCGCGCCGACATCTACGCGGTCGGCGCGGTCACGTACGCGCTGCTCACCGGGCATCCGCCGTACACCGCGGGATCGATCGGCGACGTACTGAATCGCGACCCGGACCTGCCGCCGCCGAGCCTGCGGGCGGTCCTGCACGACTCGGTCGGCGCGCTCGACGACATCTTCACGCGAGCGCTGGCGTACCGCGTGGCGGACCGTTGGGAGCGTGCCGACACGCTGGCAGACCGTCTGGAGGCGGAGGCGTACCGGCTGGAGCAGGAGGCTCCGCTGCGCGCGGCGGAACGGACCACGATCACCGACGACGACCTGGACACCACCGTCGTAACCGATCCGCCTGTCCGTCGCCGCCGGCGCCGGCGGGCGTGGTTCTTTCTCGCGCTCCCGGTCGTGTTCGCGGCAGCAGCCGTAGGTGGATGGTTCCTCTTCGGGATGTGACTGCATAGAGTAGCCGCATGGCTACTTTCTGCAGTTTTGTGGTCACCCTCGCCCTGCTCACCCCGGTCAACGCGCCGATCGCCACCTACGCCTGCCGCGCGGACACCAAGTTCGGCCGGCACACCATCTCGCTCCGGCAGGCGGTCGACGCCCAGGCACCGGCCGTCGTCCGCGCCAACACCCGTTTCACCGTCGCCGTCCACCTGCAACCCGGCACGCTGCCGAGTGAGGTCAAGGGCTTCAAGCTGCAGGAGGTCCGCGACCTCACGCTGCGCATCCCCGTCCCGGCGAACTCGTCGTACGTCGGCGCAAGCCTTCTCGGCGGCTCCGTGCCGAACCCGACCGTGCACCTCGAAGGGAACGTTGCCGTCGTCAAGGTCGCCGGCCCGATCCCGGGTGGCGCGAACTACCAGCTGCCGACGCTCAGCATCCGGCTGAAGTCCGGCCGTGCCGGCACCATCGAAACCAAGCTCACAGGCACCAGCTACGACGACCCGGGCCTCACCCTGCGGGCGAAGATCAAGTGGAAGTTCGTCACCACCACCGCACCGGTCGCCTGCTATCCCGACCCGAACCCGACGCTCACCCGCACGGTGGTGAGGTGAATCAGAGTGTGGTGCCGGTGTTGTAGGCGTCGTTGAAGTGGGCGTAGAAGGCGTCGTACATCGGCTGGCTGTCCTCGACCTTGACGAGGAGCTCGTCGTTGTACCGCAGTGCCGACGCGGTCAGGTTGTGGGAGCCGGTGAAGACCAGTGGCCGTACGGCGCTGGAGCCGGCGTACCGCGCCGACACGATGATCGCCTTGTCGTGCACCGGCGACTTGTGGACCCCGATGCCGGCCGACTTGAGCTTGCTCAGCGACGCGCTCTGGATGTCGCCGACGTCGACCCACACCTTGCATCCGCCGCTGTGCAACGACACCAGCTTGTCGACGACGGCAGACCGGGTGTCGTTGATCGACGCCTCCATCACCCGGATCCGGCAGTCGGCGTCCGCGTCGATGTAGCTGAGCCGGTTCACGACCAGGTCGGTGTTCTGCTCCGGCGAGGAATAAACCTGGACGTTCGAGGCGGACGAACCGAAGTACCCGCGCGGCGCGGAGGCGTCGTAGAAATCGTTGCCCGCATAGGTGTTCTCCTGCCACTGCGGCAGCCACTGCTCGTTGTAGAAGTTGTCGTACAACGTCTTGTCGCCGTAGATCGTGAACGCGTTGTTGAACAGGTTCGCGCCCGAGGCGTAGGTCATGTTGGGCGAACCGAACCAGGTCACCCAGGATCGTGCCACGCCGGACGCGTCCTTGGTCTGCGAGAACAGCATGTACTTCGCGTGCATCAACCCGGTGCTCGAGTTCGAGATGCAGCCGCCGCCGTACGCGAGGGAGCTGCTGCCGTGGTCGCACCAGTGGTGGTTGGCGCCCAGCAGCGACGCCAGTGCGGCCGGCGAATCGTCGGTGGAGTTCTTGTCCTCACCGTTGTGCACCACGTAGACGTGGACGCCTCGGTCCACGGCGGCCTTGATCGCGTCGTACACGACGTTCGCGGTGATGCTGTAGAGCGCGATCCGGATCTCGGATCCGGCCGGTGCTCCGTTGAACAGCGTGATCATCTTGTTCAGCTGGGTGACGTCCTGGCCGTTGTGGTCGACCGGGTCGTTGAAGGTCAGGTCGACCTGGGACGACCCGATCGTGATGGTGACGGGCGGCTGACCGGCGTAGGAGATCTGGGGTATCGCAACCGCGATCAGCAGCGTTGCGAGGAACGTTGCGAGGCACAAGGACAAGCGGCGGTGAACCATTCTGACCTCCCGAGGGCGGAGCGGAAGACGAAGGTTTTCACCTCTGAATGTAGCGCGGGAGGTTAGATATTGACAGAGGTCAGTAGGTGACCGTGATCCGTTGAGCTGCCGGGTCGATGTTTACGGGGCCGCCGTACGGGAGGACCAGCATCGGGTCGGTGTGGCCGATGTCGAGGCCCTTCACGACCACCGCGTCCGGGTTGTACTCCGCGAGCGCGCGGTCGACCGCCAGGTACTGGCCGGTGACGTAGGCGACCGACTCCTCCGGCGTGAGGACTCGATCGAGGGACGTGGACTTCGGGCGGCCCCAGAGGACCGCGTCGAAGCGTTCGAGCAGGCCGCGTTCGCCGAAGTTGCGGAGGATCCGGTAGACCGTGTCGGCCGACGGCAGCTCCTCGCTCGTCTCGCCGAAGAACACCCCGCCGTACGACTCGGTCGGCAGCATCCACCGGTTCGCAGCCAGTTGCCAGTCGAGGATCTCGAGGCAGCCGCCCCACAGCTTGCCGCTCACCTCGCGCGTGCCGCTCCAGGTCCAGCCGGTGCCGGGGAACAGCGGCGGCTCGGTCTCGAGGTTCGCGGGGACGGCCCAGTCGTGGTCGTGGTCGGTCCACCCCTCGGCCGGGGTCAGCTCGAACTCGCCGGGCTCGAACATCGCCGCGCGCAGCGCGCGTTCGGTGTCCGGGTGCATCGCGCCGCCGCGCCCGAACTGCACCATCACGCTGCCGCCGTAGTAGCCCGGCAATCCCAAGGAATACAGGAAGTTCAGCAGGTTGGTGTTGTCGCTGTAGCCGAAGAACGGCTTCGGGTCGGCTGTGAACACGGCCGGGTCGAGGTGCTTCAGAACGGTGATCTGGTCGTCGCCACCGATCGAGGCGAACACCGCGCGGATCGACGGATCCGACCAGGCCGCGTGCAGGTCGGCCGCCCGCTCCTCCGGCGTGCTCGCGAGCTTGCGGGTGGTCGGGTACTCGACCGGGTCCAGTCCGAAGTCCTCCCGCAGCCGGCGCAGGCCGAGCTCATACGGCCCGGGGAAGATCTCCGGCAGCCCGCGGGACGGCGAGACGATCGCGACCCGGTCACCTGGCTTCAGCACTGATCAGACTCCGATCGGGTGCCACACGGTCTTCAGTTCGAGGTACTGCAGGAGGCGCGACAGACCCTGGTCCGCGGACCAGTCCTCCTCGGCGGGACGGCGTACCCGCTTGAGGTTGTCGGCGGCGGCGACCTCGAGAGCGGTCGCCTCCTCCTCCGAGGAGATCCCGCACAGGTCGATCGCGTTCACGTCCTGGTGCGAGGCCAGCCACGGCCCGATCTCGGACGCGGAGCCGGTGAGGATGTTGACCACCCCACCCGGTACGTCGGAAGTCGCCATCACCTCGCCCAGCGTCACGGCCGGCAGCGGCCGCTCGTACGACGAGACCGCGACCACCGTGTTGCCGGAGACGATCGCGGGCGCGATCACCGAAGTCAGGCCGAGCAGCGACGAGTCCTGCGGCGCGAGCACCGCGACCACGCCGGTTGCCTCAGGCAACGAGAAGTCGAAGTACGGGCCGGCCACCGGGTTCGAGGAGCCGACCACCTGGGCGAGCTTGTCGGCCCACCCGGCGTACCAGACCCAGCGGTCGATGGCCGCGTCCACGACGGCCCGGGCCTTGGAGATCGACAGGCCCTCGCCGGCGGCGACCTCGGCGCTGAACTGCTGGTGCCGGCCCTCCATCACCTCGGCGATCCGGTACAGCACCTGGCCGCGGTTGTACGCCGTCCGCGCGTGCCAGCCGCCGAACGCCTTACGGGCCGCGACGACCGCGTCCCGGGCGTCCTTGCGGGAGGCCTGCGAAGCGTTCGCCAGGAACTTGCCCTTGGCATTGTTCACGACGTACGAACGGCCGGATTCGCTGCGCGGGAAGGCGCCGCCGATGTAGAGCTTGTAAGTCTTGCGCACTTCCAGCCTCGGAGTGTCCTTAGTGGGCAAGGTAGGCCTCCAGACCATGGCGACCGCCCTCGCGGCCGTAGCCCGACTCCTTGTAGCCGCCGAACGGCGAGGCCGGGTCGAAGCGGTTGAACGTGTTCGCCCAGACCACGCCGGCGCGCAGCTGGTTCGCCATCCAGAGGATCCGGGAACCCTTGTCGGTCCAGATCCCCGCGGACAGCCCGAACGGGGTGTTGTTCGCCTTCTCGACCGCCTCGGCCGGGGTGCGGAACGTCAGGACGGACAGCACCGGGCCGAAGATCTCCTCGCGGGCGATCCGGTGCGCCTGGGAGACGCCGGTGAACACGGTCGGCGGGAACCAGTACCCGTTCGCCGGCAGCTCGCACTCGGGCGACCAGCGCTCGGCGCCCTCGTCCTCGCCGACCTGCGACAGCTCGCGGATCTTCGCCAGCTGGGCGGCGGAGTTGATCGCGCCGATGTCGGTGTTCTTGTCCAGCGGGTCGCCGACCCGCAGCGTGCCCATCCGGCGCTTCAGTCGCGCCAACATCTCGTCGTACACGCTCTCCTGGACCAGCAGCCGCGAGCCCGCGCAGCAGACGTGGCCCTGGTTGAAGAAGATGCCGTTGACGATGCCTTCGATGGTCTGGTCGATCGGCGCGTCCTCGAAGACGATGTTCGCCGCCTTGCCACCGAGCTCCAGCGTGACCGCCTTGTGGGTGCCGGCGACCGACTTCGCGATCGCCCGGCCTACCGCGGTGGACCCGGTGAACGCGACCTTGTCGACGTCCGGGTGCTCGACCAGAGCCTGACCGGTCCGGCCCGCACCGGTGACGATGTTCACCACGCCGGGCGGCAGATCGGCCTGCTGGCAGATCTCCGCGAACGCCAGCGCGGTCAGCGGCGTCGTCTCGGCCGGCTTCAGTACGACGGTGTTGCCGGCCGCCAGTGCCGGCGCGATCTTCCAGGCCAGCATCAGCATCGGGAAGTTCCACGGAATCACCTGGCCCGCGACGCCCCACGGCCGAGGGTCGTCGCCGACACCGGCGTACTCGAGCTTGTCGGCCCAGCCCGCGTAGTAGAAGAAGTGCGCGGCGACCAACGGGATGTCGACGTCGCGGGACTCGCGGATCGGCTTGCCGTTGTCCAGCGACTCCAGCACCGCGAGCTCGCGGGAGCGCTCCTGGATCAGCCGGGCGATCCGGAACAGGTACTTCGCCCGGTCGCGACCCGCCATCGGGCCCCAGACCTTCTCGAAGGCCTTGCGCGCGGCACGCACCGCCTTGTCGACGTCGGCCGGCCCGGCCTCGCTGACCTCGGCCAGAACCTCTTCCGAGGCAGGCGAAACGGTCTTGAACGGTTTGCCGTCCGTCGCGTCGGTGAACTGCCCGTTGATGAAAAGGCCGTACGACGACTTGATGTCGACGATGGCCCGCGACTCGGGAGCCGGTGCGTATTCGAATCTGCTCATGCCTGTCAGTCCAACGTGAAGTAGTCGGGGCCCGGGTAGTGCCCGGTGGCCAGCTTGGTGCGCTGCATCAGCAGGTCGTTCAGCAGGCTGGAGGCGCCGAAGCGGAACAGCTCCGGGTCCAGCCAGTCCGGCCCGGCGGTCTCGTTGACCGTGACCAGGTACTTGATCGCGTCCTTCGCGGTCCGGATGCCGCCGGCCGGCTTGACGCCGATGTGCAGCCCGGTGGCCTCGTGGTAGTCGCGGACGGCTTCCAGCATCACGAGCGTGACGGGCAGGGTGGCCGCGGGGGACACCTTGCCGGTGGAGGTCTTGATGAAGTCCGCGCCGGCCAGCATCGCCAGCCAGGAGGCGCGCCGGACGTTGTCGTAGGTGGCCAGCTCGCCGGTCTCCAGGATCACCTTGAGATGCGCGTCGCCCGCGGCCTCGCGGATCGCGGCGATCTCGTCGAAGACCATCGCGTAGCGCCCGGACAGGAAGGCGCCGCGGTCGATCACCATGTCGACCTCGTCGGCACCGGCCGCGACCGCGTCCTTGGTGTCCTGGACCTTGATCGCCAGGCTGGAACGCCCGCTGGGGAAGGCAGTCGCGACACTCGCCACGTTGATCCCGGATCCCTGCAGCTCCCGCTTTGCGGTGGCGACGAGGTCGGGGTACACACAGACGGCGGCGACCTGCGGCGCGCTCGGGTCGGCCGGGTCCGGCCGCTTCGCCTTCGCACACAGGGCCCGCACCTTGCCGGGGGTGTCCTGGCCTTCGAGCGTGGTCAGGTCGATCATCCGGATCGCCAGGTCCAGCGCGTACGCCTTGGCGGTGGTCTTGATCGACCGCGTGCTCAGCGTGGCGGCCCGGGCCTCCGCGCCGACCTGGTCGACGCCCGGCAGCCCGAGCAGGAACCGGCGCAGCCGGTCCTCGGACGAGGTCACGTCGGCCAAGCTGTCGACGCCGCTGTCGAGTGTGGTCACCCAAGGCAGTCTAGTGCCGATTCTGAGAGCCGGTTACGTTGTGCTGGTGAAGTCGAAATCGCCCGAGAGCGAGCAGTACCTGTCCGCGTCGAACCGGATCACCGGCACCATCGTCCTGGTGATCGGGGCTCTCGGCCTGCTCGACGTGATCCTGGAGTGGCGGACCGCCACCGGCGCCCTGGTCGGCAGCATCATCGGGATCTTCATGATGCTGGCCTACGTCGGCCTGATGCGCCCGTCGGTCACGCTCAGCCCGGAGAACCTGCTGCTGCGCAACCACCTGCGCGATCACCAGATCCCGTGGTCGAAGGTGACCGGCGCCGACGTCGCCGACGTCCTGCGGATCCATACCGGGACGAACCGTTTCCGCGCGCCCGGCGTCGTACTGGTCATGCGCGACCTTCGCAAGCAACGGGTCGGCGGGCGAAAGCTCCGCGCCGACAGTTCGATCTCCAAAGCAGACATCGTGGTCAGCCGGATCGAGAGCCACATGGAGCAGTTCTCCGGCACATCCGAGGGCGAGGTCGTCACCGAATGGGCGCGGCCCGAGCTGATCGTCATCGGCGTGCTGGCCGTGATCGCGGTGGTCGCCGCGATTCTCCGCTGACCGGCGTGATCACCCGGCGTACCTTCGTCCGTACCGGTGCCGCGGCAGCCGTCGCCGGCGTCGCCGCGGTCGCCGCCCTCGAGACCGGTGTGATCCCCGGCCGCGGGCGGGTCCACGACGTCCTCGGGCTCACCGGCCCGGACGGTGTCGTCCCCGACGTACCGGCGGGCCCGGTGGTGTCCGGGAGCTTCAACTCGTTCGGCCGGCGGACCAAGGTCGGCTACAGCGTCATCTATCCGGACGGGTACGACGTGAAGGCCAGGCTGCCCGTGGTGCTCGTCCTGCACGGCCGCGGCGGCGACCACACGTCGGCGGTCAACGATCTCGGGATCGACCGCTTCCTGACCGCCACGGTCCGCGCCGGTACGCCGCCGTACGCCCTGGCAACTGTCGACGGCGGGCCGGACAGCTACTGGCACCGGCGGGCCGACGGCAACGATCCAGGCTTCATGCTCGGCCAGGAGTTCCTGCCACTGCTCGCCGATCGCGGGCTGAACACCAGCCGGTACGCCGTCCTCGGCTGGTCGATGGGCGGGTACGGCGCCCTGCTCCAGGTCGCACTGCACTACTGGCAACGGCGCGTCGGGCCGTCGGTGCAGGCGGTGGCTGTCGGCGCGCTCAGCCCGGCGTTGTGGCACCGGTACGCCGATGCGCAGCCCGGCGCCTTCGACGACGCCGGCGACTTCGAGCGCAGCCAGGTGTTCGGCCGGCCGAACGGGTTCCGGGACGTTGCCGTCCGCATCGACTGCGGACGCGACGACCCGTTCGCCGAGGCGGCCGCCGACCTGCGCGCGGAGCTGAAGGCGTCAGGTGGTCAGCAGCCCGGGCTGCACACGCCCGGCTACTGGCGGCGGATGCTGCCCGACCAGTTGCGGTTCCTCGGCGAGAAACTCGGCGGCTGACCGGAACTGTGGCGCGAATCGCCGCGTCAGAGCCGGTGTCCAAGCCCGGGTGAACCCCTGTGCACTCAGGATTGGGTCCGACACGTCCCTAGACACATCGAGAGTGGAGCTCATGGTCAACCTCTCCCGTAAGGCCCTGCGCGGGCTGGCCGGCGTCGCCGCCGTCGCCGCCTTTGCAGCTGTAGCACTTCCGAACGCGCAGGCCACCCCGGCCGCGGCAACCACCGACTACCCGGCCCTGCCGCAGCCGGCCGCCGTCCCGAACCAGGCGATCGCGACCCCGCCGGCCGGTGACGCACTCACGACCAAGTCGTCGCTGACGAACATCGTGCGCTACAACAAGCTCTACAAGACGCCGGCGATCACGCCGTCGAAGTGCAAGGAGGTCAACGTCTCGCTGCGCACCGTGGCGGGCGTCCAGTCCTACGCGAGCAAGCTGTGGACCTGCATGTACGCGGCGTGGGCGGTCCCGCTGAAGGCAGCCGGCGCGGCGTACAAGGTGAAGCCGGCGCTGTCGGTGCACACCGGCACCAAGATCAACACCGGCTGTGGGGTCCTCTACAACTACACCGGCTACTACTGCAGCGCGAACCGCGGTGCGATCTACATCCCGGCCGCGCAGATCATCAACACCTGGAAGCAGAACCCGACCTACGCGCGCGCCTGGCTGACCCAGATGATGGCGCACGAGTACGGCCACCACGTCCAGTGGCTGACCGGCATCCTGAACGCGTCCTGGGCCCGCCAGAACGCGTTCAGCACCAACGCCGCGCGGCTCGAGGAGAGCCGTCGCCGTGAGCTGCAGGCCTCCTGCCTCGGTGCGGCCTACATCGGCGCCAACAAGCGGTACTACCCGATGAGCGGCGGCCTGCTGGTCCAGTTCAACTACCTGGTCACCCACATGGGCGACCAGCCGGGTCACGCCCGTGACCACGGCTCGATGAAGAACCACGCCTTCTGGTCGACGATGGGCTTCAACGCGAAGCACACCTACACCGTCGCGGGCAACTGCAACACCTTCGGCGCGAGCTCGCCGTACGTCGCCTGATCCCCGGCACTCGCTGAGGGAACAGCAAGCACGTAACTCGGCCGCCCGGTACGCGTTGGCGTACCGGGCGGCTGTTGCGTTTTGGCGACACCTGCACGATCTGCGATCGTGTGGTTACTTGTTCGCGGTGCGCAGGCCCTAGAGTTCTGAGTCGATCGTCGAACGGCAGGAGTCAACGACAGTGAACTACGACGAGTTCAACACCGAGTACGCGAAGGTGCTGGACAAGATCAAGAGCGGCCGGTCCACCTGGTCGGAGCTGTCCGGGCATGTCACCCGGCTGCGCCAGGCGACCGTCGGGATCACCACGCCGGTCGAGCGCACCCAGGTCGACCACGACCTCGCCGCGCTGAGCCAGATGGTGGACATGTCCCGGCGTACCAACGACAAGGAGGACGTCTGGACGGTCACGTCGGACGCGATCCGCAAGGCCAGCAGCCAGGAGGGTACGGTCGCCGACCGGATCGCCCGGATCGAGGCCGCCATCAACGACATCGCCGCGCTCGCGAACCGGAACCCGGACGAGCGGGACGCGCTGATGCAGTCCACCAGCACGCTCCGCATCCTGCACTCGTCCCTGCAGAGCTCGCTGCACGCCGAGAGGGCCGAGGCAGCAGCCGCCGCCCGCTGAGCCCCGGAACCACCCGCCAGGTGTTCCGGGTCAGATCCCTGCCGCGGCAGCCAGGTCGGTCTTGATGGCTGCCAACGCATCCGCTGCCTGCGTACGCGCCGCGGCCACGTCCGTCGTGACCGGGACGACCACTTCCAGGTAGCACTTCAGCTTCGGCTCCGTACCCGACGGGCGCACGACCACGCGTGCGCCCTCGGAGAGGGTGTAGCGCAGCCCGTCCGTCGGCGGCAACGACTCCGAGCCCTCACTCAGGTCGTCGATCCGCTCGACGGTGTACGCGCCCAGCGACCGCGGCGGTGTCGCCCGCAGCCGCTCCATCGCCCGCCCGATCAGCGCCAGGTCGTCGACCCGCGCCGACAGTTGGTCGGTCGCATGCAGGCCGTGCTTGACCGCCAGATCGTCCAGCAGATCCACCAGTGTCCGCCCCGCGGCCTTCGCCTGCGCTGCCAGTTGCAGCACCCGGACCAGCGTCGACACGCCGTCCTTGTCCTTCACGGCCGCTGGGTCCACGCAGTACCCGAGCGCCTCCTCGTAGCCGAACACCAGCTCCGGGACCCGCCCGATCCACTTGAACCCGGTCAGCGTCTCGACGTACCGCACGCCGTACGACGCCGCGATCTTGCCGAGCAGCGACGACGACACGATCGAACACGCCGCGACGCCTGCCGATCCGGGGAGCAGGAACTCTCCGAGGAGACTGCCCAGCTCGTCACCGCGCAGCATCCGCCAGCCGCCCGCGGCGCTCGCGTCCGGAACCGCGACGGCGCAGCGGTCCGCGTCCGGGTCGTTCGCGACGGCGATGTCCGCGCCGATCTCCCGTGCCAGGTCCAGGGCGGCATCGATCGCGCCCGGCTCCTCCGGGTTCGGGAACGAGACGGTCGGGAAGTCCGGGTCCGGATCGGCCTGCGACGCGACCACCTGCGGTACGGCGAACCCGGCGCGGGCCACCGCTTTCTCGACCAGGGTCCGGCCTACGCCGTGCAGCGGCGTGTAGGCGACGTTCAGGTCCCGCGGCGCGTCGGCCGGCACCAGCTCGGCGATGCGGTCCAGGTACGCGTCCAGCAGCTCGTCCCCGGCCATCTGCCAGTCGTCGCGCCGCGGTACGTCGGCCAGCGGGCCGACCGCTGCGATGGCGGCCGCGATCTCCGCGTCGGCCGGTGGCACGATCTGGGACCCGTCGCCGAGGTACACCTTGTAGCCGTTGTCCTGCGGCGGATTGTGCGAGGCCGTCACGACCACGCCGGCCACCGCGTGCAGATGCCTGATCCCGAAGGCGACCACCGGCGTCGGAGCCGGCCGGTCGAGCAGTACGGCGTCCAGCCCGGCGCCGCGGATCACGGCGGCGGTGTCCTGCGCGAACACGTCCGACTTGTGGCGCGCGTCGTACCCGATCAGAACCGGGCCGTCGGTGCGGCCCTGCGCCTTCAGGTACGCCGCGAGTCCGGCGGCAGCGCGGATCACGACGACCCGGTTCATCCGGTTCGGTCCGGCGCCGACGGCACCGCGCAGCCCCGCCGTACCGAACTCCAGGGTGCCGTCGAAGCGGTCCGACAGCTCGTCGTAGTCCGCGGCGTCCAGGAGCTTGGTCAGCTCCAGGCGCGTGTCGGGGTCGGGGTCCTCGCGCAGCCAGGCCAGAGCGGCGGCCTTCAGATCATCGGTCACATGGGCACTCTAATGACCCGACGACTGGCACGGTCTCGAGCGGATGTCCGCCACGTAGTCGTCGGGGGCGCCGGCGGCCTCGGCGGCCTCGGCGAGGATGCCCAGGTAGCGGGCCGACGGCAGGCCGCCTTCGTACGCGTTCAGCACGTACATCCAGGCCAGCTGCTCGCCGTCCAGGGTCTGCACCCGGACCTGGATCTTGCGGTAGATGCCCTGGTCGATCGCTTCCCACTCGTCGAGCCGTTCGACGTCCTTGGGGTGGATGTCGTACAGCGCCACGAACACCTGGTTGGCGGGGTCGGCCGGGTCCTCGACGACGGTCGCCATCGCGCCCTCCCAGCCGAGCTCCTCGCCACCGAAGGTGAGTCGCCAGCCGGTGATCCAGCCGGTCCCGCGCAGGGGCGAGTACGGGCACCGCTCGGCCATCAGGTTCGGGTCCAGATTCGACGCAAACGCGGCGTACAGGGTCACGGGAACAGAGGATACGGAAGAATGGCCTCCCGTGGCGCGAGTTGTGATCATCGGAGGCGGTCCAGGCGGGTACGAAGCGGCGAGTGCGGCCGCCCAGCTCGGTGGGGAGGTAACGGTTGTCGATTCCGACGGGATCGGCGGTTCCGGCGTGCGCACGGACGCGGTACCGAGCAAAACCCTGATCGCCACGGCGGAGGTGATGACCGAGGTCGAGGAGGCGGGCGAGCTCGGCGTCCGGCTGGACGACGGCGACGACGATCCGGCCAACGCCGTGCGTGTCGATCTCTCCGTCGTCAACAAACGCGTGAAGGCGCTGGCCGCCGCGCAGTCGGAGGGCATCAGCCGACGGCTGGACCGCGACAAGGTGCGGGTGATCAAAGGCCGGGGCCGGCTGGACGGCCCGGAGACCGTGGTCGTCGGCGACGAGCGGCTGGACTCCGATGTGGTGCTGATCGCCACTGGAGCAAGGCCTCGCGTGCTGAAAGGCTCCGAGCCCGACGGCGAGCGGATCCTCACCTGGGAGCAGGTCTACGAGCTGTCCGAGTTGCCTGAGCGCCTGATCGTCGTCGGGTCGGGTGTGACCGGCGCCGAGTTCGCCAGTGCGTACGACGCGCTCGGCAGTGAGGTCGTACTGGTGTCGTCGCGGGACCGCGTGCTGCCGGGGGAGGACGCTGACGCGGCAGCGGTTCTCGAGGACGTGTTCAAGCGGCGCGGGCTGACGGTGCTGAGCAAGTCCCGGGCCGAGTCGGTGAAGCGGCTGGGCGACGGGGTCGTGGTGACGCTGACCGACGGCCGCAAGGTCGAGGGATCGCACGCGCTGCTCGCGGTCGGCTCGCTGCCGAACACCGACGACATGAATCTGGTCGAGTCGGGCGTGTCGCTGACCGACGGCGGGTTCGTGCAGGTCGACCGGGTGTCGCGGACCACGGCCCGCGGCGTCTACGCCGCCGGCGACTGCACCGGCGTGCTGATGCTGGCCTCGGTGGCCGCCATGCAGGGCCGGATCGCGATGGCCCACGCGCTCGGGGACGCCGTCACGCCGTTGGACCAGTCAACGGTCTCCGCCAACGTCTTCACCGCCCCCGAGATCGCCACCGTCGGGCTCTCCCAGGCGGTCGTGGACGCCGGCGGCAGTACGGCGCTGGTCGTCAAGGTCCCGCTGGCCGACAACGCGCGCGCCAAGATGCAGGGCGTCCGCGACGGCTTCGTCAAACTCTTCTGCCTGCCCAACACCGGCATCGTCGTCGGCGGCGTGGTCGTCGCCCCGCGCGCCAGCGAACTGATCCACCCGATCTCCCTGGCCGTCGCCGCCCGCCTCACCGTCGACCAGGTGGCCCAGTCCTTCACCGTCTACCCCTCGATCTCCGGATCAGTCGCAGAGGCAGCCCGCCGCCTCCACCTCCGCAACTGAGAGCCGGACGGTCAGCCGGTGAATTCGTCGACACCGATGGCGAAGTCCCAATGCCCGACGCCGTTGCCGGCCAGGCCCATCGTGACCAGGCCCATCCCCTCCAGCCAGTGCGCCATTTTCAGGCCGCCGACGTCCCGCGGCCGGAGCCCGAGGCTCTCGACGAAGGCCGCCACGGCGGTCTTGGCCTGCGCGTCGTCACCGGCGAAGAAGACCGTGGGCCGGCCATTTTCCAGGACATTGCGGAAAATGGTGTTGAAGCCCTTCACCACGCTCGCGCCGGCCGGGGCCACCTTGGCGGCCTCCTGCGCGACCGAGGTCTCCTCGCTGTGCGCCAGTCCGTCGAACGTCGCGTTGAACGGGTTGCTGATGTCGACGATGACCTTGCCCGCGAGGGCTTCCCCGTATTCGGCGACGGTCGGCACAACAGCGGCGTACAGCAGAGCCGTGATGACGATGTCTCCGGCCGGTACGGCGCCCCACTTGCCCGCCGTCGCGCCGTCGCCCAGCGCCTTGGCCAGGTCCTCGGCCTTGGACTGATCACGGCCGACGACCTCGACGGTGTTGCCGCCCGCTAGCGCGAGCGTGCCGATGGTGCGGGCCATGTTGCCCGTACCGATGACAGTGATGCTGTTCATGGGATGTGCTCTCTTTCTTTTTGGTGGTCAGCCGGCCGGGAAGTAATGGCCGTTGTCCAGATCGGCGAACAGGCCGGGCTGAACGGGACCCCAGCCGAGGTTCCGGCGGGTGATGAGGTTGGACGCCGGATAGCTCTGCGTGACGATGTTCGCGAGGAATCCGAAGTACCCCGGCACCATCAGTTCGTCCAGCGGGATGCTCACGGCAGGAACACCCAGCCGGCTGCCGATGGCCTCGGCGATCTCGCGGAGCGGGATCGCCCCGTCCCCGACCGCGTGCCAGTACTTGCCGGCGGCCCCCTTCTCCAGCGCCAGGCGGAACAAGGAGGCGAGATCGCGGGTATGGACGGCGTTCCAGAGGTTCGTGCCGTCTCCGGGGTAGCCGGCGACCCCCTTCTGCTGCGCGAATGCGATCAGCAGGGGAAGGAAGCCGGCCCGGTCGTTCGTGTCGTGCGCGATGTTGGCGATCCGTACGACCGAAGACCGCACTCCCTGCTCCGCGAGGCCGATGACGGCGGATTCCACGACATTGCGTGCCCGCAGGGTGCCCTTGTGCTCGTCTCCAACGGGCAGGGCCGGGTCGTCCTCGGTGACCGGCCGGCCCAGCTGCCCGGGGGAGCCGATGCTCCCGGCGACGACCAGAGGCTTCCCCGTTCCTGCGAGCGCCTCGCCGTACGCAAGCATGATCGGGACCTCCGCAGCGGCGACGGCATCGATCCCGCCGGAGGGAAGCAGGTCCTGCCGGTGCGCCACGTGGATGACGCCGTCGGAGTCCGCGGCCGCCTCCTTGAGCCCGTCGAGATCCTCGAGGTCGCCGAGACGCACCTTCGCGCCGAGCGCGGACAGCGTCGCCGCGGCGGTGTCCGACCGGGCCAGTCCGGTGACCTCGTGGCCGGCGGCGATCAGCTCGGGGACGATGTACGAGCCGGAATGGCCGGTCCCGCCGGTGACGAAAACGTGCACGCTGACGCTCCTCGGGTAGGAAGGAAATTCAAATTTCTATTACTTGTTCAGGCTGTCAGTGATCCGAAGGGCTGTCCAAGACCTCTTTCGGTGCTGGTGATGCCCTGCAGGCATCACCGGGCCTGGTCTGGCATGCCCCGAGATCACAGCGGACGGTGGAAAGTTGCGGGAAAACCTGCGCGCGTAACCGGCCGGTTTCGCTACCGCATCAGTGATCGGGGTCTTACGCTCCGGATGTTGAGCGCGGTTGGCTCGGGGGAGCCGCTCCACTCCGGAGGGGAAAGACATGAGACGACGCGTGAGGTACGTCGCCGGCCTGGTAGGTCTGACCGGTCTGGTCGCAGCATCTCTGGTTGCGGCACCAGGGCCGGTGCAGGCCGCGACAGGGGAGGGTCCGCCGTCCGGACCGCTCCAGGTGCAGTCGGCCAGCGATGCGGCGCTGAGCAAGCTGGATCCGAAGCTCGAGGCGAAGGTCAAGAAGGGTGAGACCGCGACGGTCGCGGTGTTCGCCACCGTGCAGGGCGACCCGGCCAAGGCCGAGCAGGTCCTCGACAATGCGCATGTCGCGAGGTCCGGCGCGGCCGGGCTGGTGATGGGCTCGATCCCGGTGCAGGCGCTGCCGAAGCTGGCCGCCGTACCAGGAGTTGTCGCGGTGCAGCCGGTCGAGCTGGCCCGCACCGGGCAGCCGCTGTCCGATCCCGATCCCGATCTGCACCAGGCGCCGACCGCGGCCGAGCAGCAGGCGGCGCTGGCGAAGGTGAAGGCGGACGACGTCCCGTACTCCGAGGCGCCGCCACTGCGCCCGTCCAACTTCGACAAGCTCCGCAAGCAGAACCTCCTGGACGCCAAGTCGCACAACTTCACCGGCGCCTGGAAGGCGGGCTTCACCGGTGAGGGCGTGACTGTCGGCGTCCTCGACGGCGGCACCGACTTCGGCCACCCGGACCTGCTGAACACCTGGCAGACCTGGAGCGGTCAGACCGGTGCGAAGGCCGGCTGGAACGGCTGGCCCAAGGCGTTCGACCCGTACGGCACGCTGCAGTGGCTGTCCGCCCCGGGGCAGGTCGACCAGGGCCTGTCCTGGTACACGAAGACCTCCGCGGCGACCTGCGCCGTCGCGGCAGGCACCTGCAGCGTCGACTTCGCCACCAAGACCGGGCCGTCCCGCAACTTCAACGCACCGGCCGGCACCAAGCAGCACACGTACAGCTTCCCGGCGAAGTGGAGCAAGTCCGGCAAGGTCATGCTCGGCAGCCACCCGGACGACCACCTGCTGCAGCTGTACGGCGAGCGCCCGGGCTTCCTGGTCACGGACCCGCACACCGCGGGCGTCTACGACACCGTGTACGTCGACCTGGACGACGACTACTCGTTCGCCGACGAGAAGCCGGTGACCAAGGCCTCGCCCGCGTCGTACCGCGACATGAACGGCGACGGCTACACGGACCTGTCCGGCGGCCTGCTGTACTACGTCTCCGACGGCAAGACCCCGATCCCGGGCGGCCTGGACGCGTTCGGCGTACAGGACACGTCGTACGGCTCCGGTGAACTGCTCGCCTGGACCGGTGACTTCGACCCGGCGATCGAGGGCCACGGCACGCTGACCGCGTCGAACATCGTCGGCCAGGCCGTGATCAACGGGAAGGCGCCGACGTTCAAGGACATCCCCGGCGGCAAGTACGCCGGTGCGGTCCTGGGCGGCGCGCCGCACGCCAAGCTGGCGCCGTTCGGCGACATCTACATGGGGTTCGACTTCTCCACCCAGTTCGGGTATTTCCTGTCCACCCGCGGCGGCGTCGACGTCACGTCGAACTCGTACGGCGAGTCGACCACCGACAACGACGGCTGGGACGCGGCGAGCCAGGAAGCCGACGTGATCCACAACGGCTTCAAGACGACCCCGCTGTTCTCGACCGGCAACGGTGCGCCCGGATTCGGTACGACGACGGCCGGGGCGTCGACGGCGATCGAGGTCGGTGCGTCCACGCAGTTCGGCGGCACCGGCTGGGACTCGCTGGTGCGGACCAGCCAGATCAACGACAACGACGTGATGGTCTGGTCGAACCGCGGCTTCGGCGCGAACGCCACGAACGGCGTCGATGTCGTTGCCGACGGCGCCTATGCCCCCGGTGACTCGACGCTGAACACCGTCCTCGACGGGCGGAACGCGTGGGTCTCGTGGGGCGGCACCAGCCGGTCCACGCCGGTCGCCGCGGGCGCGACCGCGCTGGTCTACCAGGCGTACGAGAAGGCGCACCACGGCGCCGTACCGGCCGGTTTCTACGCGACCGCTCAGGACATCCTGAAGTCGTCCGCGAAGGATCTCGGGTACGACGCCAACGTCCAGGGATCGGGTTCGGTCGACGCCGGCAAGGCGGTTGCCAGCGCGCTCGGCCGGCGTGCGAGCGTGTCGCCGACCGAATGGCGGGTCGGTGACTACCGCGGTACGGAGTACCCGGTGTTCGCGAACGTCATCTCGCCGGGCGGCACCGACAGCCAGAAGTTCGATGTCAACGGCAACGGTGTCTGGCAGGTCAGCGACCGGCAGCTGGTCCGGACCGATTCGGACACGATCTCGTTCAGCAGCAAGGATCTGAGCCAGGAGAGTACCGGCAACTTCAACGCGCCGGACTACCTGATCGATCTGACCAGACAGGTCAAGCAGCATCGCAACGCCGACCTGATGGTCGTCAAGCTCGAGTACCCGAGGGCGCAGTTCGACGGCGACGACAACCTGACCGAGGACCAGGCGTGGCGGCTGCTCACGTACAACTGGACCGACGTCAACCACGACGGCCGGCTGTGGACCGACAAGAACCACAACGGCGTCGTCAACCACACCGACAAGACGACCAGCTCGAACATCGACGGCTTCCTCGACCTGGACTTCGCGAAGTCCGAGATGGAACAGGGCGAGTACAGCCGGTTCATGTACCACCGGGCCGGTTCGAACGCCCTGCAGTCGTACGTCGCCGACCCGGCGAAGCGGATGGCGAACGGGCTGTTCCTCGGCCTGCAGCACTCGGCGAAGAACGCGAAGATCCCGGTCACGGACTTCAAGGTCTCGATCGACTGGTACCAGAACAGCGACTGGAAGTGGGTCAGTACGCCGAGGTTCGCGAAGGGCTCGTTCACCGCGTCGATCAAGGTGCCCGCCGACGCGCCGTACGGCATGTACTCCGGTGCGGTCGTGCTGCGGCGCGGCTCCGACGAGATGGTCGTGCCGGTGTCCGTGGCGGTCGCGGCGAAGGCGGCGCAGGACGCGAGCGGGAAGATCACCGGCGCGATCACGTTCGGCGGCGACGGCGTCGCGCGGTCGCAGCGCAACCTGACCTACAACAACGGGTCGGTGTTCGGTGCGAACGACTGGACCTGGCGGGCCGAGTCCGGGGACTGGCGGTTCTTCTACCTCGACGTACCGAAGACCCCGGCCGAAGGCACCAAGTTCCTGGCCAACACCAGTTGGGAGGACTCGGGTCCGTACACCGATCTCGACACCTTGATCATGGGCCGGTCCGTCAACCACTTCCAGATCGAGCCGGACTCCGTGTACGGCGCGCCGTACACGATCGACACGGTCGGGAAGAGCCCGAACACCAACGTCCGGGCTGGTGCCTGGCGGTTCAACACCGCGACCGGCGGGCCGGCCGATGTGGTCACCGCGCCGGCGCAGGAGGGTCTGCAGGCGGTCGCGCTGCACCAGGTCAGCTGGCAGGGCGACAAGTTCAACACGCCGTTCAAGGTGCAGCTGGGCAGTGCATCGGTGACGCCGTCGTCGGTCAGCCAGACCGCGACCGGTGACTCCGGAGCGTTCGACGTGACGTTCGAGTCGAGCGTGCCGCTGGACGGGCTGAAGGCGGACGCCTTCGGTCTCAGCCAGCCGACTACGACGACCGAGACGGCACACCAGGACAACCCGGACGACCCCTCGACGGCGAGCGTGAAGAAGAACCTCACGCTGTCGCACGCGTCCCGGTTGAGCGTCAGTACGGCGCTCGACAGCAACGACCTCGACCTGTTCGTGGTCCGGGACGCCAACAACGACGGGGTGTTCGCGCCGTCGGAGGTGGTGGCCTCGTCCACCACGTCGACCGCGAACGAGTCGGTCGACCTGGTCAACCCGCCGGACGGCAACTACCAGATCTGGGTCCACGGGTTCTCGGTCAGCGGTACGCCGGCGTTCGCCCTGAACGTGAACGCGGTCCAGGGGCACGACCTGACCGTCAGCGGCCTGCCGTCCGGCCCGGTCGCCGCCGGTACTCCGGTGACGCTGCACGTCGCGTACAACAAGGCGATGACACCCGGTCAGAGCTACAACGGCGAGCTGCTGCTCGGCCCGTCCTCGGCTCCGTCCGCGCTGTCCGTCCCGATCAAGATCACCAGGTAAATACCGCAACTTCGGCGGCGGAGGCGGCATCGTTCCAGGTGTGAAGAGCCTGAGACGAGCCTCCGCCGCCACAGCGGCCGCCGTACTGCTGGGTGCCCTGGCAACCATCCCGGCCGGTACGGCGGCCTTCGCTGCGACCACAGCTTCCGACTGCTCGATGACGCTGCAGTCCGTGACGAGCGGCGGTGACGCCACCCAGACGACGATCACCGCCGGACCTCCGACCGCGAAGACGGTTGCCGACCGCCACCTGTTCTCGCCGGGCTCGGCGAAGGTGGCTGCCACCTGGCGCTGGGACGCCGGACCGACCGACTCCTGGGTCGTCCTCGGCTCCACGCTGTACTCCGTGTCGTACGGCGACGACGAGATGACCGGCGAGCCCTACCTGTACCTGAACCGGGTCGGCGGCGGGTGGGACCGGTTCAGGATGTTCGAGCAGGCCGCCTACGGCTCGCCGGCGACCCGGATCGCCCGCTACGGCCTGCGCGACGACGGCGTACTGTTCCGCTGGACGAGCTGGAAGAACGTCCGGCAGTACCCCGGTTTCGCGTCGGTGAAGGCGATGACGCTGATCAGCGAGACGCCGACATACGACACGTTCCTCGCGACCACCCGCGGTGGTGCGCTCTACACGATCCACATCCCGGCGGACACCCGGCTGCAGCCGACCGTGAAGCAGGTCCGGAGGACGACCTGGCAAACGTTCGAGACCCTCGTCGCCGAGCGCTGCGGTGCGCAGAGCACGTTGCTCACGGCAATCGACAAGGACACCGGCGCGGCTTACCTGTACGCCGTCGGGCACGGTGCGACCGTCATCCAGGGGCTCGGCAAGGTGCCGGGGACCTACCAGGACCCGGTGATCTCCCGCTGGGTCCGCGACGACGCGCCCGCCCGCAACGGTGCATGACCGACAATTCCCGAGAGGAACCTTTTTGATGAAACTCAAGCGCGCACCCGCGGTCGCGGCCTCGGCCGTGCTGCTCGGCGGGCTGGCAACCGCGGCCACCGGCCCTGCGAACGCGGCGTCCACGGCAGCCACGGCGTCCACTGTGGCCACGGCGGCCTGCACTGTGGCCCCGGCGGGGATCACCAGCGGCGGCGACATCGACGCGACGACGGTGACGGCGACGTCCCCGCCGAGCGCCAAGCGCACCGCCGGGCCGCACCTGTTCACGCCCGGGATCGCGAAGGCGGCCTCGACCTGGACCACGGCCCTCGAGGTGCCGGCCGGCTCGACCACGACCGGCCTCGTCGTCCTCAACGACACGCTCTACTCGGCGTTCTACTCCGACCTGTCCGGCGGCCCGTCGTCCGGGCTGAAGAAGATCGGCTCCGGCTGGGGCTCCTTCACCGTGGTCGAGGAATCCTTCTGGCAGAAGGCGCCCGGCTCGACGGTGACGGCGCGGGCTCGGTACGGCCTCGACGGCGCGCCCGGCTTCCTGCACCGCTGGGTGCCGGACTCCAAGGGCGTCTGGCACGGTGAGATCGCCACCGGCTTCTCGGCGGTGAAGACGATGGCGCTGATCAGCGAGACGCAGACCTACGACACCTTCCTCGCCAACGCCCGCGGCGGCGCGCTGTACACGATCCGGATCCCGCGGACGTCGCCGCTGAAGCCGATCGTGAAGAAGGTCCGGACGTCGACCTGGCAGGGCTTCGAGTCCCTGGTCGCGGAGAAGTGCGGCACGCAGAGCACGCTGCTGACCGCGATCGACAAGGACACCGGCTCGGCGTACCTGTACGCCGTTGGTCACGCCAATGGTACGGCGACCGTGATCCGGGGTCTGGGCAAGGTGCCCGGTACGTTCAAGGACCCGGTGTACTCGCTGAACACTGCTGAGGGGCAGCCGCCGCTGTACGGCGAGTGAGCTCAGCACAGGGCCCCGATGACCAGTTGGTCGCCGGGGCCCTGTCGTTGTTCAGAGTTGGGCCGGGTCAGAAGTCTCCGCCGAAGTCGCCGCCGAAGTCGCCGCCGCCGAAGTCGCCGAAGCCACCACCGTCGCCGCCGAAGTCGCCGCCGTCACCTCCGCCGTCGCCACCGTCACCGCCGTTGTCACCGCCGCCGTCGGCCATCCCGTCGGCGTACCCGTCGCTGTAGTCGCCGTACCCGCCGCCGGAGAACATGCCGCCGAGCGCGGTGCCGATGAACATGCCGGTCAGGACGCCGCCGACGCCACCGAACAGCCCCTGCGCGTACGGCGAGTAGGCCGGGCCGGCCTCCCAGTACGGAACCCGCTGCGGGCCGACCATGACCTTGCGGACGTCCGGCTCGGCGCCGGCGCGGACCCGCTCGGCGTCGGCCGCACAGGCCGGCACCTCGCGCGGCGCGCCACCCGGCGGCGACCACATCACGTCGACCACCGACGGGCCGTGCTGCGGGTTGAAGAAGCAGGCCGGCCGGCGCTGCGGCAGCGGCTGGCCGTTGACGCGGGCCTTCACGCACGCGGCGGCGTACCGCCCGTCCTCGAGGATCTCGATGACGTGCTTGATCTGGTCGGCCTGGGTGACCTGACCGACCGCCTGCTTGGCGGACTCGTAGGAGTCCAGCGCGCGCTGGTAGTCCTGGCGCGCGCCGTCGCCGAGGTCCTTGCCGACCATCTCGAGGTCGAGATCCTGCAGCTCCTCGCCGAAGCGGGTGATGTCCTCGTCGGCGGTGCGCTTGACCGCCTCGAGCTCGGCTGCGGTGATCTCGTGCTGCTTCTTGGTCTGCAGCTGGGTCCGGCGGTACGAGCGGTACGCCAGCACCGCGATCACCACGACGGCGATGATCAGGATGAATTCCATGTCGGGCCTCTCTCGGGGGTCCTTTGGGGAGAGCCTATCCAATCCCCCAAGGCCCGCCACGCACGGTGACGCAATCCCGGGAAAGCGGTCACCGGCGACGCATAATCGAGGAGCGCGCCGCCCTGCGCCTGTCCGACCCCCGCCGGAAGGCTGTTCATGGGCAAGACCGCGCGAGTGCTCCCGCTGGTGCTGACAGCGGCTGCACTGGTCCCGCTGCAACCCTCGGAGGACCCGTCCTACCAGGAGATCCCGCTCGACGAGGTCACGGTCCAGTCGCATACCGAACCGTATGGAATGGTCGGCGTCACCTGGCCCGACGGTGTGCGGAACGTGACCGCCAAGGTCCGGGTGCAGCAGGACGGGAAATGGACCGATTGGCAAGCGTTACCGGTCGAGGACGATCACGGGCCCGATCCATCAGTGCCTGAAGGAATTGAGCGCGCCGGCACCGAACCGTTGTGGGTCGGCGAGGCCACCGGCGTCCAGGCGAGCGCGGTCACTGTCACCGGTGCGACGGTTGCGGGCGCGAAGGTGGTGCTGATCCAGCCGGGGGTGCTCGCCACGGACGCCGACGACCCCGGTGCAATCGGTCCGGCGTCGAGCGCATCGCCGTACCCGATGCCGTTGATGGTCAGCCGGAAGCGCTGGGGTGCCGACGAGCGACTGCGAACGTACAACGGGGCGTCGTGCGCGCGGCCGAAGTACACGACGACGGTGCTGGCCGCGTTCGTCCACCACACCGCCGACCGCAACGACTACACGCGCACGCAGGTGCCGGCGATGGTGCGGGCGATGTACGCGTACCACGTGAAGAGCCGCGGGTGGTGCGACCTCGGGTACAACTTCCTCGTCGACCGCTTCGGCCGGATCTTCGAGGGCCGGTACGGCGGTGCGCAGCTGCCGGTGCTCGGCGCGCACACCGCGTCGTACAACGCGAACTCGTTCGGCGTCGCGGTGATCGGGAACTTCGAGCAGGCGGCGCCGCCGGCGGTGATGCTGGAGTCGACGGCGCGGGTGATCGCGTGGAAGCTGGACGCCAACTATCGGTCGCCGTCGGCAACGATCGTGCTCGACGGCACCCGCCTGCACACGGTTTCCGGGCATCGCGACACCAAGGCGACGGCGTGCCCGGGAACCCAGCTGTACAACAAGCTCGGCTGGCTGCGGCAACGCGTGAACACCTTGATGGGCGGCAGTTTCGCGACTCCGATCTACCGGTACGCGCGGAAACTCGGTTTCCGAAACATCGGGCAGCCGTTCTGGGGCGAGCATCCGACACGCACCGGCCGGGCGACCTATTTCGCGACCCGGGACGTCTTCTGGTCCGTTGCCACCGGCCCGCATTCCACGGCCGGCGCGTTCCGGAGCCGGTACCGGCAGCTCGGCGCGGGCAGTGCGCGGCTCGGGTTGCCGGTCACGGACGCCTATCAGGTGCACGGCGGCGTACGGCAGAAGTTCCAGCGGGGCTGGCTGGTCTGGGACCGCCGCGATCGGCAGGTCCACCTTGTCTACGGGAGGGAAACATGAGAAAACGTGTGATCGCGGCGGTGGTGCTGTCGTCGGCGGTGGTCAGCACGACCGCGCAGGCCCGCGAGGTCGCGCCGACGGCGACGGCACCGGACACGACGATCACCGGTCGCGGGTTCGGTCACGGCCGTGGACTGTCGCAGTACGGCGCCCAGGGCGCAGCGCTGGCGGGGAAGTCGGTGCAGCAGATCCTCAACTTCTACTACCCGGGAACCACCACCGGTAAGGCGACCGGCAGCATCCGAGTGCGGATCAGCGCCGACACGACCGACGGCGTCCGGGTCGGTGCGGTGAGCGGACTGGCAGTGCGTTCGCTCGCGACGGGCAAGGTCTATCCGCTGCCCAGAGGAGCGACCGTCAACCAGTGGTCGATCGACCCGAACGGCGAGCACGGCACCAAGCTCAGCTGGTTCAACGCGAAGACCCGGAAATGGACGCTCTACAAGACGTTCACGGGAATGGCGCAGTTCGAGGGCGCGGCCGTGATCGGCCTGGTGCTGCCGAGCGGCGCGGTCCGCAGATATCGCGGCGCGCTGCGCGCCATCGACGTTTCCGGTGCACACCTCGACACCGTGAACGTGCTGCCGCTCGAGTCCTACCTGCGCGGCGTCGTACCGCGGGAGGCGGTGTCGAGCTGGAAGCCGGCCGCGCTGCAGGCACAAGCCGTTGCTGCGCGCACCTATTCGGTCTTCCACCGCAGTCGCGCGACACGGAAAACGTATGACTTGTGCGACACGACGTCCTGCCAGGTGTACGGCGGGTACGACGGTGAGATGACGTCGACCAACAACGCGATCGCGGCGACCGCGGGCCAGATCCGGCTCTACCAGGGCAAGCCGATCATCGCCGAGTTCTCGTCGTCGAACGGCGGGGCGACCGCGGCCGGCGACTCGCCGTACCAGGTCACGAAGGTGGACGGGTGGGACGCGTACCCGAAGAACGGGAACCCGAACGTCACCTGGACGGTGACCCGGACGGCCGCGGAGATGCAGGCGGTGTTCGGCGTCGGGACGATCCGGTACGTCCGGGTGCTGAAGCGGACCGGTGTCGGTCCGGGCGGCGGCCGGGCGCTCACCGTCGAGGCCGTCGGTTCCCGCGGTACGCGGGTGCTGACTGCGGACCAGATGCGGATCCGGCTGCATCTGCGGTCCGCGTGGCTCAGCTTCGCCGCTCGCAAACTTGATATGCCAACTACGGCCGCCGAAGACCTCGGCCGCTGAACCATTGACGGGCGCTCCTTGGTGCGGTTAGAACATGACATCGCTGTCAATCACCGCCCAGGAGGAGCAGGTCGATGCGCAGTAAACTTGGTATATCAGGTCGTCTGGCCGCTGGAGTGCTTGCGGTCGCAGTTCTCGGATCGCTGAACATGACCGCGGCCAGTGCGGACAACGTGGCCGGGGCCGATCCCACCGCGGCCGCTCGGGCGCAGGCGTCGTACGGCGCGATCAACAAGTACTTCGACGCGGGCAAGGGTGGCTTGCTGCTGGAGGAGTACCCGAACACCCAGTCCAACCCGTACTCGTACGTCTGGCCGTACTCGCAGGCGGCGATCGCGGCCGAGGACCTGGCCGGCATCCCGGGTGCGGGCCCGGCCGGCGCCGCGGAGGCCGACCGGCGGATCGCGGCGTACGAGTTCTACTGGAACTCCGGTACGACGCCGACCGGGTACGACTCGTACGTCCGCCCGCCGAACGGGCAGGGCGGCGACAAGTTCTACGACGACAACGAGTGGATCGGGCTGAACCTGATCCAGCGCTACAAGCGGACCGGCGACCGCGCCGCGCTCGCGCGCGCCAAGGACATCTTCGCGCTCGTCGTCCACGGCTGGGACACCGACCCGTCGCACCCCTGCGCCGGCGGCGTGTACTGGACGCAGGCGCCGTGGAGCCAGGACCGCAACACGATCTCGAACGGCCCGGGCGCCGAGCTCGGCGCACACCTGTACCTGCTGACCCGGGACAAGTCGTACCTGGCCTGGTCGCAGAAGATGTACCAGTGGGCGCAGACCTGCATGCTCGCGCCGAACGGCCTGTACTGGGACCACATCGACCTGGCCGGCAACATCGAGAAGACGCAGTGGAGCTACAACCAGGGCGTGATGCTCGGAGCCGGCGTGTTGTTGTTCAAGGCAACGGGTAACCCGCGCTACCTGCGCGACGCGAAGTCGGTCGCCAACGCGTCGCTGGCGTTCTACAACACCCCGGAGATGCTGGCGAAGCAGGGTGCCGCGTTCAACTCGATCTGGTTCAAGAACCTGCTGATCCTGGACTCGGTGAGCCCGGACCCGCGGTACCGGAAGGCGATGCAGTCGTACGCCGACTACAACTGGAACACCACGCGGGACCCCGCGACGAACCTGTACAAGTTCCGCGAGGGCTCGGTGGAGCTCCTGCAGCAATCCGGTATCACGCAGGTCCATGCCCTCCTGGCCTGGCCCCGCTCCCGCTACGGCTTGCTCGCCTAGGCAGCAGCAGTTGCGGTCTTGATCTCGACCGGAGTGATCGGCGTCCCGTCCTGCGGACCGTTCTGGGGCGTGACGCCGGCCTCCGCGACCTTGTCGATGGCCTTCAGGCCGGCCTGGTCGATCGTTCCGAACGCCGTGTACTGCGGGGTCAGGCCGGACGCGTCGCCGTACACGATGAAGAACTGGCTGCCGTTCGTGTTCGGGCCGGAATTCGCCATCGCGAGGATGCCGCGGCCGTACTTCAGCGTCGGGTAGACCTCGTCCGCGAAGCTGTACCCCGGGCCGCCGGAGCCGGACCCGGTCGGGTCGCCGCACTGCAGCACCTGCAGCCCCTCGCCAACCGTCAGCCGGTGACACTTGGTGTTGTCGAAGTACTTCTGGCCGACCAGGCTGAGGAAGTTCTTCACCGTGCAGGGCGCGAGCGAGCTGTCCAGGGTCAGCTGCAGGTCGCCGATCGACGTGTCCAGGCTGACCTTCGACGTACCGGACGCCTTGGTCTTGCCGTCGGCCGGCGGGTTCACCTTCTTGCTGGCCGGCTCGGCACTCTTCTTGTACGTGCAGTTCACCTCGGCCGCGAGCGGCGTCGCGCGCTTCGGCGCCGGCGCGATCGCGGTCGGGATGCTGGAGGGCTTGTTCTCCGGGGGAGCCGTCAGCGTGCCCGCCGCCGGGGTGTCGTCGCCACCGCCGCCACCGCCGCCACCGAAGACCACGAACGCCCCCACGACGACCACGACCACGGTAACCACCGAGGCGACCGTGACCGCGAGATTCCGCCGCTGCTTCCGGCGCTCCGCGTCCCGCTCCGCCTGCCGCCTCGCCTTCCGGGCCGCCAGCTGCTGCTGGTGGGTCTTCTTGGACATGCAGAAACCCTCCTCACCGACACACTTGGATGGAACCTACAGCGAAAACCTGAGAACTGTCTGTCAATCCACCACACCCCGCCCCCTATTACCCCCTCCAGCGAGTTGCGGGCGCCGGGGTACTCGGGTGTGACGCGGACCAAAAGCACACCGCTTCGCGCCGGCCACCTGTCACCGCCTCGGCCGGGTCCGCATCGTGTCGGCGCCGACGCGATGGTTCCGGCGCGGGTCGTCGGCTGTGGTCCGGTCCGAAAGCACACCGCTTCGCGGCGCCTGTCACTTGCCGCCTCCGGCGGGTGCGCTTATGTAGACGCCGGGGCGCGGGTTGCGGCGCCAGGCACTCGGGTGTGTCGCGGACGGAACGATCACCGCTTCGCGGCGGCCGTCTGTTACCGCCTCCGGCGGGTTCGCGTCGTGTGGGGTGCTGGGGCGGGGGTTGTGGCGCGGGGTCGTGGGGTGTGGTGCGGACCGGAAGGGTCACCGCTTCGCGGCGGCTGTTTGTTACCGCCTTCGGCGGGTGCGCGTCGCGTTGGCGCCGGGGTGATGGTTCCGGCGCCGAGCACTCAGCGAGGAGCGGACCGAAAGGACGCCGCTTCGCGGCGGCTGTCTCTTGCCGCCTTCGGCGGGATGCGCGTCGTGTCGGCGCCGGAGCGATGGTTGCGGCGCGGGGATCGTCGGGTGTGGTGCGTCCGAAGGACGCCGCTTCGCGGCGGCTGTTTGTTGCCGCCTTCGGCGGGTGCACGTCACGTGGGCGCCGGGGTGACGGTTCCGGCGCCGAGCACTCAAGCGAGGAGCGGACCGAAAGGACACCGCTTCGCGGCGGCTGTCCCTTGCCGCCTTCGGCGGGATGCGCGTCGGGTGGGGTGCCGGGGCGGGGGTTGTGGCGCTGGGTCGTGGGGTGTGGTGCGGGCTGGAGGGGTCACCGCTTCGCGGCGGCTGTTTGTTGCCGCCTTCGGCGGGGGCGCGTCAGGAACTGAGGGGCGAGGGCACTGGCGCCGGCGCGAGTGCCCGGCGTCGGACGTCGGGCGCCGGGCGCCGGGCGAACAGTGGAACGAGTTCGAGCAGCTACGTGGTGACAGCTACCGCCGCGAGGCCCGATCGCTGTAGTGCTTTCTCCATCCAATGTCGCCATACAGTTGGCTGCTCCACGTCCGTTGCTGGAGTTGCGAAACGAGCTGGTTCGTCGGGCCGGGTCTGCGGCGTACGTGGCGACCGGACTGTCAACTCGGTGATGAGAGTCAGGGCGCGGTCAGACCAGCCTGGCGCGGCGGTCTGCGGCTATCCTCTCGGAGGTGACGCCGATCGAATGGCCGATAAGCACGAAGCGCCTGTCTCTCCGTGCCTACACGCCGGACGACCTGGACGCCGTATGGGCTTTCGAACAGCTTCCCGAGGTTCAGCACTGGCTCGGGTGGGCGCCGCACACGCGCGACGAGCTCCGCGACGCAATCGACAACAAGTCGAGCACCACCACGCATGTCATGGTCCTGCTCGCCTCCACGATCATCGGGCACATCATGGTCATGCCGCGCGACAGCTGGGCGCAGATGGACGTGGCGATCCGCGCCAAGGGCCTCGAGGCCGAACTCGGCTGGATGTTCGACCCGGCGTACGGAGGACAGGGCTACGCCACAGAAGCGGTCCGCGCTGCCCTCGGAATATGCTTCGACCAGCTCGAGCTGCGGCGGATTCATGCTGGATGTTTCGCCGACAACACCGCATCCTGGCGCCTCATGGAACGCCTGGGGTTGCGCCGCGAAGAACACAGCCGTTCCAGTGCACTGCATCGCGATGGCACCTGGTACGACGGCTTCACCTACGCATTGCTCCGCGAAGAATGGGCGTCTACCGAGTACCCCGGACTGGCCGCAGACCCAGGGACCTGACTACCGCAGAGAAGCATGCAGCCGATGCCGGTTCCTGCGCGTCGATCCAACGCAGAGCTCCGCCCGTCGCGCTGATCGCCGTCGAGCAGGCGTTGGCCCCCCTCGAACACACCATGCTCGCAGTCGACTCGACAAACAACCAACCCCCACCCCACCGAGTCGTGGCGAACGGCTCTACCCCGGGACCACGAGTCGCGGAATTCGGCTCGCAAAACCCCGATTTCACAACCAAAACCCACGACTCGGCGAACGACCA
>DASXXB010000390.1:0-8340 GCA_036503355.1 Kribbella sp. | reverse complement strand
CACCTGGCCGGAGCCGGTGGAGTTGTCGGAGATCGTCGTGGTGCTGGACGACGACGTACAGGAGGACCTGATCAACCTGCACCACCACCGCACGCCGTTCGAGTGCCTGCCAACGCTCCTCGCCGACTACTCCGTCGAACTCCGCAACGGCGACGGCCCGTGGCAGTCGATCGCACAAGTGACCGACAACCATCACCGCACCCAGCGCCACCACCTGAAGTCGCCGATGCCTGCGACCCATCTCCGGCTCACTGCCCACCGCACCAACGGCGCACCGCGCGCCCACGTGGTCGCACTGCGCGCCTACTAGTAGCGCCAGTCGAGCTCGTGCTCCAACATCCATTGCGTCAACGGCTCTGCGACGTTGCGAGACTTGGCTGCGCCGGTGAGCAGGTCTGAGAGCACCTGTGACGGTGCCGCAAGGCGGAGACCCGTGTCGGTCTTGCGGGTGCGGGTGTAGACGTGCTCGGCTCGTGCCTCGGCCAGGACGATGGACGTGCTCCTGGCCGGCACGAGATCCCACACGGTGGCTGCCAGTTGCGCGTCGGGGGTGTAGATCACGGTTGGGCCGGCCGGCGTTTCCGGCACCCAGTGCTGTGCTGCGTGGGTGCCGGTGAGTGCATGGCGGACCGGGGTGGCCGGGAGGCGGTCCAGGACGTTGTGAGTGCGGTTCTTGCTGCGCCAGTACGTCAGACGGACGGTGCGGTTGAAGCGGACGTCTGCGTTCCAGCGGCGCAGTAGCGCCAGCCAGCTGGGTACGGCGATCACGCCGGGAGCATGGCGTTCTACGAGGTGCTCCTGTTCGAGGCGGCTGACCACGCGGCGGCAGGTCGTCGCTGGGACGCCGGTGGTCGACACGAGGTCGTGAGTCGTCCAGAGGCTGCGGAAGTCCAGCAGCGCCCGGATGATCAGCGAGGCGGCGTCGCCGGACAGTGCGGCAGCCGTGCTCAACGTCCTGCTCCCAGCTCACCTGGCGGCGCTGCGCCGAGCTGCAGGTCGGCGTACTTCGTCCACTCGTACTGCTTGTGGTCGCGATTGAGATTGATCAGGCTGACGTGCGTGACCTCGGTGACGGCGACGCCGCTGCTCAGGGCGTTGACCCGCTGGCGGAGCGGCTCGGCCGGGGCGACCTGGTTCCAGTAGCCGAGGGAGACGTGCGGGTCGAGCTCGGGCAGCTCAGGAACGGAGTCGCGGCCCCACACGTCCGTGACGGCAGCCCGGAGCTGGGCGCGCAGGCGCCGTAGCCGGTCGACCGGAGACGCCGGGAGTTGCAGGCTCTCGACGTCGACGACCGCCGGGCCGAGCTTGATCTCGAACGGCCGGAAGTGTTCGAGCCGGCGTTGCGCGGCCTCGATGATCGGATCCAGGTCCGCCTGCGGGACCTTGTCCACGAACCCGATGCCCTGCAGCGTCAGATGCAGCCACTGCACCGGGACCGGTGAGATCCCGGGCAGCGAACCGACCAGGCGCTGGTATGCCGTGTGCAGGTCGGTCAGGACGGCGTCGTTCGGGAAGATGATGTGCCAGGTGTAGAACGACCGCCCGGGTCGCCAGTTGGGGCGCCAGTACCAGTGGTCGCGGACCTCCCTGAACATGTCTGCTCCTCTCTCACGCGCCGCGCCGGGTCGGCGCCGCGGGCCGGGCCGGGAGTCCCGGCCGCTGGGTGAATTCGGCGATGCGGTCCCGCAACAGCCGGCCTTTCGGGCTCCGTGCGTACGGCGCGGTGAGGGCCGCGACCTCCGCGAGCCGCTGCACCAGCGGGCGGACGCGGTACTCCGGCTGCAGCTCGAGCACCGGCTCGACGGCTTCGATCGCCCCGTCGAGCTCGCCGAGCAGCAACCGCGCCTTCGCCTGCTGCAGCCGGGCCATGCGCTCGGATCCGGCGTTCCGGAGTGCGAACGGGACGGACTCGAACAGCGCGATGCTGTGGTCGGCGTGGTCCGCAGTACGGCGTGCATCGCCGAACGCCAGGTGGGTGTCCGCCCACAGTCCTTCGGCGCGTTCCGGCGTACAGAGCAGGACGCCGCCCGGTTCGGAGTCGGCGGGACGGACGGTCAGCGCGCGGGCGACGTCGAGCAGTTCGCGGGCCTTGTCGGGGCGACCGGCGCGGGCGAGGTCGACCGAGGCGGCGCTGGCCAGGAAGAGCCGCGCGGTGCCCGCGTTGTAGCGCAGGCCGTCCTCGGCGTACGCCGACGCGCGGGCGAAGTCCTCCTGCCAGAACGCCGCGGTGTGCTGCGTGGCGCGGATCCAGCCCCGCAGTACGTCGTGATCCGCGGCCTCGGCGCACGCCCAGGCCGTCCTGGTGTGGCCCTCGGCGATGTCCGGGCGGCCGAGGTCGACCGACATCCAGGCGAGCAGCGTGATCGCCCAGCCGGCGGCCGAGTACAGGTCGCGAGACTGCCGGGGCGATTGGTTGCCGGCCAGCAGTGTGAACGCCCGGTCCCGGATCGCACGGCTCTTGGCGAACATCGGCCGGAGCGGTGTCCGCAGGTACGACAGCGCGATCCGCTCGATGTCGGCGTGCAGTTGCTCGACGGTGAGCTCGCCGACGTTGGACTCCTCGGCGAACGACAGCAGCGCGATGGACTCGTCGCCCGCGTTCACCAGATCGTCTTCGTGGTCGGCCATCGAGGACGGCGGCTCCGGCTCCGGCTCACCAGCGCCGCCGGCGGGCGGGAAGAATCCGAGCTCGCTGTCACCGGCGACGCCGAGCACGTGCCGCAGGCCGGAGCGGTACGCCGCACCGGGCCAGCGGACCGCGCCCCGTTCCAGCTTGGCGATGTAGTGGCCGTCGAGCTCGTACTTGATCTCGGTGGTGTCCCAGAGCCAGGCGCAGATGGTCTCGGCGAGCTCGCCCCGGGACATGTGTTCGCCCGGCGCCCGCCGTGAAGGTGTGCTCTCCCGCGCTTCGCGCAGCAAGTCGTTCGGCCCTGACATGGCGGTAACTGTAAGGCGCCGAACACCCTCCGCGACCGCCAAATCCGGCCCTGTGGACGATCTGCCCCAAGCTGCCCCGATCTGCCCCGAATCCCTGGCGAAAAAGGGGGTTTCGGGCCCTGTGGATCACGCCGTGCAGCACGCGGTTGCCCATTTGTGGTGCTCGGCGTCGTTTGCTGAGCGTGACCACGGCGGGGCAACGCGGGGCATCCCGGGGCAGATAGGGGCAGCCCTTCGCTCGCTAAGGTGAGCGCGTGCCCGAGGAAGCCGTGACGACACTGCACGCCGAACTGGATCGGTTCGACCGGGCAGAAGAAGGCTTCGCCCTCCTCGAGGTCTTCCTGGACGTCGCCAGGCCGCGACTGGGCGCGGTCGTGCTGGATCCGGTCGGCCTGCAGTTGCCCGCGGGCGTGACCCAGGACCGCGCCCTCGTGCAGAGGCTGATCGACGAGCTGGAACAGGAACCACGCAAGGGCCGTGCGGTCGAGCGCGGGTACGACATGGACGACGAGCAGGCGCGTTGGGACTACGTCCGGCTCGCCTACAGCTCGAACCAGGCGACCGTGTGGAGCCGTCGTCAGCGCACCACGTACTTCGAGGCGTCGTACCTCGAGGCATCCGGCCGACGCAAGGCGACCTACTGGATTCCGGATTCCTTGAAGGCGGAGTACTTCGGCGCGTTGAGCTCCCGCGGCTGGGCGATCCCGGAGGACTGGCTGACCGCCGTCGCGAAGCGACCCAAGCCGTGGTGGAAGCGCGGAGGCCGCTGACCTGCCGACGGACCGTCCGCCGGCAGGGTGCTCGTTGTCAGTTGACGGCCGGGAGCCGGGTCAGGGCTGTTGCTACGGCTGACTGGATCTCGGCGTCCTCCCAGGTGCGGTCGGTGATGGCGTTGGACAGGTAGGCGTCGTATGCGGCCAGGTCCAGGTGGCCGTGGCCGCAGAGCGCGGTGAGGATGACCTTCTCCTCGCCGGACTCCTTGCAGCGCTGGGCTTCCTCGACGGTGGCGGCGAGTGCGTGGGTGGGCTCGGGGGCGGGGACGATTCCTTCCGTACGGGCGAACTGGACTCCGGCGGCGAAGCACTCGGACTGCGGCTTGGCGACGGCTTCGATCTCGCCGGTCTCGTACAGGTGGCTGATCAGCGGGCTCATGCCGTGGTACCGCAGGCCGCCGGCGTGGATCGGGTCCGGTACGAAGTCGTGGCCGAGCGTGTGCATCTTCATCAGCGGCGTCATCCCGATCGTGTCGCCGAAGTCGTACGCGTAGGTGCCCTGGGTCAGCGACGGGCACGCGGCCGGCTCGACGGCGCGCACCACCGGAGACATCCGGCCGGCCCACTTCTCCCGCAGGAACGGGAACGCGAGGCCGCCGAAGTTCGACCCGCCGCCGGTGCAGCCGACGATCAGGTCGGGGGTCTCGCCAACCATCGCGAGCTGGATCAGCGCCTCCTCGCCGATCACGGTCTGATGCATCAGCACATGGTTCAGCACCGAGCCGAGGGCGTAGTGGATCCCGGGGTCCTGCACGGCGGCCTCGACCGCCTCGCTGATCGCGATCCCGAGCGAGCCGGTGGAGTCCGGGTCGCCTGCGAGGATCTTCCGTCCGGCCTCGGTCAGGTCGGACGGGCTCGGGTGCACGGTCGCCCCGAAGACCTCCATCATCGTCCGCCGGTACGGCTTCTGGTCGTACGACGCGCGCACCTGCCAGACCTCGCACTCCAGCCCGTACTGCGCGCAGGCGAACGCGAGCGCCGTACCCCACTGCCCCGCTCCGGTCTCGGTGGTGAGCTTCCGGACGCCGGACTTCGCGTTGTAGTACGCCTGTGGGACCGCTGTGTTCGGCTTGTGCGATCCGGCCGGGGAGACGCCTTCGTACTTGTAGTAGATCCGCGCCGGGGTGTCGAGCGCCTTCTCCAGGCGATGCGCCCGGTACAGCGGGCTGGGCCGCCACAGCCGGTAGACGTCGAGCACCTCGCCCGGAATGTCGACGTACTGCTCCTGCGAGACCTCCTGCAGGATCAGGTCCATCGGGAACAACGGCGCCAGGTCGTCGGGCCCGATCGGCTGCCCCGTCCCCGGATGCAGCACCGGCGGCGGAGGCGTCGGCAGATCGTGAAGCACGTTGTACCACCGGGTCGGCAGCTCGTCTTCTGGCAACAGGATCTTCGTCGGCGTCATGTACGCAAAGTTATGCCCGCCCGCACGCCCTCACAACGCCCCGAACCAGAACTCGACCAGCACTTATCCGGCAGTCGTCAGACGTTCGGCAGTGCCGCCCGCCTGGACGCGGTAGACCACGTCGGAAGGCTGCCGCATACCGAGCGCTTCCGGCACGCCAAGCTGCCGCAGCAACATCCGCCCGATCATCTCGTGCGACACGACCAACGGCCGGCGTACGCCGGACTGCGCGATCTCCGCCAGCGCCCGCCCGGCTCGGACCTCGGCGTCCGCGTAGCTCTCGCCTGCAGGAAACCGGAAGGTGTACTTGTCCTGCTCCCGCGCCGCCCGCTCGCCTGGCCACCTCGCGTCGATCTCGGTCGTCGTCAGACCCGACCACGACCCGTGATCGATCTCGGCAAGGTCGTCGGCGATCAGCATGGGCAGACCGAGCTCCGATGAGATGACGGTGGCCGTTCGATGGGCCCGCCCGAGAGGGCTGCTGAAAACCGCATCGATTCCTTCACCGGCTAGCAGCCGGGCGTTCCGATTGGCCTGCTCGACGCCGTGAGGCGTGAGTGGCGAGTCGAGGCGACCCTGGCGGCGGCCTGCGACGTTCCACTCGGTCTGGCCGTGTCGGGCCAAGTAGACCGTCAGGCCGGGACTGTGGCGGGGGTGCCTAGCCACTGGTCTATTTCGGTGAGGAGGGATTTCTGGGTTTCGGGTGGGGCGGTGGAGGCCAGGACGGAGGAGCGGGCCAGGTCGGCCAGTTCGGGGTCGGTGAAGTTGTGGACCGTGCGGGCGGTTTCGTACTGCTCTGCGAGGCGGGAGCCGAACAGCAGGGGGTCGTCGGCGCCGAGGGCTATCCGGGCGCCGGCCTCGTACAGCTCACGGAGCGGGACGTCCTCGGGGCTGCGGTAGACGCCCAGGGAGACGTTGGAGGCGGGGCAGACCTCCAGGGCGATCTGAGCGTCGACAACGCGCTTGAGGAGGTCCGGGTCCTCCACGGAGCGGACGCCGTGGCCGATGCGGCCCGCGCCCAGCTCGTCCAGGCAGGTGCGGACGGTGGCTGGACCGCACAGCTCTCCACCGTGCGGCGCCGCCAGCAGCCCGGCGTTCCGCGCGATCCGGAACGCTGCCGCGAACTCCGACGTCGTACCGCGTCGCTCGTCGTTGGACAGCCCGAACCCGACCACCCCGCGGCCGACGTACTGCGTGGCCAGTCGCGCGAGCGTGCGCGCATCCAGCGGGTGGCGGGTGCGGTTCGCGGCGATGATGACCTGGACGTCGATCCCGGTCGACACCGAGGCGTCCCGGGCGGCGTCCAGCACCAGGTCGGTGAACTCGGTGATGCCGTGGAAACGGTTCGCGTACCCGGACGGGTCCACCTGGATCTCCAGCCAGCGCGACCCGTCGGCCCGGTCGTCCTCGGCCGCCTCGCGCACCAGACGGCGTACGTCGTCCTCGGTCCGCAGCACCGACCGGGCGATGTCGTAGAGCCGCTGGAAGCGGAACCAGCCGCGCTCGTCGGCCGCCGAGAGATCCGGCGGCCAGTCCGTCCGCAGCGCGTCCGGCAGCCGTACGCCGTGCTTGTCCGCCAGCTCGACCAGCGTCAGATGCCGCATCGACCCGGAGAAGTGCAGATGCAGGTGTGTCTTGGGCAGCACCCGCAGATCCCGCTGCGTCATTACCGAAGGTTACCGATCCCCTACCCGCGCCGCGAAATCAGCTCAGCAACTTCGCGATCCGGGCCAGACCCTCGGCCAGGTCGTCGTCGCCGAGTGCGTACGACAGGCGCAGGTACCCGGGCGCGCCGAACGCCTCGCCCGGCACGACCGCCACCTCCACCTCGTCGAGGATCAGGTCCGCGAGCTCGGCCGACGAGCTCGGCGTCCGTCCGTTGATCTCCTTGCCGAGCACACCCTTGACCGACGGGTACGCGTAGAACGCGCCGGTCGGCTCCGGGCACTCGACGCCGGGGATCTCGTTGAGCATCCGCACCATGGTCCGGCGCCGGCGATCGAAGGCGACCTTCATCTCCTCGACAGCCGTCAGGTCGCCGGACACCGCCGCGAGGGCGGCCCGCTGGGCGATGTTGCAGACGTTCGACGTCTGGTGCGACTGCAGGTTGGTCGCGGCCTTGATCACGTCCTTGGGCCCGATCATCCAGCCGACCCGCCAGCCGGTCATCGCGTAGGTCTTGGCGACCCCGTTGAGTACGACGGTCTTGTCTGCGAGCTCAGGTACAGCGACCGGGAACGACGTCGGGCGCGCGTCGCCGTACGTCAGGTGCTCGTAGATCTCGTCGGTCACCACCCACAAGTCGTGCTCGAGCGCCCAGCGGCCGATCGCCTCGATCGCCTCCGGGGTGTCCACCGCACCTGTCGGGTTCGACGGTGAGCAGAACAGCAGCGCCTTGGTCCGCGGGGTACGGGCCGCCTCGAGCTGCTCGACGGTGACGCTGTAGTTCTGTGTCTCGTCGGCGAGCACCTCGACCGGTACGCCGCCGGCCAGCCGGATCGCCTCCGGGTACGTCGTCCAGTACGGCGCCGGGAGCAGCACCTCGTCGCCCGGGTCGAGGAGCGTCGCGAACGCGTTGTAGACCGCGTGCTTGCCGCCGTTCGTGACCAGGACCTGGGAGGCCTCGACCTCGTACCCGGAGTCGCGCTTGGTCTTGTCGGCGATCGCCTGCTTCAGCTCGGGCAGGCCGCCGGCCGGGCTGTACCGGTGGTTCTTGGGGTCCCGTGCGGCCGCGACCGCGGCCTCGACGATGTACTCCGGCGTCGGGAAGTCCGGCTCGCCCGCGCCGAACCCGATCACCGGTCGCCCGGACGCCTTGAGCGCCTTCGCCTTGCTGTCCACCGCCAGCGTCGCCGATTCACTGATGGCGCCGATCCGCGCCGAGATCCTGGAACCCATGCAGCCATCCTGGCACCCCGCCGTAGGCCGCTGCTCGGCAGTTTCACGGGATGGGCCGGGCGGCAGCAGGGAACGCGCCGGGGGTGCTGTCCGTTGGGATCTGCTGGAGGCTGTATGGTTCTGACCGCGGTGCGGCGCCCAGGCGAGCGGGGCGTGCGGGCAGGCTGAGTTCGACCACGTGGCTCAGACCCCGTACACTTCTCTAGTCCGGGCGTTGATGGCCCTGATCCGGCATGCCCGAGATCAGGTCCGACGCGGCGTCCGGATGGATTGCAGAGGGCACTAGCTCAACTGGCAGAGCATCGGTCTCCAAAACCGAAGGTTGGG
>DASXXB010000389.1:0-30576 GCA_036503355.1 Kribbella sp. | reverse complement strand
GACACGACGAGGGAGGTTTCGGTGTGAGTGGGCAGAAGAGGTGGGTGGGGGTGTGGGTGAAGAGGTGGGTGGGGGTGTGGGTGAAGAGTTGGGGGAAGGGTGGTGGTCGGTTGAGGAGGGGGAGTTGGTGGTGACCCGGGGGTCGTGTGGTCGGGGTGGGGGAGTGGGAGAGCTGGATCAGTCGGTTGGTGCCGGGCGGAGTTCGGTGCGCGGTACCCAGTGCAGTTGGTTGTCGGGGTCGCGGACGCGGGCGATCCACTGCGGTGGGTTGGACTGGGGGTCGTAGAGCAGGACGTCGACGGTGCCGGCGGGTTCCCAGACGGCCCGGCGTACCGGGGTCGGCGGCACGATCCGGACGGCGTCGATCCGGCCGCCGGCGGCGACCGCCAGGGCTTCCTGCGCGTTCAGTTCGGCGGCGAGTCCGACGGCCGCGGCCTTGGTCAGCAGGGCCGGTGTGCACCAGGCGTGGTCCACGCCGTCGTACACCCCGTACCCGTCGCTGTACGCCTGGCTGTCCCCGTGGCCGGCACCCGGCTGGACCGAGAACCTGACCTGCTCACCCTCATCCGCCATGGCCACATTGTCGAACAGATGTTCGATCAGACCAAGTGTTCTGAGGGGAAGTCCTGGTGCTCCGGGTGTCGATCGGCTACCCCGACGCAACAGGCGCCGACCTGTTGACGATGTAAGGATTTCCTGACACTATCGATGTCAGGAAACCCTTACGTCTGGTGATTGGAGTGGGTGGATGGCTTGGGAGAGCGAGGACAGTCGTCACGAGGGCTACATCGAGTACGTATTCGCTGACGGCTTCGCCGGGTCCGGTTGGTCGGTCGACGGGGTGATGGTGACCACGAATCCGGACGGTTCGCCGATCCCGTACGGCGACAGGCCTGCGTCGCGGCCGCCGGCCGGGATCGTGGGGTGGCGGGTGGCCTGCAACTGCGACGGCCGCCGCGGGGCCTGGCGCGGGGAGCTGTGGAGCAGGGGCGAAACCAGCGACGTGAAGAGGCGGATCCTGGCTGTGCCCGATGACCAGGTCGACGACATCGACGGCCTGCCTGCGGGCAGGCTGCTGCACGACCAGTGGGTCCGGCACCTGGGGCCGGCCTTCGCCGAACTCGTCGACGTGCGGGCCGCGGCCGCCGCCGTCGAGCTGGCCCGCGACGGGCTGAACGCCGCGGTCGCCGCCGCGCGGGCGGCCGGAGCGTCCTGGGAAGCCGTCGGTGATGCCGCCGGTATCACCCGCCAATCCGCCCACGAACGCTGGGGCACACGATGACCACAGAGCAAACAGGACAAGCAGATGGCACCGCTGGGATGGACTGGGTGCTGGTGCCCGATGTCGAGGAACTGGTCCCGCTGTTCGTTCACGCGGAGGAACTGCTGCTGCAGTTGGCGGTGTCCGAGGAGGACTCGGCTGAGGATCCAGAACCGTGGGTGCTGCCGGCGCCGATCGCGGGCCGGGAGGCCCTGGTCACGCTGTACCGGGTCTGGGAGGTGCTGCGTGGCGCGTTGGACGAGTTGGCGCGGCCGCGGATCGAGCCAGGCGCGAGCACCCGGCCCCGGCTGTTCCACGGCAGCTACGAGCACGCGTCGTTTCGGGCCGTGCCGATCGCCACTGCCGACCGGCGCCTGCTCGCGGCCGCGGTCGACCAGCTCGAGGTGGCGTTGATGCCGGCGGCCCGGCGCGGAGCCGGAAAGGAGGCAGGGAACCCGTGGGACCGCAAGCGGCTGTCCGACCTGACCGAACTGCTCGAGCAGATCGCCGACGGCGAATCCAAGCCCACGACCCGGACCGAGCTGATCCAGCCCGTGGTGCGGCTCAGCCGCCTGCTGAACCTGCCACCCGACGACGACGCCGCGGTGCTGTTGGACGTCGTCCGGGCCAGTGCCGAGGCTGGCACTGATGCTCAGCTGACGTCCGCGCAGAACGAGGCGTACGGCCGGATCGCGACCCGGGTCAACACGATCCTGACCGGCGGCGACCCGCTTGCCCGCTGGGCGTACTGACGATGCTGACGGCGCTGACGGTACTGACTGCGAAGGGGACGAGATGAGCGAGCTGCGTGACGAGCGTGCTGCCGCGGTGGCGTCGGTCCGGCACTCCACCGAACTCGAGGGCGGCCGGTCGACCGACGCCGCCCGGGCGTTGCAGGACCAGTGGGTCAAAGGCGATATCGACCTCGACGAGCTGGGACGCCGTACCCGCGCATTGCACGGGCTGCCCGTCGCCCCGGACGACGTCGACGAGCACGAGGTCGACGAGCTCGCCCAGGCGTTCCTGCCTGACGCACTCATCGATTCGGCAATCGCGACCCTCGATCTGGATCCAGACCTGGATTCGCGGTCTGCTGACTGAACGCCGGCCCCGGGCCTGGGGCCGAGCGGTTCATCTGGATGAGTAGTTGATCCGGTCCAGGAGCTCGTCGTCGCGGCGTACCGGGTCCTGGCAGCGCGCCGTCGGCCGGGTGACGACCGCCAACAGCCCGCACAGCCGGCGAACCAGGTCCGCGGCGTACGGATCGAACCTTGCCGCTCCGGTCGGTCCGGCCGACTTGGCGATCCGGTACCGGCAGCGTCGTTGCGTCACAGCTCCCCCCACTCTCTCCCCTTGACGGGCTATCGGGGCCGGGTCCAATGCCGTTACAGGCCTTCTACCGGCCCCGGGCGGGTCGCCGTGGTTCTGTCCGCATCGGCATCGATCCTGATGCGATGACGAAACCCGACCCGTACCTTGGCCTGGCCGAATCCCTGCTCCCGGACGGGAACGGCGACATCAACGAGACCCTGAACTGGATCGGCCACGGCGAGATCGACTTCGACCAGCGCATCGCGCTCGTCCAATCCTTCGCGCTGATCAGCATCGCTCGATCGCTACGCAGCATCGACGCCGATGGGCTGAGGACCTTCGAGCAGAACTGACCGCGGCCGCGCGACCTGATGACGGCCGGGCCCGATCGGGTGTCGAAGTGTTCGAATTCGCCCGTGGCTGGGCGGTTTTGAGCAGCTGACACCTTCCGACACGCCCTGTGGATAAACGATTTCGGAGGTGTCCGGAACGGCCTCTAATCTGATGGGTGGCCCACCGATGAAGATGGGCTGTACGTGGACCAACGCCGAGCGCCGCCGGGTCCGTGTGCTCCCCTCGAACTACCAACGGCGGCGGTGGGGGACCCAGGAGGTTGGGGTCCGACCGTGAGTGGTCGATACCCCTGGGGTGAAGTCCACGGGAGTGGACCGGGCGATGAATCCCCGCCCGAACCCGACAGCTAACTTCACAGGCGTACGAGAGCTTCACCATGCCCAAGAACGGGTCCTCGGGTGGCTTCGTGCTGCCCAAAGACAGCTCCGCCGCTCCCGCCGTGCCCCGAGGCACCACGGGAGCTTCTTCGCGCCCTCCAGCCCTCCGGACAGTCCCAGAGGCCGCCGCAGGCCAGCTTCCTCACGCAGATGAACGCAGAGAAAGCTCTATATATGCATGGCGCGGGGGTAGGAAATGAAACGCGCCGTCCCGCAGCACGGCCGCGGCTCGTCGGCCGCCACGCTCCAGGAGTGGGTCCAGCTCGCGATCACCGAGGTCATCGGCCTGCTCGACAAGCAGCTGGCCGTGCCCGCCCCCGAGCTGCAGGCCCGGCTGTCCGAGCACGGCGTACCGAAGGACGACGGCCGCAAACTCCAGCTGGACCCGCACGTCCTGACCGAGGCCACCACCCAGCTGCGCAACCTCGGGGTCATCAGCGAGTGGGACCACAAGACCAAGGGCGGCCTGACCGTTCCGCTGTGGGTCCCCGGCGACTGGACCGACCGGACGACCTACATCCAGCGCGCCGTCAGGCACAAGGGCATGCTCTACGCCCGATACCGGCGCCTGGCCAGCAACAACATGGGCGAGGCCGGCGAAACGATCCTGCGACGCTCACTCACCGAGGCCGGCCGCCATCTGATGCCGAGCGCCCCCAGCTTCGGCGAGTGCGGCGAACTGCTGGACGTCCCACTGTTCGGCCCGCTCGACTCTGCCGCCACGCTGGTCACCACCGGCCCCAAGGGCCTGCCGGTGGTCTGCACCGTGCCGATGGAGATGAAGAACCGCCGGCTCACCATCTACCCGATCCACAAAGAGTGCCACCAGCTGCTCGCGAAGGCCGCCGTGCTCCAGATCGCGCACCCCGACCACCCGATCGTTCCGGTGCTGGTCTGCCGACGCGCCCATCCGCGGCTGTTCTGGATGGCCAAGGACCTCGGGTTCCTCGTGCACGAGGCCGGCCGGCAGTACACCCGCCTGCCCAAGGGCACCACCCCGGCCCACGTCGAGGTCCTGCGAACCGAGCTCGGTCTGACCGACCTCACGATCGTGAACGACAAGACGCCCCTGATCCGGTCGTTCTTCGAGCAGACCCTCCCGAACCGGGCCCTGGCCACCGCCGCCCGGTGGAAGGCCACCGCGGCCCACGTGCTCCCGTACGCCGAACAGCTCCGAGCAGACCCAGGCCCTTCACCGATTCAGCGGGCTGACCTCGTCCGGGAGCTACGGCAGGAAGCCGAGTGGGTCCTGGACAGTGCCGGTTTCAAGAACAACAACCTCGGCTGGTCCCTACCCGATCTGGAGGAAGAATGAGCGACGTGCTGCAGCAGTGGGGCAGCCTGATCGGGGTTGTCGTCGGTGCGGTGCTGACCGCAGGGACAGCCTGGCTGAACGACCGCCGGCAGTCGAAGCGCACCGACCGCAAGCAGTGGCATCAGCAGCGGCTCGCCGCATACACGACCGCGTGGACCCGGCTCAGCGACGTCGCCCTGGCGATGCAGGAGATCGTCACGAAGAACGGCAAGCCGCGGCTACCTCTGGTGGTGACGATCCGTGCGCTGCAGCAGGCAGTCCCGATCCAGACCGCGCTTCGGGAGGCCGGTGAGGCTCTCACTGTGATCCGGTTCGTCGGCGGCAAGGAGGTCGTCGACGCAGCCGACCAGTGTGCCGACGTGATCATCGAGCTGAGCGACGCCATCGGCGCCAGCGACACGACACCTGACCAACTCAAGGAGCTCGTGCAGAAGATGAACACGCGACGCCACCACCTGGTCGACGTCGCCCGCATCGAACTCGACGTCGACCCACGACCCTTCCGCCGGCGGCGTAGGACTGGGCAGCTGGGAAGCTCAGCCGAGCGCATCGCGCTGCTGGACACCCCAGCGAACGACCCGGGCGGCCCGGCCGCGGAGACACGGTGAGCTGACACTGCGAACGCGGCCGACCGACGGCAAGATGAGCGACATGACCGCACCAGACCAGTCTGCCGTCGACCGAGCGTTCGCTGTTGTCGCCGGCACCCAGGCCGACCTGTACGACCTCAAGGACGCCCTCGATGAGCAGACGAGTGAGCTGGCCTACCAGCTCCGCCTATACGGCATGCAGCTGCATCGGGCAGACGAGCACGTCGACCCCGAGCTGGTGCACCGGCTGTACTGGGAGACGCCGTCGTTGTCGGCGCAGGCGATCTACGAGGCCTTCGCGCTGCGCTCGCCCGGCGAGGTCTACAAGCTCGCCGGCCCGCACGAGCTCGGCTTGCCCTGCAAGGACTGCCAGACGGTGATCACCTACCAGGTGAAGAACCGCACAGAGCTGGGCAAGCTGCGGAGCAACCACCGCTGCGAGGAGTGCGCCGCCAAGGAGGCTGAGCGCCAACGCCAGGCCCGTGCGAGAAGTGATGCCGAGTGGGCACGCATGCGCCAAGAGGAAGACGAGGCACTCCACCAGGCGATGGTCGCCTACGTGCTGGCCCACCCCGACCTGCCGGACGAGCCAGAGGGCGAATCGATGTACGTCGAAATCTCCGGTCACCCGAACCGTGGCGGCGCCACGGTGAGTCTCGGTGCCCTGAACGCGCTCCGGGACGAACTCCGCGACCGGCTGCAGCCGAAGAGCTGACCAGCAGTAGTAGGTCGCCGGGCAACCTTGGAGTAGCCGTCGGCCACGCGATGTCGTTGAGACGGTATGACCGAATCACGGCAAGTACGACGGGCGCGAGAACGGGCCGAAGCCAAGGCGGCCAAGCGTGCACAACCCCCGACAGGAACCGCGTTCGCGGGTGAGTGGCCCTTCGTACCCGACGAGCACGGCGACCTGTTGCACGGCGGTGTCTTGATGAGCCCGATGACCGAGACCGTGTTCCGGCTGGAAAGGGTCTGGGGCGAGCTTCCCGAGACCAGCCCACGATGCCGCGGCCCGATCCTGGTGCACCACAACGGTACGACCGAGTGCCACGGCGACTGCGGTCCCAGCGAGGAAACGGTGCTGGCCACCTACCACGACCTGCACGAGGACCTCGTCCCCTGCGACAACCGGGCCTGGGACTTCGCAATCCGCCGACCCTGCCAGGTGTGCAAGTAGCGGGCCGCCCGAACGCTCGTTGGCGGCTGGTGACAGCGTTCTTACAGGCGCCTCTTCTTCAGCGCCTTCCCCTCGGGGACCTGCACGAAGACGCACGGGTTTAGGAAACTGTCGCTCTATCCCCTGAGTCGCGGCCGATGAGCTCCTTCTCGATCTCGTCCGAGCTGCCGGGGCGCGCCGGCGGGCCCCACATGCGCCAGATCCCGTCCTGGGCGGTGATCCCTGCCGTATCGCGTCGCCGCCGGCCTCGCTGATCTGTCGGTGGCGCGCGCTACGGTGGTCGTGGCCGTTGCACGTCGGCCTGACTCCGCGCAGTACCTGCCCACGCCGGGCTGCTCTGAGGACAAGGGGCTCAGCCTCACGTGTCAGCTGTCCATCATCGGTCGGGTTCGCGTTCGTGGCCGGGGATGCGTGGGGTCGCCGGGCCGGAGGACGAGACCATGACGATCGACAAGCAGCGCAAGCGCGCGGCCCGGGAGTTGGCGGCGCGGGAGGGCATTTCCTACACCGCAGCCCGCCGACGGCTGGCTGGACCGCGCGGCGACCAGGACGATCTGACTGACAGCCTTGCTGATGGCGTCGAGCAGACCGATCCCCAGGCCGTGCTCATCGACTGGTTCGACGACACCAGCGGGTCGCTCGATGACCTGGTCGACGAGCTGGTGGCTGCCTACGAGAACTACGAGCAGCCCTGGACGTCCTACGAATATGACGAGGACCCGTGGACGTCGCAGTACTGCGCAGAGCTGGCAGAAACCGCCGTCGAGAGTGTGAGGCGGTACCTGCGCAACCAAGCGGCAAAGCCGGGTCGGACCGACCCACGGCAGGCCATGACCGAGTGGTTCGCCCTCGCCGGCTCCTACCGCGAGACGCCGCAGCCGTTCACGATGCTCGAGGCCGCGTTCCAGGCCGATCCCTGGGGTCTGACCAGCGACGACAAGGCGCGGATCGCCCTGCGTACTGTCCGGCGGTACCTGTGGGACAGCGCAGTCAACCTCGACCGCGGGCAGCCCTGACTCACGCCGACCCCACGCCGACGGGACCGGAGGAGGAGGTCCGTCTCCTTCCTCCGGTTCCGTCGATAACTGCCCCTTTCTCACAGGAAAGGGCCAGCCGGTCCAGGTTGCTCACCCTGATCCACGCTCGACAGGCTCCGACACGCCCGCCGCGATCCGGATCGCGATTCCGCCGTTATCACCGGCTCGCCGACGTCGGCCTCAGTCATGTTGCGTCCTGCCATCGCCGGGCGGTCATCACGTCGACCAGTTGGCTGGGGTTGAGACGTCGCAGATACTCGTCGGTCGTGGCGGTGGATGCGTGGCCAAATTGGTCGGCGATGGCCCGCAGCGGCACGCCGGAATCACTGAGGTCGACCGCGAGCGAGTGCCGTAGCCCGTGCGGGTGGACCCGCTTGTCCAGGCCGGCCTTGACCGCCAGACGGGCCAGGGCCGCGCGGACATAGCGATCGCTCATCGGCTGACCGTGGTTGTTGGAGCTGTACGTGGTGAACAGACGGTGCCGGCCTCCGAGTTCGAGCGCAGTACGGCGCTCCAGCCAGTGATCGATCAGGGCGCCGGACTCCGGATCGATGCCGACCACACGCCACTGGTCACCCTTGCCGTGCTGGACCCGGATCTTCCCGCCGGCAGTGTCGACGTCGCGCGGCCACAGATCCAAGGCCTCGCTGACCCGCAGGCCGGCGCCGAACATCACGCCGACCATCGCTCGCATCCGGATCCCCGACGACGTCGTCCGCGACGCGGCCCCGACCAACTGGCGGAGCTCAGCTCGGGTGAGCGGTTCGGGCGGGAACCGCCGGCCCTTGTTCGTGGGGGGTGGTGGTGCGGGCATCGCGGCCTCCTGGTCGACGGCGCGTGGTCGTGGTCGACGTCGACGACCTGGTGCTCGGTGCACCCGTCGTACGGCGTCCAGTTCCGCTACTGCTGCGAAGCGGAACCGTTCTGACCGTACGACCAGCCACCGACCGAACCCGCCGCGAAAGCGGTACTAAAACCCGCGACGGCAACGGCGCGTCGCCACGGCTTTGTGAACCCGGACGAGTCCCAGCCGCGGGCGATAACGGCGGAATCAGCCGCCGCCCGCCGTTCAGTTCGTGTCACCGCGCCATCACGCCGTGTAGGGCCTAGGGTCGGGTGTCGTGAACGACTACGTGCGCGACGTCAGTTCCGCGGCCCAGGGCTGGGTCGACAGCTTCGACCAGGGCAGCGCCGGCATCAACATCACCGACCTGGTGATCCGCGACCCGTACGACGAGGAACCCCTGCTGGAACTCCCGCTGCCGGAGTTGGTCAGCAACGAGCTCCATTACGTGCTGCGCGCCGACACCGCGGCCCGCAACAACACCGACCCGGCCACCAGAGGCCTGTTCGGCGACGAACCCGACGACGGCGAGGCGCTACGGCACGCCGCGGCCCGGCTGGACCAGCTCACCAGCACCGCCGAGATCTACGGCCGTGGCGTCGACCGCGGCTGGCCGACGGACGCCGCCGCAGCGCTGCACGAGGCCTCCCGCGTCAGCGAACTGCTCGCCGAGCTCGTCACCTACGCCACCGGGCCCGTCACCGACAACCTCAGTAAAGGCCGCGTCGTCGCCCTGCCCGCACCCGGCGCGACCGACGTACCGAACCAGGCCGCGGCCGCCGCCTGGCACCAGGAGTCGGCCGAGACGATCGCCGGCCTGCTCGCCGACGCGGCCGCCAAACTCCAGGACCTGTCCGGGCAGATCGCGCAACTGCAGCACACCGCCACCGCCGTACCGGGCGGCGACCAGGACGACGGCCCGACCCTGGACACCGAAACCGTGCTGGAGTGGCGGATGCCGGGCTACTCCAACGAGTGCCGCTTCCACGTCCGGGTGTTCCGGCCCGCCGGGCAACTCCCCGTCGTGGTCATGGGTCAGATGGGCGACCACCGGTCGCAGTCGATCATGAACTGCGTCGAGGAAGTCGCCGCCGTCGCGGGCGAACTGCTGCTCGACGGCGCCGCGCACAACACGATCCGGTGGGTTCAGATGTTCCCGCCCGGGTCAGTCGACGGGCCACGCTCCGAGGCCGGCCTCATCCAGTCCGTTGTGTTCGACAAGCCGTACGGATCCCCGGACTGGAGCTACTGCACCCACGACCAGCTCGAGGAACTCGCCGGTGGCCCCGTACGCCGCTGGCACTCCAGCGACTACACCCTCCCCACCATGACCCAACGAGGCATCCCGATCCTCCACCCCGAAACCCGCCGCTACCGTCCCCCGCGACAAGACGACCCCAGCACGAGCACGCACACACCAGCCCCGCAGCCAGATCCCAGCAGCGAACCACCCCGCAAGAACGACCGCCGGTGGCGACGCCGCCGCGACCATTAGAACTAACGGTCAGATGGGCCGCGACCGATGGGTGGCGGCCCTTCTGACCGTCATACCGAAGAGACAGTCTTATGAAGCTGAACGACGCTATCCAGTAGCACGACTCGCAAGCCAGGCCGCCGCTCGTTCGATCTGGTCAAGCGAGAGTCCCGTAGCTGCCGCAAGCTGTTCGGGTTGAAGCTGAGCGCCGACTCGATCGAAGGCCCGAAGGACCTTGCCTGCCCAGAGTTCCTCGTTGGTGAATGGCCGGGCGGCGAATCGCTCCCGAAGTTGCTCGAGGTGCTGTTCAGTACAGGCTACGACGAAGCGTTGGCCGTCCATCTTCGGAGCGTTCGGGTGAATGGCGCTGGAATCGGGAACCAAGGCGTACACCTCCGAAACGTCGGAGATCACCGTCCCGCACACGAAACACAGTTCGCCGTGGAGGTCGTCCAGCAGACTCACCAACCCACTCCCTCATATCCCTGCAATGCCTCAACCGACGCGCCCAGCTGGCCGGTGAGATCGATTGTCCGCCGTGGCGGGGTTCTGAGCAGCGCGTCGACGGCGAGTCGGTTGGTGGCGGAGACGATCGCCACGTCCGCTCCGGCCAGCGCCGTGTGCGGGTTGTCGGTCAGGACTCGTTGCAGGTGCGGCAGCTTCGACTGGACGTGCCGCAGGTTGGCGCCGACCAGGCGGGTCGGGTTCACGATCGCGTCGTAGATGCGCAGGTTGTAGCCCTTGCCGATCAGGCGTTCGGCGAGTTCGACGTTCGGGCTCTCACGGAGGTCGTCGGTGGCGTGTTTGAAGCTCAGGCCGAGTAGTGCGATCTCGCGGCCGGCGTCGGCGATCACGCGATCGACGACGTCGCGGACGCTGCGCTCGTTGGTCGCCAGCGCACCGGACAGCAGCGGGAGTTCGGTGTCGTTGATCCGGGCCAGGTGCAGGACGCTGCGCAGGTCCTTCGGGAGACAGGAGCCGCCGAACGCGAAGCCGGGCTTCAGGTAGTACGGCGAGATGTTCAGGCTGGTGTCCTGCACGAAGATCTTCATCACCTCGCGCGAGTCCACGGCGAAGTGCCGGAGCAGCCGGCCCATCTCGTTCGCGAACGAGACCTTCGTGGCGTGGAACGCGTTGCACGCGTACTTCAGTGCCTCGGCCGTCCGGACGTCGACGAGCTGCACGTCCTTGGCCAGGAACGAGAACAAGTCGGTCAGAGCGGTACCGACTTTCGGGTTGCGGGTGCCGACGACGACGAACGGCGGCTCGTAGAAGTCCGCCAGCCCCGATCCCTCGCGCAGGAACTCTGGGCACATGGCCGTACCGAACGTCAGCCCGTCCGGGGGCAGTACCTCGGCCAGCACCTGCGCCACGACCTCGTCGATCGTCCCCGGCGGGACCGTACTGCGCACCACGATGCTGTGGAACCCGGACTCCGGCCGGACCACGACCTGGGCCGCCTCGGCGATGGCCCGCACCGCGCGCTTGATGTAGGTGAGATCGGTACCCCCCGCCGCGGTCGACGGCGTACCCACGCAGATCAACGAGACATCGGCCCGCTCGAGCGCCGTCCGCGGATCGGTGGTCGCCTGCAGCCGCCCTGCTGCAACCCCGTCCGCGACGAGCTCGTCCAGCCCCGGCTCGACCACCGGACTGCGTCCCCGCATCATCGGCTCGACCTTGGCGGTGTCGACATCCACCCCCCACACCTCGTGCCCGGCAGCAGCCAGACAAGCCGCCGTCACCGACCCCACGTATCCCAAGCCGAACACGGCGACCTTCATGGTGCTACCGCCCGAGCGCCCTCAGATTGGCACGCAGCGAGCGTCTGAACACCTCATCGTCCTTGCTGTCAGTGGTGCCCCCCAGCCAGTTGATGTAGACGGCAGTGGCATCGTCCGACTTCTTGTTGCGTGGCCACCGGCGACCGTCGGGATCCGAGGCCTCGGCCTCGCGTACCCGATTGATGAGCTGGCGCGGTCCTTCTGCATTCAACGTGTCGAGTACTTCCTGCCACGACAGTAGGCCGAACGTCTGGGCGCGCGCTGCCCCATCGGTCAGGATCGCGATCCGGGTTACGTCTGCCACATCGCCTGTGAGTGCGTGGCTGGCGGCCCGCGGATCTGCAGCCGCGATCCAGTAGACGCGGTTACGCGCGGCCAGTTCTTCGTGCTTCATGGCAACCATCGCAGCCTCCTTCTCCGGCGAGCCAATCAGCCAGCGATCAGCCTCGGAACGCTCTGCGCTGGCCGAAGACGAGATACGAGTGTCAGCAACGACGACAGGGCCATCGGGAGCAGCGAAAACCACCGTCACGTCCCCAAGGACTGCGTACTCCCAGCGCTCCGGACCGATTTTCCGAACGATCGCAACAGCCGCGGACGGCGTACCGGGATGGCTTAGATCGCACGTGGCACGATGCATGTCCGCCACTGCGCTAATGCTCGTCGCCAGTGCCTCGGTCAAGGACACACGGCTGTCTTCCTGCAGCACCCACAGCAGCTTGGACCCGAGCTCTTGGGAGTACCACGCGACTCCATGAACGCATCCGGTTTCTGTACGTGCTGTACCGCCATCGAGAACCACTATTGGCGTTCCCCCAGCAGCAATGCCTGCGTAGTCCTCATCGGGGTTCGTCGACGAGCCCGGTTCGCTCCACCACAGTGTTCTCATTTCACGCCCTCGTGTCGTACTACGGGTGCCAACAGGTCGGTCGCCGTCACGTGCCGATCCTTGTCGAAGTCGACCTTCACCAGTACTGACCACCGCTTGCCTCGGGTCTCGCGATAGACGAGATCGAGATTGTCTGTGAGCCAGAGCGCAGCTCCGAGCGTTCCTGGGGCATGGAGGCCAGCGACGTACAAGAACGTCCCGGCGCCATCCGGCCGGGGAAGCCGGCCGATGTAGCCGTAGTCGGTCGACTCACCTGAGTCAGAGGGCGAGTAGAACTTCTTGTCCGCGGCCTTCGCGAGGACGTACCAACCCTGGTCATCACTGTCGAGGCCGTATGCCGGATCCACCGGTAGGACCTGCTTCAGGAAGGGCACCCGAGCGGGTGAACCAAGAACGATCAGGTTGTCCCGATTCAGGTCAACGAACCCAGGAGGTGGCACGACCTCCTGGCGGCACTCCAAACCGAGCGCCCGCGCCAGTTCTGCCAGCCGCTCATACGCACTGATCGCTTCAGCAGATGCCACTGGTCGTGGTTTCTCCGCCTCGTGCTTTCCACCGATGGCAACGGTGAGCTCGCCAGCAGATCCGAGTACCGCACGCGCTGGTCGGGGCCCGCCTGCCATTAGCTGACGGACGCGCTGGGGGGTCACATCAAGTGCCTGCGCAACGTCCGCGTTCGTGAGGCCGGCGTCAAGCATTGCCGTCATCGCATCGCGTCGGACTTGGCCCAGCTCGGTCACCGCGTTCTGAGCCGCGTTGACGGCGTGCTGCGCGGCGCGTGCCCGCGCGCTGGGGTCGCCGATTGCCCGCAGATGCTCCTTGGTTTGTCTAACCGCGTCGGCCAACTGGCCTTGAGTGTCGCTCGCCAAAGTAGTCCCCTTCTCTCGCCTGTCGACTCTAGTCCCCTTGCGTCAGATTGATCTAGGAAGACCCCTTGCGCGTTCGATTGGAACCCCCCTATGGTCGTAAGGGAAGTCCCCTTTGTAGTTGGTCAACTCCAAAGAGGTATTGCCACCCCAACGGCAGCCGGGTGCCGACTTCAGACCCGAGCCCGGACGCCCCGAACAGGAGAGGAAGCCCCACTCGTGACCGTTCGACCCGTTACCGGCTCGCTCGCGCTGGATCGTGCCGATGCGAACCTGGCCGCCGCGATCAAGGTCTACGGCGTACCGCCGTGCTGGTCCGACCCGGACGCCTGGTCTGACGCGGCTCGGCTTGCTGTTGACGTCGTGAGCCCGCGCCGCGGCTGCCATGCCTGCCCGGTCTTTGCTGAGTGCGAGGACCGCGCTCCGTTCGTTGCCAAGGCCGATAAGGCGCACTCGGTGATCGCCTGCGTCCGGTACGACGCGCACGGCGAGCCCGTCGACGAGACCGCTGAGCTCGCCCGCCAGGAGCGCGACCGCCGCCTGCTCGAAGCCCTCGAGCGGAGGTCAGTCGCATGACTCGCCTGATCCGGTGCTGGTGCGGTGAGCGCCGCGAGTACCGCCGTTCCCGTGCGGCCGCTCGCGCCGGCCGCCGGCACCGCTGTACCGATCCCGTCCCCAACCCCAACACCCACCCCCAAGAAGGGAGCTTCTGACATGACGTCCTGGTTGCTGATGACCGCGTTCGCCGCGTTCTCGATGCTGGCTATGCGCTGGACCCCCGACAAGATCGATGTCGTTCTCGTCCGGGTCGCCGGCTTTTCGTTCGTTGGTGCCGGTTTGATCGGTGCCTCCGGATGGGTCGGCAGCTTTATGAACAGCACGCTGGGCTGGCTGTTCCGATCCATCGACGACGTGACGAAGGGCGCTTTCGGTACCGGCGCCGCCTGGATTCTCGCCGCCGGCATGACGGCGATGTGGATCGGCGCGATGCTGCCCGACAAGTGGTTCAGCTTCGACCCGCCCGACTGGCTGGTCATCAGCGGGCTGATCATCCCGTCCCTGTCCGCGATGGTGCCCGGGAAGGCCGGGAACGCCTTCGAAACTGTGACCGCGGCCGGCGGGCACGCCCTGAACACCTGGGTTGCGGGGTTGTTCTGATGGAAATCCTGCTCGCCTTCGCGTTCGCGTACCTGGTCGTCTCCCCCGACCGGCTCTCCCTGGCGCTGTCCCGCGGCGTCTTCGGCGCTGCCCGTGGTGCGGCCACCGGCAAGACCCCAAAGACCCGCAAGAAGTCGCCGCGCGCCCGGGCGATGGGTGCAGGGTGGCGCGAAGGTATCGCCGCCGCCCGGGCCCGGCGCGAGGCCGGCCGCGACCTGTGGACCCGTGGATCCCGTGGCGCGGGCAAGGTCGCCGGCGGCACGGCGTCCCTCGCCCGCGGTATCCACAGCTCGATCGCTGCCCGCCGTGCCCGCTCGAGCGAGGAGAGCTCGGCCGGCGTCGACGACACGACCCCGACCACCGACTCACCCGACGCCGGACCGTCTCGCCGCGGGTGGACCATCCCTCGCCCGGTACGCCGGCCTCGCAGCGCACCGACCAGCGACGCGTCCGGCCTCGTCGTCGACCAGGACGGCAACGACGTCACCCCGGCCACCGGCAAGGGCCCGCAGCCCGCCCCGGAGCAACCGAAAGAAGAGCCGAAACCCCGCCCCGCGAACCCGGAGAAGGCCCCGGAAACACCCAAGACCGAACCCACCCCCAAGACCCCGGAAGCGGCCACTGAGCCCCCTCCGGAAGCGCCTATCAGCGCACCCGACACCTCGTCGAACACCTCACGAATCGGAGACATCCGCATGCCCGAGACCAACGTGGAAATCAGCAACATCGACGGCCTGGACAAGTACTTGAAGGGTCTGGAACACGCATTCAGGGACCTCGGTGAGGTCGCCGAGCGCGTCCGGAAGGCCGGTCGACACCTCACGTCGCAGTGGGAAGGAGCGACCTGGGGAACCCGCGACCTGGACCGCGCGATCAACGACATCGGCGAAGAGATCGAACGCTTCAAAGTGCCGTCGGCCGACGTGTTCGCCAGCGGCCGCCGTGCTATCGCTACCGCCCGCACGGTTGGCGAGACCGTCCAGACGGTGAAGGCCCGCGGTAACACCGACGCCTTCTCCCCCAGCTGAACAACGGTCCCGGCTTCCCGCACGGGGGCGACGGCTCACGACCGGGCCGGGACACCAGACCACCCCGAGACAAGAGAGGACACCCCGAGATGGTGAAGAAGGCCCGATCCCGCCGCACCACCGCCGCGCAGTCGGCAGTGGTCCCGGCGCGCCGCCCCAGGTCGTCGTCCTGGCTCACCGCCAAGGCCGGCACCCGCGCCACGCAGCAGGCCGTACAGCCCGTCGTGGTGCAGGCCCCGGCGCCGGGTTCGGCCGCGTGGCTCACTACCCCTGGCGCGTATACGACGACGTCGCGACGGAAGAAGGCCGGCCGACGCGGCGAGGTCGTCCAGGTCATGCCCCCGCAGCTCCCGCAGCTCGGCACGGCCGCGACCGCCGTACCCGGCTTGGTTCCCCACCCCGGCACCGAGCTGGTCCCGGTCGCCGCGCCCAAGCGGCCAGGTGAGGATGCCCGCGCCGCTGCTGTTGCGGTCGGCAACTGGACGTGGCACTACCGGTGGCAGCTGGCTCCGCTCGCTGCCTCCGGGGTGACAGCGGTGGGTGCTGCGATTGCTCCGGCGCTGACCCTGCTTGGGCTCGCCGCTGTGGCCGCGGCCGGGTATGTGTCGGCCGCCAAGGGCCCGGACGAGATCGCCGGCCGGGTGTGGCTGTCGCGGGCCGAGCGTCGCCTGCTGGGCCGGTGGGCTGCCGGTGCTTGGGTCTGGTCGGCCGGGGTGTGGATCGCGAACGCTGCCGGACTCGACTGGTCCGCCGGGTCGCTCGCTGTGGCGCTCTCCGCGCTGGGGCTGGCCACGGGTGAGCAGGTCGTGGGGTGGCTCAAGTCGCGCCAGATCCGCCGTACCGAGCCCGAAACCCAGGCGGAACTGTCCGCCGGCGCGGTCCAGCTGCGTGACGCCTGGCCGCACGCCGTACTGAACGGGCCTGCCGGACTGGCCGGGTCGGTGATCGTCGACCTTGAGGAGCCCGAGGCCGGCACCTACATCGTGATCGTGCAGTTGCGTGCCGACGTTCACGCCGCAACGGTCGCGACCGACGAGGTCCGGCAGTGGCTGGAACGCGCCCTGCACATGGGCGTCGACACTGCGCGCGTCGAGCCCGTTCGCGATGATGCCGGCCGAATCAAGCTGATCCTGACGCCGTCACGGCAGCTCGAGAAGGTCGAAAAGATCTGGCCCGGGCCTGTGCTGTACGCCGACGGCCGCGTGCCGGTCGCCGTGACCCTGGACGGCAAAGAGGTCTGCTTGCGCATCTACAACAGCAGCGGCGTCTACCACCACCTGCTGCTCGGTTCGTCTGGGTCCGGGAAGTCGAACACGTTGAACGTGATGCTGCTCCCGACCGTTGTCGAGCGCCTGTCGGTGATGGTCTACCTGGACGGGAAGCTGGGCACGTCCTCGCCGCGGCTGGCTCGTGCCATGGACACTGCGATCCGTAAGACCGAGCTGTTCGGCAAAGCGATTGAGATGGTCCACCGGATCATGAAGTCTCGCCAGGAACGGTACGGCGACCTGGGCGACGACGACTTCGTCGTGTCCCCGACCGGCGACCCGATCATCGAGCTGGTCATCGACGAGTGCAACGTAGTGAAGAAGTACCTGACCGCCCGGCACGAGGAAATGCTCGAGGACCTCGCGGTGACTGGCCGGTCGCTCGGCATCGCCTTGAAGTACAGCGGTCAGCGCGGCGCCGCTGAGGACCTGCCCGGCGGCATGGCGGTGCGCGATCAGATGATGGGCTCGGTCGGGAACGTCGTTGGCCTGCGTCCGGGGGGCACGCACAGCCAGACCACGACACTGCAAGCGACCACGGAAGAGATCGACCTGCTCGCACTGCCGGGCGGCGACAACGCCGGCGGATGGTGCGGGATCCTGCTCGCGGGCAAGGTCGCCGGATACCCGGCGCGGATGATGTTCGACCCGAAGAAGAACTCGCGCGTCGACAATGTCCTGGACGGGTTCGTGCCCCGCGAGCTCGAGGGCGAGGACCGCAAGGCCGCCGGCGAGTTCTACGAGAGCCGCCCGACCGGCGCCGCCTGGTACGCCACCCAGCAGGCAAAACGGAAGGCCCGCGACGCGCAGCAGGCCGGAGGATCCGAGGCCGCCCACGCGGCGGAACCGACCCCGGTTCAGCCCACGGTCCCGGCCTGCGTCACGGAGGAGAGCGACCTGGTCGGCGACCTCGACGCGATCACCACACGTCTGAACGAAACCCTCGACGACCTCGAGGGCGGCGGGCGGGTCGTAGAGATCGGCCAGCGGCAGCGCGCGAAGGGCAGCCGGAACCGGCAGATCGTACTGGAAGGACTGCGGGCCGCCGGACCGGACGGCACGACTGCCGCCGACCTCGCCGAGGCCGTCGGACTCGGACTCTCCACGGTCAACTCGCACGTCTCCGTACTCGTCACCGACGGAAAGGCGACCCGCGAAGGAACGCTGATCCGGGCTCGGTTCGAAGACGAGGCCACCGCGTGATCACGGGTCCGTTCGGCGTGGCGGCGTGGATACCGGCCCTCGCCGCTCTAGCGTTTACGAAGTTTCAGTCGTTTACGAAGTTACGGGCAGCCCAGGATCAGGAGGAACGATGGGCCGAAGGGGACCACAGCCAAGCGGTAGGCCGCTCGATCCCGTCCTGGCGCTCCGCTTGCCGACGCCTGAGCGCCATGCGCTGGAGCGGCTTGCTGCTGCGGACGGAGTATCGCTGTCCGACCTCGCGCGCGAGGCGATTCGCCGCTATCTGGCAGACCGCCGGGAAGACCTGGTGGCCGCGTCATGACCTGACCCAGACACACGAAAGCGGCCCGGCTTTACCAACCGGGCCGCCTGAGTTCCGTGGGAGCGCTGTCCTACGGGTGTTCTAGCCCCTCATGCGGTTACCAGCCGCGGTTCTGAGGCCGTTGTCCCCTTTCCAGCAAAGATCGAAGGACGTCTTCAAATGTACGGGAACACATCCCGTTTTGTCGTGTTGCCCCTGTCACCCGTCGCGTCGTGTTTGCCTGGTGACCGAGCGGAACTGATCCGCTCCCTGGAAGCTGAGCGGATCCCGAACGGGCTCGCGTTCGCCTCCGACTCCACCGTGGCCCGTTCGACCGCCGAGGTGCTGTCGGCCGTCGCCGCTCACCGGAATGCCCTGGACGACTCCCTGCCTGCGACCAAGGCCCGCCGGGATGCCCTTCTCGCCGCTCTCGACGAACCGGTGGCGTTGTCGGAGCGCCGGAAGGTCCTCGAGGACGCACTGCACGAGGATGCCGAGCCTGGTCTGGTTCCTGCACCGGACGTCCAGGTGGTCGCGTGACCGCGGTCGCTGAGGCTCTTCCGCTGGACCTGGTCGACGTCGCCCGTGAGCAGCTGCTCGCGGGCTTTGCCGCCGTCCCGGCCTCCAAGCCACTACGGCGCTTGGAGCCCTCCTCCCGGAAGGTGCAGGCCCGGGCCGGCAAGCGCGCCATGCGGCGCCGGCTGTCCCGCATCCAGGACCCGGAACAGCGCGATCGGGCCCTGGCCCGTCTCGAGCTGGTGCGGTACTTGCCGCGGGTCGACGGTGCGCTCAGCGAGTTCGTCACGTCGCAGGGGCACTGGATCAAGCGCGTCGTGAAGGCGATCGAGTCGTCCGGCCTGCGGGCCGATGCTCGCCGCAACCTGTACGAGGTCGCGTGGCAGGTCATGCTGCGGGCCGGGTGGATCGACCACACCGCCCGCGTGTGCTGGGACACCGCGGCGGCTGCCGCAGGGGTGTCACGCCGAGCGCTGGCCAACTGGCTGCGGTGGCTGCGGGACAACGGCTTCCTGGGACACGTCGAGCGCGGCACGACCCCACGGTGGCGCAAGCAGTGGCAGAACACCCTGTACGGGGAGCAGAACCGGCAACCCGTCTACCTGCTGTGCGCGCCCGTAGTCGGCCCTCTGCGGCCTCAGGAGCCGCTGCCGGACCTTCACTCCCCCGGCCTGGCTGTGGACGCTCAGAACGACGCTCAGCAGTTATCCACAGGTACAACTTGCACCCCTACGTTTCCTAACCAACCTTCCTTAGAAAAACCCCTACGCGCGCGCGCGGACAGCTCACCTTGGTCTCCCCAGACCAAGCAGGAGCGGCAGCAAGCTGCCGAGCAGATTCGCCGGGCGGGAGGTACCAGCTGGCACACAACCACGATCGGCGGCCAGCAGCACGACGTCCTGGTCCGCTCGCCCCTGCGAGCGATCTCGGCGCGCCACCTGGCCCACATCGCGCGCGACTTCTGGGAGCACGGCTGGACCGTCGACGACGTCCAGTACGCCATCGACCACCGGCCCGACGGCACCCGGCACACCGCCACGTCCGCTGTACTCGATCCCGCCCGGTGGTTGCGGTACCGGCTCAACCACTGGCGTGACGCCGACGGCTCCCCCGTTGCTTCCCACCGGCAGCGGCGTCTAGCCGCCACCGTCCAGCGGAACGCCGAGCAGGATGCTCGACACGCGGCCGCGGCCGCGCGGAACGCCGCACACGTTCCGCTCGCTCGTAGCCGGGCCCGGGAAGCTTTCCGCGCGGTGAAGCAGGCGATCGTCCTCCGGAAGCACGGCGCATGAGACGCGGCGGAGTTCCGGTGCCCGGACATGGGCGAACCCCGGAACGGAACGCTTCCGGGGTTCGAGGGAGCCGCGCGGCCGGGCCGGTGGTACAGGGGATCAGACGCGGTATGTGTGGGGTGCCTTCCGGCCGTTCCGGACGTGGATCTCGACGTCGCCGGCGGACTTGCCGTGCTTCTTGGCCATGCGGCGGAGCAGATCGACGCAGGCGTCCGCGTCGGTCGGGTCGACCTCAACCTCTGCCGTCTCCAAGCGCCGCGTCTTGCCGTGCTGCTTGAGCTCGCGCAGCTCAACACTGGCCATGATCGGTATCTCCCGTCGTCGGGTGTCAGAGGTCCATTCCACCCGATCTGGTGCCCGAAAGCACGCCGCCACCAGGGTGTCGCCGACCGCCGCGCCGCGCTGGCTTGACTTCCGGCCTTCGCGCGCGCACGCGCGCGCCCGCGCATGCGTACGCGCGCCTGCGCGCGTTAGGCCGGGGTTCGGGTCTGCATCTCAGCAACTCAGCAGCCCGGTGTTTCCGCAGGTCAGAGCCATGTTTTCCATCTCAGCAGCCCATCTCAGCAGCGAGGCCGTCTCAGCAGCCATCTCGGCAGCTCACCGGCGCCGGCGCGACCCACCCGGCAGCACCTCGTCGAGTGCGACCCGGACCAGCTCGGACCGGTTCGTGCTGTACCGGGCGGCGAGCTTGTCCAGGACCGTGATGTGCTGGCGCCGGGCGCGCACATTGACCTGCACCTGTGACTCCGACCCACGCGCCGTGGTCCGCTCGAACAACCCGGACACGTCCGGCTGCTGGTGCTCGCGGACGAGCCGCCCGAGGATCCCGTCCGACTCGGTGCGTTCGACAGCATCGAGGATCACGTCGAGCTGGGTCGAGCCCACGGCCGCGCGCCGGAGCCGGGCCCGCAGCTGCGTCGGCATGTACAAGATGACGGGCTTGGTCGCGGCACGCCCAGGCGCCGGGCTGGCGTCGTTATCGACTTGGTCGTTCTCGTCGACGTCGACGAGCTGGGCAGCGTCCTGGTCGACGCCGCCGGCCATTTCCGCATCGGCCGGTTCCGGCCGCTGTTCCGCCTGCCGTTCCGGCGCGGGGTCGGTACGCCGTGCCTCCGGTTCCGGCTTCCGTTCCGGCCGTTCCGCAGCCGTCGTTCCGCTCGGCGGCAGAACCGCCGCCAGCCGCCCGCGCCGGGTGCCGGCCACGTCGAACGCCGCTCCGAGATCTGCGGGCGGAAGGCCGCCTTCCGGCATGGTGTTCTGCTGCTCGCCGCTCATCGTTCCGCTCCTTCCGCCTGTTCCGCTGCCTCGCGTTCCGCGATCCGGGTCAGCGCTTCCTCGGTCAGGCCCGCCCAGTCGGCCGCGACCTTGACCGCTGTCGACGACACAGCGCGTTCCACCTTCGCCCCGGCCGCCCGCTGCCTCAGCCGCTCGAACGTCTCGGCGCGCGTCGGCACGAACGACTCCAGCTCGTGCGCGAGCAGGCCCCGCTTCCGGGCACTTTCCGCCGGGGACAGGGCATGCCGGATCACGGTCTTGAACATCGGTTCCGCCGTACCGAAATCGGCTGCGATGGCGTTCCGCACGTCCTCGCGGATCCGCGTACCGGACTCCGGAACGAGCACGAGCAGTACGCCGAGCAGCTGCAGCTCGGGATTGACGTTCCGCGCCTGCATGAACTGTTCCGCGATCAGGCGCATCCCCTTGAGGCTGGAAATGTCAGCCTGAGTCGGGATCAGCAGGTACCGCGCGGCGGCGAGCGCGACCCGGCGTACTTCCTCGAGCACAGGCGGAAGGTCGATGATGACCAGGTCGTACCGCGGCGCGACCTGCGCGAGTGCCCGTGCGAGGGCGAGCTCCCCGCCGGGCTGCGTCAGGTGCGCGGTGAGCCAGGCGACGAGCGCCTTCGTGTTGCTCGGATCGGCACCGACCAAGTCGAGCCCGGGCCGGATCTGCGGGTGAGACGGAACCAGCTCCCGGCCGCGTGCGACGGCGTCGAACAGCGCGGCGCCGGCGTCGCCGCCAGTCCCAGCCTGAGTGATCCCCAGGTCTTCGCTCAGGTTGGCCTGAGGGTCCAGGTCGAGCAGGAGGACCTTGTGCCCAGCGTCGGCCGCCTGCCCGGCGACATTCGCCGCCGTCGTGGTCTTGAGCACGCCGCCTTTGCCGTTGACGACAACGACGACACGATGGCAGGCGGCGTGTAGCTGCCCGGCTGAGGGGGTCATGTGCGGCTCTCCAGACGGTGCGTTCGGGTGGTCTCAAGGCCAGTGACTCATGCCGAGGCACCTCTTGGCCAGCCAGCGTGCCGGGCCACGTGCCGTATTTCCGGCAGTGCATACGGCACCTAAACCTGCAGGTCAGAGTGCATCCTTAACACTAAGACAAACTGCAGATTCAGCTGCTATACAGAAGGCTATACACGACGTATGGCCGTATTGCAGTCCACGGCGTATGGTGAGGGCATGACTACAGCCAATCCGAACCGGACGCGACCCCGCCGGTTGACCGTCGACCTGGATCCCGAGATGCACCGCGACCTGCATCTGTGGTGGGTCAGCACGGGCATCCCCGGCGCATCGTCGGCCGGAACGCTGCGGGCGCTGACCGCCCGCCTGCTCCACGACCCGGAACTGTCGGCCGCTGTCGCCGCCGATCTCGCGGCGGACCTGGCCCGGACGTGAGCGGGCCCGGTGCTCGCTGGAGACGACGCACCGGGCCCGGATGCCACCGCAGGTTGAGACCACCCGATCGGAGACACCCCCATCATGACCCAGACCGCAGAACTGGACCTGAGCACCGCGGACCGGTCCGCCGCACTGGCGTACTACGCGGCGGAACTGGACCGCGGAAACGACCCGTCCGCGAAGGAGCTCGCCGAGCTGTTCCACCGCACCGACCGGTGGGCCCGGAACATTCGCTCGGAGGTTGACGCGGAACGCAGAGCTGCCGCGGAACGCGGCGCTGCCGAGGCGGAACGGACTGCCGTTCCGCTGACCGATCTGGGACCGGCCACGGAAACCATCAACCTTCCGGCCGACTCCGAGCCCGTTCCGGCAGACCGCACTGACGACCTGCCAGCGGTCGTCGACGTACATCCGGAAATCCCGGTGGAAAGCGGTCCGGTTCAGGCTCCGACGACCCCGCCGGCCGCCGAAACAGCCACCTGGACCGAGGCCATGCCCGAAAACCTCCCTCCGTTCGCGCTCAACAGTGCCCAGGACACGACGACAGCCGATCTGCCTACGACTGGCCAGCCCCCGGACCCGACCGCCATAGAGCCGCACACAACCGCGCCGTCCTGGACCGTCCATGACCCCGCCGCCGACCTGACCCCGGAAACCCCGGCCGTCGAGACCGGAACGCTCACCGTTCCGCAGTCGGACCCGGCCGCCGGCCCGGTCGTTCCGGCGGAACGCGACGCCGAACCGGTCATTCCGGCCGGAACGGTCACGCCTTCCGCCGACACCGACCCGGAAGCAACACCGGAAACCCCGGAACACGAGCCGGAACACCGCAAGGTCCCAGGCCGGTTCGTCGCCTGGCTCGCGTTCGTCACCGGCATCGGCGCATCGGTCGCGGCGAACATGCTGCACGCCGCCGAAGGAGGCGCACACGCCGCCGAGCTGATCGGCGCCGCGTTCTGGCCGCTGGCGCTGCTGCTGTCGATCGAACTGCTGACCCGCGTCACCTGGCCGAAAGGCTGGCTGTGGGGGACCGGCCGGTTCGTCGGCGTCGGCCTGGTCGCCGTCGTCGCGTTCGTCCTGTCCTACCGGCACATGGCCGGCCTTCTCACGTCGTGGGGCGAGGACGCCGTCAACGCGTACCTCGGACCGCTCGCCGTCGACGGGCTGATGCTCGTCGCCGCGACCGCACTCCTCGCCATCACCCGCACCCGCAAGAACCACCCGTAACAACAGACGGCGGCCGGACCCCGACTTCAGACCCGGGCCCGACCGCCAACGACACCCCAACCCGAACAAGGCAAGGAGCCGTACCCATCATGACCCACGAGACCTACGGGGCAGTAATCCAACTCCCCGACCTGGCCCCGCAAGATCGCCGTATCGATGCCCGCAAGGTCTTCTGCCACCGCCGCCCGGGCCACCGCGGTTGGCTGTGGACTGTCGACGTCGCCGGCGTCCGCTACCTGACCGACCGGTGCGTCACGCTGCGCGCCGATCGGCTCGACGGCCTCGACGTGGCGGAGTTCGACCAGCTGCACGCCGCGCCGCGCGACGTCGACCAGGTTCTCGCCGCGCTGGCCGCTCCGCTCGCGCGCCGCCAGGTGACCGACCGGTTCGACCTGTTCACGCTGGCTGGCCTGAACGCCGCCGGATGCGGCGTGATGCCGATTGAGGGCGCCGGCGACATCCACGCGATCGTGTTCTGCGGTGCCCGGGTCGGCCTCATGCGGCCGATCCCGCCGACGAGCTCCGCGCACCCGCTCGGCGTGATCCCCGGCGCGCCGCCGATGCACGCCGAGCTGGACTGGATGGAGCTCGCCCGATGACCGGCAGTGCGCAGGCCCTGCTGGAGATCGTCGACGGGGAGGCGATCGAGGAGGAGCCGAACTGGCAGGAACGGGCGCTGTGCGCCCAGACCGACCCGGAGGCCTTCTTCCCGGAGAAAGGCGGTTCCACCCGCGAAGCCAAGAAGGTGTGCCTCGGCTGCGACGTCCGGGGCGAATGCCTCGAGTACGCGCTGGCCAACGACGAGCGCTTCGGGATCTGGGGCGGCCTGTCGGAACGGGAACGCCGCAAGTTGAAGAAGCGGGGTCAGCGATGACGCGCCGCTCGGATCGTCCGAGCCCGAACCGGTGTGAGCCGTGGTGCTCGCCGGCCAGGAACCGGCACTGCGGGGGAGCGTGCTGCCCGCACCCGCACCAATACGCCGACGGCACACCGCGGCCTGCCCGCCCGGCCCGCACCGTTCGTACGTCACGGAAGGAGACGAGCCGATGATCAGTCAGGTCAGCGAGACCCCGTGCTGGGTGATCCGGTGCGGTGATGACGGTGAGGGGGCGCTGCACTCCCGGACCTTCGAGGAAGCCGAGGAGACTGCCCGCGAGCTGGCCGCCGACCACGAACGCACCTACACCGTCAAGCAGCTGCGGGTGCCGTGCTGGACCGCGACCTGCGACGGCGACGGCTGCATTGCTGAGGAGTGCAACGAGGACGGCTGGGCCGTCCACATCCCCGCGGACAACCGCCGCCACGCCCTCAGCGATCTGCAAGAACTACGACACGTCGACGGCCGCCTGCTGTGCAGCGACTGCTACGACCAGGAATACCCGCCGGCCGAACCCCTCCCGGCCCCGACCGGGCGGCCGACGATCATCACGCACGACGAGCTGGGCCGCGCGTTCGGGCTGCTCCTGCACCTGGTCGACCAGATCCCAGGCACTGCGTTGTTCGACCCCGACACCCACAACGCCCTCGCGAAAGTCGAGACCTTCGTGACCCGCCGACCGGCCGCCGCCCCGGCCGGGTGGGCGGTACACGTCGGCCCGTTCGCCGTCCAGCCGCCTCTGCCACTCGAGGACCTGCCCGCCGCCCCGATCACCGGAAAGGACCTGCGATGACCACCCCAACTCACACCTGGACTTCCTCGCAGGCCCGCACTTCCGCGGCCGCGGCGACGCTGTCCGAGCTGCTGGACCAGGCCGCGGGCGATCTCAACCGGCTTGCGCCCGACCTGCCGGGACTGGACTGGTCCGTGGCCGCCGGTGAGGTCCGCGGCCAGGTCCAGCCCGGCACCGACGACGCCGAGGCCGCCGCGCTGCTCGAGGCATGGGCGGCCCGGCTCGGGCTGGCGTTCGACCCGAGGTTGTCGCTGCCTGGCATGCGCGAGTACTGGACCCTCCACAACGGGTGGTGCCTGGTGATCTGGGGCGTTACTGACGCCGCCCGGTGGGCCGAAGAGACCCGAGCCGCCACCGCGACGTACGGGCCGGGCTGGGGGTGGACCGAATGACCCAGCGCACCAACACCCCGACCCCAGCCGACCTCGAACCCCGCACCGTGATCGAGACCGTCGACGGCTGGGCGAGGATCATGGCCGGCCCCGACCTGACCGGCCTGTTCCGGATCCGGCACGACGACGGCACGGAGCGGACCTTCAACGCCGGTGTCGAGCCCTTCACCGTCGTCGAGTGGCCGGGCCAGACCGTGACCGCGATCAGCCACGGCCCGTACCACCGCGACAGGCGCTTCACGCTGAATCTCGCCGATGACAGAGACGGTGACGGCTACGACGACTTCACGTACGTCCTGTTCGAGCACTGGCCCGGCCGCCCCACGCTGCGGGTCACCAACCACCCGCAGTTCACCGTCGCGCACCTCAGCCGCAACGACCTCAACCAGCTCATCGACCAGCTGACGGAGCTGCGCGATCACCTTCCGGAAAGCGAGGCGTGACCGTGGCCCCCAACGCTACTGCGACGAGCGACACCAGCCGCCTCGAGGCGCCAAGGCCGGCCGTTGCCGATCGGCAGCGGATCGTGGCCGTGCTGATCCGGCGCCTGGAGCTGTCCGCGGCCTTGCCGACCTTCCCAGCCGAGGACGCCGACGAGATCACCGACGCCCTGCTCGCCGCCGGGCTTTTCCGCGACGAGCACGACGTCAAAGCCGAAGCGATCCACGAAGCCGCCGCCGTCCAGCGCCAACTGGCGAACGCCAGCGCGACCCGTGACGGCCGCTGGGAGCACGAACAGCTCGCCGACTGGCTCGACGAGTACGCCGGATCCGCCCACCACCCGAACGGAGCGCCCCGATGACCGCCGCTACGAGATTCGCCGCCTGCCTCGCCGCGTCGGCCCTGGTCACGGGATGCACGCTGCCGCCGGCCGGCGCCGGACCCGGTACCCACACCTCGAGCCCGACCGCGCCGCAACCCACCACACCGGCCACCACACCGGCCATCGGTACGGCGAAGGCGATCCAAGCCGAGCTCGCCCGGGCCCGGGTCGTGGCCAACCGGACCGAGGTGCCCGGCTACGCCCGGGACAAGTTCGGGAAGCGCTGGACCGACCAGCACGACGGCCTGGGCGGTCACAACGGCTGCGGGACCCGCGACGACATCCTCGCCCGGCAGTTGACCGACGTACGGCTGCGCTCCGGATCGCGCTGCGTCGTCGAGTCCGGGACCCTGGCCGACCCGTACACCGGCAGGCAGATCGCGTTCCGCAAGTCGCAGGCTTCCAAGGTCCAGATCGACCACATCTTCGCGCTGTCCCGCGCCTGGGACCTGGGTGCGTCACGGTGGCCGCAACAGCGCCGTACGGACTTCGCCAACGACCAGGCATCCAACCTGCTCGCCGTCGACGGGGCGACGAACGCCTCGAAAGGCGACAAAGGGCCGGGGGAGTGGATGCCGGTCGCGGTCGGCTACCGGTGCACCTGGGTCCTGCGCTACCTGAAGGTCGCCAACAGCTACCAGCTGGCGATCACCCGCGACGACCAAGCTGCCGCCCGGACCATCACCCGGACCTGCGCATGAACACTCTGATCGACCCGGAATGGGCCCGAAGCGGGTTCTATTTGTTGTGCCGCAAGTGCGGTGACGAGAGGCCAGCCGACAAACCACTGGAGGACTGACGATGGCGTTCGACGCGACCGATCACGAGAAGGAAGCCCGGGATCTCCTGGCCCGGTACGGCCGGGACGACGAGGACAGGGCGGGCATGCTGGCCGCCGCGCAGGTGCACGCGACCCTCGCCCTGGTTGAGGCGGTCAGGTCGCTGGAGGGAGCGTTCGACCCGACCGCGCCCGGAGCGTTCGGGTATTCCGTTGCCCAAGCCGCGGAAGTCGTGATCACCCGCGGCTAACCTGACGCACCCCCGCGACCCTCGGCGTGCCTCGATTACGCCGGGGGTCGCTCCATGCCCGACCCGTGCCCGACCGCATGCCACAAACGCGGCCGCCGTCCGCGCCGGCCGATCAAGCCAGGTCTCACACACCTCTTGCACTAACAGTGGAAAGGCCCCGGATTGGGTGGGCCGGGAGTGACCTGCGCGGCGTGCCGGGCACCCCGGATCCGGTGATCTGGGGGTCGCTCGACGGGTGCCGGTGCCGGGTGATCTCGCTCCCGGCCCACGTCGTCCAGCTTGCCGGATTGGCGACGATCCAGTCGGCGGTTATCCACAGGGGCGCATGCTGGGGGTGTGGCCGGCCGGGTATTTCGGTGCGGGAAGTGTGACGGGGCGAACGTTCCGGCGCATCACCGCTTGTGCCCGTTGCGCGACCCCGGCGACGTGGCCGGCCAGGTGGTCGTGGTGGTGTGGCCGCCGTTCGGCGAACCTGACGATCCGCGGCTGGCGAGACCGATGAAGCACCGCGATGCCCCGGGTACGGCGGACTGACGCCGTGGCGCCGGCGGTGTCTCGGGTGCGGATCCCGCCGGATCTGGCCGGGCCGGTCGACGTCGCGCTCGCGAAGGCGGTGGAGGAGATCCCCGGCCCGGGCGCGCTGCCGGGCGGGGTGAGGTTCGAGCCGAAATTTGACGGGTTCCGGGCGTGCATTGTGCGGCGTGGGGACGAGGCGCGGATTTGGTCGCGGCAGCGCAAGGAGCTGACCGACCGGTTCCCCGACGTGGTGAAGGCCGCCGTACGGCAGCTCCCGGACGGGGTGGTGCTGGATGGTGAGCTGGTGATCCTGGTCGATGGCCGGCTGTCGTTCGACGCGCTCCAGCGGCGCCTGGTGACCTCCCCGGCCAAGGCCCGGGGTCTGGTCGCGGCAACGCCGGCGTCTTATGTCGCGTTCGATCTGCTGACGATCGGCGGGGTTGACCTGCGCACGCAGCGTTGGACGGTGCGCCGTACCCGGCTCGAGGCGCTGGCGAAGCCGTGGGTGCCGCCGCTGCAGCTGTCGCCGGCGACCGCCGACGTCGACGAGGCACGGGAGTGGTTCGAGGTGTTGCCGGCCGCGATGGGCATCGAGGGTCTGGTCTGCAAGGGTGCGGCCAGCCGGTACGTCGGTGGGCGGCGGGAGTGGTTGAAGGTCAAGCACCGCGACACCCGCGAGGTGATCGTCGGCGGTGTCCTCGGTCCGATCGGGCACCCGGAGGTCGTGATCGCCGGCCAGTACCGCGGCGGCGGCCCGGCTGGCGGCTCGGCGGGCGGTGACCCCGAGCTGGTGGTGGTGGGGCGTACGACGGTGCTGACCGGCCAGCAGTCGCGCGAGCTCGCCGCCGTACTGGACCCGGCCGGGCCGGGGCATCCGTGGCCGGAGGAGATCACGTCGTACCGGTGGGGTGGCCGGGATGCGAAGAAGCCGCTGACCAAGGTGGAGCCGCTTGTGGTTGTCGAGGTCGCGGCCGACACCGCGACCCAGGCCGGGCAGATCCGCCACGCGCTCCGGTTTGTCCGGATCCGGCCCGACCTCACCCCGGACGACGTACCGGCCCTGCCCGCCGACTGACCAGCACCCGCGGTTCGCGGGGGAGCGGTCGCGTGACGGTTGGCTGCGGGGCCGGGCTGGGTGCGGTACGCCGGCCGTTCGGAAGAACGCCGAACGACCGCCCTCGAAACGCGGTGCTGGGTGATGCCCGCGGAATCACTTGCCGGCCGCCCGGGAGCCTGCTGGATCACTTCTGAGTCCGAGCAAGCTATACATTTTGGTGCCCTAAATGGCTTCCCGGCGGCTGCTGGTTGGGGTGGCCGCCGGTTGGTTCGGCGGGTGTGGTGGGGTGCTGCGCGAGGCCTTGAACGAAGGTGTGGCCGCGCAGAGCACGAGGGAAAGGGGCCGGGGGAGTGGCCGACGTCGACGACGGCTCGATCGCCAGCAGCGAGGCCGGCGGTGCGGCGGGTACGGCAGGCGCTGCGGGTGCTGGTCGTCGTCGGGCCGCGAAGCGCCGGCGGCAGAAGAACGATCCGGATCGGACCGCGCGGGTCAACGTCCGGGTTACGCCGGACGAGCTGGCGACGCTGACGGAGCGTGCGGATGCTCAGGGTGTGACGGTGCCGCGGTTCCTGCTCGAGGCCGCGCTGGCGCCGCGGGGGTCGTCGACGACCGCGACCCAGCGCCTCGATGCCCTGGCCGAGTTGTTCCGGTTTCAGCGGACCCTGAGCGGGATCGGGGACAACATCAACCAGCTCGCGAAGCACGCGAACATGGACGGGCAGTTCCCGCAGCAGGCCTTCGATCTGCGGGTGCAGTTGATGGGCGTGTTCTGGCGGCTCGACGAGCTGCTCGACAAGGTGAATGGCCCGGCGTACTACGCCGGGCCGATGAGCGGCCCGGGCTCCCAGACCGTCACCACCGGCGCTGCTGGCGCCGCTGCTGGTGTCGCCGATGACGACCTGGCGGACCAGGACGAGTGGAGCGAGGCGCTGCGCGGCCCGCTGGCCGACACCGACTGGGAGCAGTAGCCGGACTAGCCGGGCCGCTGCCAGCGTCACGTTGATAGCGGTTCTGTGCTGGTGCCGGACGTTGCTCCTGAGGTGCTCCCAGAGCGTTCTTTGGGTGTTCCTGGGGTGTTCCGGCGACCCACACCCGGCGTCGGTCTGACCTGCGGTTTCTGCCCACTCACACCGAAACCTCCCTCCTCCAACGACACG
>DASXXB010000388.1:0-7327 GCA_036503355.1 Kribbella sp. | reverse complement strand
CTTCCAGCTGATGGAGATACAGCATCGACGTACCGTCGGGACGGGCTATTTGGGCACCCCAGCACCAGCCGGTGACCTCATCACCCTCGGTAGCCACGAAGACCAACGCCCCCGGGCTATCGAGATAGTCGGCGCCGGCCTCGGCATTCATAAAAGCGCGGACGGCACGGCTCAGGAGCTGGGGGTCCGGTGCGGTGATCATGCGGGCTTGTGGTTCCAGCGCTGGCTCATTGGGTCATCCTCGTTGATGGTGGGTGCTACGAGGGTGGGGGAGGGTGACAGGTGCGGATCCGGCTGCTCGGTGGGTTCGGGGTCGATCTCGGGGGGCGGGCCGTCGACCCGAAGGCGTGGCGTCTGCGGAAGGCTCGGACGCTGGTCAAGCTGCTCGCGTTGTCGCGGGAGCAGCGGCTGCATCGCGACGTACTGCTCGAGGCGCTGTGGCCCGGCCGGGCTTCGACGTCGGCGGTCAACAACCTCCACCAGGCCCTGCACGTAGCGCGACGGGCGCTCGCGCCGAGCAACGGATTGCTGGAGTTGCGCGACGACTTCGTCGTACTGCGCGCGGACGGGCTCGTCGAGGTCGACGTACGAACGTTCGAACGACTGGCGGCGCTCGGCCGGTCCAGCGGTGATCTGGACGACCTCCGCGCCGCGGTTGCTGCCTACGCGGGCGATCTCCTGCCGGAGGACAGGTTCGAGGACTGGGCCGCCCGGCCGCGGGAGGAGCTCCGGGCGACGTTCGGCAATCTACTCGTCGACCTCGCCGACACGGCCGCGGCTGCCGAGCATGAGGCCGAGGCGTTCGATGCTCTGACGCGCGCGCTCGACATCGATCCGCTGCACGAGCACGGCGTCCGCAGCCTGATGCGACTGCATGCGTCGACGGGGCGTTCGTCCGAGGCGCTGGCGCAGTACGAACGGCTGCGAAGCGACCTGCGAACGACGTACGGCACCGATCCCGACCCCGAAATCCAACGCCTGTACCAAGACCTGCTGACCGGCACGGTCGCCGTCAGCGCAAAACCACGGCACAATCTCGCCCCGGCGTTGACGAGCTTCGTCGGACGCGAGCGCGAGATCGCCGAGGTCCATCGCCTGCTGCAACAGGGCCGGCTGGTCACGCTCACCGGGGTCGGTGGCGCCGGCAAGACCCGGTTGGCCGAGGAAGCAGCGCGCCGGCTGGTCGACTCGTACGCCGACGGCGTCTGGATCGCCGACCTCGTACCGGTGGCCGATCCGCAACTCGTCGCCGACACCGTTGCGGCTGCGCTCGGCCTCGACCCCGCAGCCGGCTCGGACTCGATGCGTACCTTGATCACCCGCCTGGCGCCGCGAAATCTCCTGCTCGTACTCGACAACTGCGAACACCTGCTCGCCGCCTGCGCCGGCCTCGCAAGCGCAGTACGACGAAACTGCCCGGACGTCAGCCTCCTCGCGACCAGCCGCGAACCCCTGCACGCTCCGGGCGAGGTGACCTTCCGCGTGCCGTCCCTCGAACTTCCCGAGCCTGCGGACGCCCTGGACCGGCTCGTTCGGCGGTCCTCGGTGCGGCTCTTCGTCGACCGGGCCCAGGATGTACGCCCCGGCTTCGTCCTCGACACCGGCACCTCGGCCGCCGTCGTGGAGATCTGTCGCTGTCTCGATGGAATCCCGCTCGCCCTGGAGCTGGCCGCCGCCCGCGCGTCCCACCTCGAGGCCGCGGAGATCGCCGCCCGGCTCGGCGAGGCGCTCTCGTTGCTGGGCCGCCCCGGCGAGGTCACTCGGCACGCGACGCTGCGGGCGACGCTCGAGTGGAGCCACGCCTTGTTGTCGGACGACGAGCAGGTCCTCCTGCGTCGCCTGGCCGTCTTCTCCGGCAGCTTTTCGCTCCGATCGGCCGAGGAGGTGTGTGCCGACGACAGGATTCCCGGTCCGCAGGTGCTGGACCTCCTCGGTCGCCTGGTCGACAAGTCGCTGCTGCTGGTCGACCACGACGGGCCACGCTCGCGGTACCGGCTCCTGGAGACCATCCGGCAGTTCGCGCACGAGCGTCTGGCCGCCGCGCGAGAGGCCGCACCGATGGAGGCTGCACACTGCAGGCACTTCCACGACCTTGCGGCCGACGAAGATCCCGAGCGGGCCGGCGTCGTCGTCGAACATCCCCAACTGCTGGACGCCGACCACGACAATCTCCGCGGCGCGCTCGGCTGGGCGCTCCACCATGATCACGAGCGGGCCCTGCGACTCGGGCTCAGCCTGTCGCCGTACTGGCTGGCGCGCGGTCACTTCTCCGAAGGCGCGGGCTGGCTCGAACGCGTCCTCACCGTGGCGGTCACTCCATCGCCCGAACGCGCGCGAGCCATCTTCGCGCTGGCGATCCTGCTCGCGCGGAGCGGCCTGGCCGACCGGCTCCCCCGGCTCGGCGACGAGGCGGTCGCGGTTGCCGAGCAGTCCGGAGATCCGGTCGACCTCGCGACTACCCGGGTACTCCGGGGCACGCTGCTGCTCGGGAGCGGTGATCTTGACGAGATCGAACAGACCGCCATGGACGCACGGGCCCAAGCGGACTCTCTCGGAGCGGCGCCCCTGGCAGCGGCCGCACAGGGACTGGCAGCGATGGCCACACTGTTCCGCGAGGACGCCGGCCTCGCACAGCAACGCTTCGCTGAGTGCCTGCGGCGGCTGGGCCAGCTCGACCCGACCACGCCCCGGTTCTTCCCCGCCGTCACGGCTTGCATGCCGCTCGTACCGGTCGACGGCTGGTGGGTTCCGGTGTTCGAGGAGACGTTCTTGCTCGGTCGACGGGTCGGCGCCGTACAGGGCGCGGGCTACGCGCTGTCGGGCCTGGCCGACGCGCACCGGTTGACGAGAGATCTCGACGCCGCCCACGACGCCGTACGGCGGTCCGTCGACGCCTTCGCCGGGGTCGACGACGCATCCGGACTCGGTCACGCCCTCAATCACCTCGGCTGCATCGAACGCGACCAGGGACTGTTCGATCCGGCCGAGACGCATCTGCGGGAAGCGCTCCGGATCCGCCGGCAGCTGGGCGATCGCCGTGGTGAGAGCCTGACGCTCGCCAATCTCGGGCTGCTCGCCGCGGCAGCCGGCGATCCCGATGCGGGACGCCGGCTCACCCGCGGCGCTCTCGATCGCGGCGAGGCGGTCGACGATGCGCCGGCGGCGGGCGGTGCGCTGCTGAATCTGGCGGTGGTCGAGTTGCTCGCCGGCGAACGTCGTACCGCACGGATCCTCACCGAACAGGCGGTCGATGCCTTTCACCCCCAGGGCTATCTCCGGCTCGAGGCCTGGACCCGCCTGCTCGCCGCCGAGCTCGCGGTGGCCGACGGTGACACCGAGGTAGTGGATCGGCACTGGCCGGTGGCGTCGGCGATCTTCACGCGCCTGGGCTGCCGGATCGGTACGGCGCGTGCCGCCGCGCTGCCGAAGGATCCTGATGCTAAGTCACGCTAAGTCATTGCGAAGACGTCCTCCCTAACGTCGTTCTGGGGCCGGGAAACCACCTGGCCGGAACGAAATCAGGAGGGGTAATGACAACGACGCAAGCGCGGCAGGACACGCTCGGGGAGGCCACCCTCGGTGAACTTGCCGAGGGACTGCGTGGCGAGCTGATCCGGCCGACGGACCCGTCGTACGACGATGCGCGGTCGATCTGGAACGCCGCGCACGACAAGTCGCCGGCGCTCATCGTCCGGTGCAAGGGGCCTGCCGACGTCATCCGGGCCGTGGAGTTCGCCCGGAGCGAGGGGTTGACGTTGGCGGTGCGGGGCGGCGGTCACAGCATTCCCGGATTCTCGACCACCGACGGCGGCCTGGTGATCGATCTGTCGCCGATGAACGCGGTACGGATCGATCCCGATCGACGCCGGATCGTGGCGCAGGGCGGGTGCGTCTGGGGAGACGTCGACGCCGAGGCCCAGGCCTTCGGGCTGGCCGTCACCGGGGGACTGGTGTCCTCGACCGGCGTCGCGGGCTTCACGCTCGGCGGCGGGATCGGCTGGCTCGTCCGCAAGGCCGGTCTGGCGTGTGACAACCTCGTCGGCGCCGATGTCGTCACCGCGGACGGCCGGTACCTGCACACGAGCGCGACCGAGAACCCCGAGCTGCTGTGGGCGTTGCGAGGCGGCGGCGGCAACTTCGGTGTCGTCACCTCGTTCGAGTTCCAGGCACACGAGGTCGGTCCGACGGTCTTCGCGGGCCTGGTCTTCTACCCGGGCGACCGTGCGGCCGACGTACTGCGTGGCTTCGGTACGGCGGCGTCCGCGGCGCCGGACGAACTGTCGCTGGCCGTCAACCTCACGACCGCACCACCGCTGCCGTTCCTGCCGGAAGAGGTCCACGGCAAGCCGATCGTCGCGGTACTGGGGATGTGGTCGGGGCAACCGGAAGCCGGCGACGAAGCGACCCGGCCGTTCCGTGAACTCGCGCCGGTGGTCGCCGACCTGTTCGGACCGATGCCGTACAACGCGATGCAGACGCTGCTCGATCCGCTGTTCCCGCGCGGTCTGCGGAACTACTTCCGGTCGGCGTTCTTCGGCGAGCTCGGGCCGGAGACGGTCGATGCACTGGTCGCCGCGCACTCCGCAGTACCGAACGGCCTGTCGGAGCTGCACGTCCATCATCTCGGTGGCGCGATGGGCCGGGTGCCGGCCGACGCCACCGCGTTCGGGACCCGCGACCGCGAGTACATCCTGAACGTGGTCGCCCGGAGCGAGGGCGCGGACGGGTACGACGCGGCGGTCGAGTGGGCGCGCTCGGCCGGCAGTTCACTCGGCCCGGGCGCGGCGTCGTACGTGAACTTCACTGGTGAGACCAACGAGGACATCGTCCGGGCGTCGTACCCGGCGGCGACCTACGAACGGCTCGTGCGGATCAAGAACGCCTACGATCCCACGAACCTGTTCCACCTCAACCAGAACATCCGGCCGGCCTAGGGGTTCTTCAGGGCAGCGTCGATGACGGCGATCAGGACGTCGTCGTCATCGGCCTGCCAGGTGTGGTTCTGGGCGCAGGTCCACTGGTCCGGATCCGACGGTACGACGCAACCGAACAAGCGCACCTTGCCGGCCGCGGCCGCCCGGTGCGCAACCGGCGTCGGAAGCCCGTACAGAATCGGCACGCCCGGCTCCCCACAAACCGGACAACCAGGTGCATTCGCCATACCGTCCAACGTACGTCACTCGCCGTCCAGAAGAGCCTGATGAATCTTGGTCAGGGCCTTCATCAGCTGGGCTCGCTCGGTCTTCGTGAGGTTCGCGGTGATGCGGTCCTCGAGCTGCTGACGCTCGGCCTCGATCGGTGCCTGGAGCGCCCGGCCCGCCGGGGTCAGCCAGAGCCGGACGAGCCGGTTGTCGCGCGGATCGGGCCGGCGTTCGAGCAGTCCCGCGTCCTCCAGACGGGTGGCGAGCTTGGTGACAGCAGGCGTCGTCACGTTCACCGCGGCGGCGATCTCCCCTGGTGCACGCCCGTCCTCCGCCCACAGCGCCGCGAGCAGATGGTCCTGCCCGAGCCGCAACCCATGCCGCTGCACCGCGGTGTCGGCGGCGGCACGCAGCAGCTTGGACGTCTTGCTGTGCAACTCCAGGAACTCGGGCACAGGTGCACTCCTTGACGGGCCGATCGTTTACCGGTTAACGTTCTGGAGGAATCGTTAACCGGTAAAGGAGTCTGTCATGCTCTTGGTCACCGGCGCCACCGGACACGTCGGTCGCGCCCTCGTCGACGACCTCAACCGCCGCGGCGCCGAGTTCCGCGCGCTCGTCCGCAGCGCACGCCCGGACCTGCCCGCCGAGCAACTGATCGGCGACCTCGACGGCCCGCTCGACCTGCGCGGCATCGACACGCTGTTCCTGCTCGTCCCCGGCACCGGCCTCGCACACACCAGGTACGTCGTCGGCGCCGCTCGAGAGGCCGGCGTGCACAGGATCGTCTACCTCTCGTCGTACGCCGTCCTCGGCGATCCGGTCCCCGCCATGGGCCGCTGGCACCACGAACGCGAGCGAATCATCCAGGACTCGGGGATCCCGGCAACCTTCCTCCGTCCGACCGGCTTCATGACGAACACCTTCGACTGGCTCCCGACGATCCGCGCCGGCGGCTACGTGCTCGACCCGATCGGTCCCGGTCGGGCCGCGCCGGTGGACCCCGCCGACATCGCAGCGGTCGCGGCAACGGTGCTGACCGAGGACGGCCACGAGAAGCACGCGTACACAGTCACCGGGCCCGAGGCGTTCACTCTCGCCGAACAGGTCGCGATTCTCGGCGCGGCGCTCGGGCGCACCCTCGACGTACGGCCGATCGAGACACCCGCGGACGCCGTACGGTTCCGTTATCCCGACGGAGCGCCACCGGAGCTGGCCGCCGCGATCGTCGAGGGTCTGGAACTGATGCGCGCGGACACCGTCGGGTTGCGAACCGACGACGTACGCCGGCTGACCGGCCGCGCCCCGCGCACCTTCGCTTCCTGGTGCGCGGCGAACGCGGCCGTCTTCTCCGACTTGTTGAAGTAGCTCCGCAGTGCCGGCCTGGTGAGGCATGGTCAGTACTGCGCAGCCGCCTAGTTGGCCTCTTTTGTTGCCCAGTAGTGCCACTGTGGGGACGCGATCGGGGAGCGGGCCAAGCCGTCCGGCCAGGTGGCCGGCAGGTCGTGACTCCGAGCCGCGTAGAGGATCACCTCCGATGCGCAACGGTCGCCGCGCACCGCCACCCGGGCAGCGGTCTCGGCGCGCATGTCGGACAGGTAATGGATCGCGGGCAGGAACTCGGCGCTCAGCCGCGGACTGAGCCGGCCGACGGGTTCGTCGTCGAGCCGGATCTCGACCACGATCCGGTGCCGGTCCTGGATGCTGTCCTCCTCCTCGATCGCATGCATGGTCGCGTACGCCCAGCACTCGCCCTCCGCACGGAAGAACGGTGCCAGTACGTCGGGATGCACCTCGCTGCCCGGCACGACGATGCCGCTGCCGGGCGGCAGCAGGTGATAGCTGCCCGGCGGGGGCAGGTTCACCGGGACCAGCATGTGCGGCTGCCCGAGGGCGACCGCGACGCTGGCGTGGAACGCGGTGCCCTGACCGCCCTTGCCGCCCCAGTCGGCCGGCTCCCATTCGCTGACCCACAGGTGGCAGGGCACCTGCGGTTGCAGGCCTTGTGCCACCAGCTCTGACAGCACCGGGTGGTACCGGTGCGCGTCGTCCCTCGGCAGATAGCCGACAACCTTGCCCTGCACCCGGACGGCGATCGACCGCGGGTCGAAACGGTTGTGCGGTTCCGGGACGAGGTCCGCCTCGGTGTCCAGATCTGCTCCACGCGCCGGGATGGGGTCCGGGAA
>DASXXB010000387.1:0-20570 GCA_036503355.1 Kribbella sp. | reverse complement strand
GGACCCGCGACTGCTCGTCCTCGGCGGCGCGTTCTCCCAGGCCGCCGACGTCCTGCTGGAACCGCTCGCCACCGAACTCGAGCGCCTCTCCCCCCGCGTCCCCGAACTCCGCGCCTCCTCGCTCGGCGCGCTCTGCGTCGCGCTCGGCGCCGCGAGCCTCGCGCTCGACGCCCTCGACGAACGCCTGCTCAGCCACGCCCGCGGCCCCCTCCCACAGCTCGCCGCCCGCAGCATCTGAGTTCGGCGTTTGTTCAGCGGGCCGTTGACGTGCGTGCGATCCGGGGCTTAATAATGTCGGGAACAGGCAATAATGCGCAAGAACGCGCAGCCCCCGCCAGGAAGCAGGTACGTTGTGAACAGTCGGATCCGCCGCCGGACGTTCCTCACCGCCACCGGCGCGATCGCCACCGCCTCCGCGGTCGGTGACATCGCATACGCCACGCCAGATGCCGTCGACGACACCTCCGGGTACGTCGACGTACAGCTGCTGAACATCACCGACCTGCACGGCTACCTGCAGCCGACGACGCCCGGCCAGGGCAGCGTGATCACCGGCGCGGGCGGGGTCCAGGTCACCGTCGGCGGGGTCGGGTACATGGCCACGCACCTCAAGCGGCTGCGCGAGGGCCGGACGAACTCGATCTTCTTCTCGTCCGGCGACAACTTCTCCGGCTGGCCGTTCGAGGTCGACGCGCACGCCAACGAGCCGACCGTCGAGGCGCTGAACGCGCTGGGCCTGCAGTTCAGCACGGTCGGCAACCACGAGCTCGACCACTCGGTGAGCTTCCTGATCGACCACATGGAGCACGGCGCGCCGTACCCGGTGAACGGCCGTGACGACAACTTCGTCGACTCGACCGGGCACAAGTTCCGCGGCGCGGACTTCCGCTTCTACACCGCGAACATCGTGCACGCCGGCACCGGCCGGACGATCCTCCCGCCGTACAACATCGAATGGGTCGACGCCGGCAACGGCCGGAAGCTCCCGATCGCGTTCATCCACCTCACCGTGATGGACACTCCGACGGGGTCCACGTCGTACCAGCCCGAGCTGCGATCGCTGTCCGACCTCGAGCAGGCCAACAAGCTCGCGGCCCAGCTGAAGGCGCGCGGTGTCAACGCGATCGTGATCAACATCCACGACGGCGGCGTCGCAGGCAACGACTACAACGCGGGCACGAACCCGTCCGGCCCGGTGTTCCAGCTGGCCGCCAAGGCGTCGCCGGACATCGCCGCGATCGTGACAGGGCACTGGCACTGCCGGTTCAACATGATGGTCCCGGATCCGAACGGCGTACCGCGCCCGGTCGTCGAGGCCGGCAACCACGGGTCGCTGATCAACGAGATCAACCTCAAGCTCGACCCGCGCACCGGCGAGGTGATCCGCGAGCTCACCACGTCGACCAACCACGCGAACACCCGCGACGTACCGGTGGACGAGGAACTGCAGTACATCGCGGACTACTGGACGGCCAAGGGGCAGAAGCGTTACGCCACTCCGCTCGCCAACGTCACCGGCGACTTCACCCGTACGGCGAACTCGTCGGGCGAGAGCACGATGGGCAACCTGGCCGCGGACTTCGCGTACTGGGACGCGAACCAGCACGACGGCGCCGACCTCGCGCTCATCTCGACGAAGCCCGTGTCCGGGTCGAACGCGCTGACCGGCGACCTGTTGTTTGCCAAGGGCACCAATGCCGCCGACGCCGACGGGACGGTGCTGTTCGGCGAGGCGTGGAACGCGTTCGGGTACGGCAACCCGATTCTCACGGTGACGCTGCCGGGCACGCAACTGCAGGCCGCGTTCGAGGCGCAGTGGGTGCCGCAGGCCAACGGGACCGTGAAGTTCGCGCCGTTCGCCGTGTCGCAGAACGTGAGCTACACCTACGACACCAGCAAGCCGGTCGGGCAGCGGATCGTGGCGGTCACGATCGACGGCGCGCCGCTCGACCCCTCACGGAACTACCGCGTCGCCGCGCTGGCGTACACGCTGATCGGTGGCGACGGTACGACGGTGTTCACCGGCTTCACCGATCCGGTCCGCAACGACCGCGACCACGAAGGCTTCATCGCGTATCTGCGCGCCCACCCCGTTCTCACCCCGTCCACCCTGAACCGCGCGCAACCGGTGAGCTGACCCTCTCCGAGTCTGTCACGTTCCGTATTTGCCGGTGTATGACTACGTCATGACACCAGCCCAGGCCGGCGTACGGCGCGACAGTGTCCGCAGCAGCGGGCTCGAGGCGACCGTCCAGCTGCTGAACCAGGTCTACCCGAACCGGGTCCGGCTGGTCGGGCGGAATCGCGAGAACGGGGCTCTGGCTCTCAACACGGCGGACTCCGCGGGCGTCGGTGCCGACCGGTGCCGGATGGAGATGCGGTTCGACGCACTGACGGACCCTTGGTCGGACCTGAACGCGATCTGGCTGACCAAGGGCCGGCTCGGTCTCGGCGACCGGACCGGCGAGCACACGCTGACCGCGGGCGACAGCTTCCTGTACTCGGTCAAGGACGTGATGCAGTTCCACGCCCAGCCGCTCGAACTGGTCGTGATCCGCGTCGGCCAGGCCGACGTCGCGCGCGCCGCCTCACGGCACTTCGGCGTCGTACCGGCGGATCTGTGGCCGGCCGCGACCCGGCCGGTGTCACGGGCGATGAACTCGCACTGGCAGGTGCTCGCCGGTTTCGCCCGCAAGACGCTGGCCGCTGCACCGTCGGTCGCGGAGCATCCGCTGATCGCCGGGCAGTTGCTCGAGTACGTCGCCGCGTCGATGCTCGCGGTCTTCCCGAACGCCACGATGCGGCTGTCGCACGTACCGTCACCAGGTGCCGTCGGTACGGCGACCCTGCGCCGGGCGGTCGCGTACGTCGACGGCCACGCCGACCAGCCGATCACGGTCGAGGACATCGCGACGGCGGCCGGGACGAGTGCGCGGGCCCTGCAGTACGCGTTCCGCCGGTACCTCGACTGCACGCCCCGCGAGTACCTGCGCCGGGTGCGACTCGAACGCGCGCACCGCGACCTCCAGAACGCCGGCCCCGGCGACACCGTCGCAAGCATCGCCCTCCGCTGGGGGTTCACCTCCACCGGCTGGTTCACCCGCCACTACCGAACCACCTACCTGCAATCCCCCGGCCAGACCCTCCGCAGCCGCACCTGACTCACCCGCACCTGACTCACTCGCACCTGACTCACCGGCGCGCGGCGAGTACGGACGCGAGCTCGTGGCGATACACCGGACGCGCCACATCGCAGGTGTGCGTGAGATGCCGGGCCCGCAGCATCTGCTGCACCTCTTCGACGTCCGCCCCCAACGCATAAGCCGCGGCCGACAGCGTCAGCCATCCCTCCCGCAACCGCGCCAGCACGTCCACGTCCGCGCGGCGCAGCGGCAGCTCCCTGCCATGCGCCGACAACAGCCCGGCCGAGATCAACCGCCGTACGCCGGTCTGCCCGAGGCCGAGCACCGCACCCGCCTCCGCGACCGACATCCACTGGTCGAGACCCGACTGCACCACATCGGACAGCAGCAGCCGGCGATGCGACCGTGACCGCGCCGGCAGATGGCCCGCGCGCACCAGCCCGGCGACGCGCTGCGGCGAGACGCCGAGCAGAACCGCGGCCTGCGCGGTGGTGATCAGCGGGTCGTCCACCATCACCGGCTCACCGAGAAGCTCGCTCAACCGGGCTCGATACTCCCGGGCCAGTGCGGTCACCGCATCCCCACCCCCCAGTCGCCGGCCGGACGCGCGACCCCCGGACGCGCCGGCGAGGAACACGCTCTGCGACTGATTGATGCATGTCCGGACCTGCGACACCAGCCTGACCTTCGCCGGCCGGAGCGCACCTTCGCCTACCGGCGCGCCTCACCTCCCTCGTGGCTCGCCTCCCGGCGCGGACGAGCCGTCTTGATCTGAAGCCCCGGCCGCCGCCGGTGCACGGTGAGGTAGGACAACCCGTCCGCGCCCGCGGTCAGATCCCGGGCCGAGCCGTGCGGCAGCCAGACAAGGTTGCCGGCAGCAACCTGCTGCGGACCGTCCGCCGTACCGAAGGTCCCGTCCCCCGCGACCACCACCAGCACGACATCGAGCTCCGGCTCGACATGCTGCTCGATCCGCCGCCCGGCCGGCAGATGAACGAGATTGGCATCAAGCTGCCGCCCCGGCTCCGCCAACTTCCACCGCGCACCCGACCCGGCCGCCGGATCCTCCGCAAGCCCGTACAAATCCGTCAGAATCCGCGCCACGGGTCGCTCCATACCCGTCAGCCTATCGGTGGTGGCTGCGATCGGACTGTGATCGGAGTTGCACCTGAGATCGCCATTTCTGGCAGAAGTGCTCATTTTTGGCTTGCCGTGGGCGGGTCGCTCGGGGTGAGATGGGCAGATGACGGACACCCGGCCCGCCGACGCGACCTCGCGCCCGGACTTCTCGTACCGCCCGTTCATCTGGCTGGCGGTCGCGACGTTCTCGATGGGGATCGACGGGTACGTGCTGGCCGGCCTGCTGCCGCAGATCGCCGGCGACCTGAAGGTCAGCGCGGCCGCTGCCGGGCAGCTGATGTCGGTGTTCGCGTTCACCGCCGCGCTCGCCGGACCGGTGCTCGGCACGCTGACGTCGCGCTGGGAACGCCGTACGACGATCGCACTGGCGCTGGGCGTGTTCGTTCTCGGCAACGTCGTGGTGGCGATCGCGACGAACTACCCGATCGCGGTCGGTGGACGCGTGGTCGCGGCGCTCGGCGGCAGCCTGCTGAACGCGGCGGTGACCGGATACGCCATCGCGCTGACGCCGGCCGAGCACCACGGCAAGGCGCTGTCGTTCGTGCTCGGCGGCTGGATGACGGCGACCGCGCTCGGCGTACCGATCGGCCTGGTGATCGGGCAGTCGAGCTGGCGGTTCCCGATGATCCTGGTGGCGGTGGTCGGCACGATCGCGCTCGCCGGGATCATGCTCAAACTCCCCCGGCTGCATCTGCCCGGCGGCACGCTCGTCGACCGCCTCCGCCCGCTCGGACAGGCGCGGCTGGTCGCCGGTCTGCTGGTCACCACCGGCATTCTGTGCAGCAGCTACGCGTGCTTCACGTACGCGACGCTGATCCTCGGCCCGCACTTCCACGTGAAGTGGGCGATCATCGCGATCATGTTCGGGTACGGCGTGGCGAGCATGGCGGGGAATGCGATCACCGGACGGCTGGTCGACAAGTTCACCGCGCTGCGCGTGCTGACCGTCGTACTGGTCGGGCTGTTGCTGAACGCCGTACTCGGCATGATCGCGCTGATGTTCGCGCCCGCTGTGGTGGCGGCGGTCTGGGGCCTGGTGTGGTTCTTCTCGGCCGGTGTCGGCAACGGTGGCGGGGCGGTGCCGCAGCAGGCGCGGCTGGCGTCGATGGCACCGGATTCGGCAGCGATCGTGATGGCGCTGAACGGGAGCGCGATCTCGCTCGGCTCAGCCCTCGGCAGCGGTCTCGGCGGCGTCGCGCTGACCGCGGGCGCCGCCCCGAACGGCCTGCTCGGCGTCTCCGCCGTCGTACTGGCGATCACCGTCGGCCTGCACCTCCTCGTCGCCCGCGCCACCCGCACCGCCCCGGCCTGAGCGGACGGCCACGCAGGCGGTCGATCTCACGCGCTACCGCGGCCGCGTACGACGGAGGACGGCGAGCACGACGACCACGCCGGCCACCAGGAGCAGGGCGCACAACCGCAGACCGAGGGCGTAGCCATCGTTGAGTGCGCCAACGGTTCCGAGGTCGCCGGTACGGTCGTGGGCTGCGGTTCCGAGGGCTGCCAGGCCGAGGGAGGCGCCGAGTTGCCGGGAGCTGTTGAGGAGGCCGGACGCCGTGCCCGTCTCCTCGGGCGCGACTCCCCCGGTGGCGGTCGAGACCAGGGGCGCGAGACAGAGCCCGAAGCCGGTACCCGCGAGGATCGACGGGCCGAGGACGTTGACCAGGAACGATCCCTCCGGACTGATCAGGCCGAACCAGCCGAAGCCCACGGCCGCCAGCAAGGCGCCGCCGATCAGTAGGTCGCGGGCGGCGAACCGGTAGCCGAGCTTGACGGCGAGGAACGAGCCGCCGACGACCGCCAGCGCGAACGGCAGGAACATCAGTCCGCTCACCGCCGGCCCCTGCCTCAGAACCTCTTGCAGGTAGAGCGACATGAAGTAGAACGACGAGGCGATCGCGGCGCCGACCAGCAGGTTGAAGCCGTTGGCACCACTGACCGATCGGTTCGCCAGCAGCCCGAGTCGGAGCAGCGGCTCGCGCCGCGTCGTACGTTCGACGAGCACGAACCCGATGAGCAGGACCACCGCGACGGCCAGCGTCAGCAAGGTGGTCGCCGAGCGCCACGGATGCTGGTCGGTCCGGACGACACCGAACACCAGCGTCGTCATCCCGGCGGTCGCGAGCAGGCCACCGAGTACGTCGGGCCGGCTACCCCGATGCGCCGGACGGGCGTCGTGGATTCGCGCGACCATCAGCATCGCGGCCACGACCATCGGCACGTTGACGAACATCACTCCGCGCCAACTGACGTACTGCGTGAGCAGTCCACCGATCAGCACGCCGAACGCAGCGCCCGCGGCGTTCGTAGCGCTCCAGATGCCGAAGGCCCGAACGCGTTCCCGGCCGCTCGGGAAGGTCGCGGTGAGCAGCGCGAGGGCGGCCGGGGCCAGCGTCGCGGCGCCGATCCCTTGGACTGCGCGCGCCGCGATCAGGTGGCCCGGCTGTTGCGCGAGGCCGCCGGCCAGCGAGGCGAGACCGAACAGCGCGAGCCCGAGCAGGAGCATCCGGCGCCTGCCGTAGCGGTCGGACGCCTTGCCGCCGAGCAGCAGCAGACCACCGAACGTCAGGGCGTACGCATGGATGACCCACGCGAGGCTGACCGCGCTGAACCCGAGTCCTTCGGCGATCTGCGGAAGACCGACGTTCACGACCGACAGGTCCAGCGAAACCATGAACTGCACGACGGCCACCGCCGCCAGGGTGAGTCCGGGCCGCGCCCGGGTAGACTTTAGGAACATGTTCCGAAAGTAGCACACGAAACCCGGGAGGTGTCCAGGAGGAATGATGGGAGCCGTGCCTCGACCCACCTCACCCAAGTCCGGAGCCAACGGCGGGCGGACCGGGCGGCCACCGGTCACGTCCCGGGCGCAGATCCTGACGGCGGCCCGTCAGCTGATCGACCGGGACGGCTGGGACAAGTTGACCGTGCGCCGGCTGGCCGCCGAGCTCGGCATCGGATCGACCACGCTGTACCACCACCTCCGGGACAAGGAGGACCTGCTGCTGCTGATGCTCAACGAGTACATCGGCCGGATCCCGAGGCCGGACCTGCCCGACGACCCGGCCGAGCGGATCGTCACGGTCGCCGTCGTGGCCCGCGACATGCTGGCCGATTGGCCGTGGGCGGCCGAGGTGCTTACCGTCGACGGCTTCATGGGCCGTTTCGACGACGACGCCCGATGGTTCGTCGAGGCGATCCTTGCCGCGGCAGTCGACAGCGGCTGCAGCCACGAGCAGGCGGTCCAGATCTTCCGGCACGTTTGGTACTACACCGTTGGCGAGGTGCTGGTCCGTTCACGCTCGGCGGGCGTGCGCCGTCCCGACGGACAGCCGGTCAACCCGGGCTTCCGCCGCAGCCTCCAGGACTCGCGACTGCCACACGTGGCCGCGGTCGCCGACACCTGGTCGGTCATCGCCGCGGAGGACACGTACGCCGCAGGCGTCCGCGCGTTCGTGCACGGGATCCTGCACGAGGCCTAGAATTCGGTCATGGCCGAAAAGTTGCGGATCGTGCTGGCGGCGACGCCGTCGTACCGGGACATGGTGTTCGCGCCGCCGAGCGTGGCGCGGCTGGAGGCGCTCGGCGAAGTCGTCGTACTGGACGATCCGGGTGATGCCGACGCACTGCGGGCGGCGCTGCCCGGGACCGGCGTACTGATCACGTCCTGGGGCGCGACGCCGCTGACCGCGGACGTTCTGGACCACGCGGATCGGTTGCGGCTGATCGCCCACAGCGCCTCGTCGGTGAAGCATTTCGTCACCGATGAGGTGTTCCGGCGCGGGGTGCGGATCACGCAGGCGGGGCAGGCGATGGCGCTGCCCGTGGCCGAGGTGTCGCTCGCGTTCACGCTGAGCATGCTGCACCGCGTCCAGCGGTTCGACCACGCGATGCACGCCGGCGGCTGGCGGGACGCCGTACCGCCACAGCACGGGCTCAACGGATCGCGGATCGGGGTCGTCGGTGCTTCACGAACCGGTGTCGAGTACATCCAGATGCTGGTCGCGCTCGGGGCCGAGGTGGTCGTCTACGACCCTTATCTCACCGAGGATCGCGCGGCCCAGCTCGGCGTACGGCGGAGTGGTCTGGACGACCTGCTCCGTACCAGCCGGGTGGTCGCACTGCACGCGCCGACGCTGCCCGAGACCCACCACCTGATCGGCGCTCGCGAACTGGCGCTGATGCCCGACGGCGCCGCGCTGGTGAACACCGCACGCTCGTGGCTCGTGGACATGAGCGTGCTGCTCGACGAACTGCGATCCGGGCGGCTGGATGCCGCGCTGGACGTCTTCGACGAGGAGCCACTGCCGGCCGGCAGCCCGTTCCGCGGCCTGGCGAACGTCCTGCTCATGCCGCACCAGGCCGCGGCCACGGTCGAGTGCTACCACGAGATGGGTGCGATCACCGCAAGCGAGATCGAGCGGTACGCCGATGGGCAGCCCCTGCAGTACGAGCTGACGGAGGCTGCCCTCACGCGGATGGGGTGATCAGCAGGTCGACGCCGATGCGGCGCGCAGCGCGTGGCGGTGCAGCGGGTCCAGGTGGTGACGGGCCGCGCCGGTCGCGTCGGCGACCACCAGCGAGATGTCGCAGCGCAGGCCGGACTGCCGAAGGTCGTCGACGCGGACCAGCTCGGCGAGCAGCTGGGTCGTCAGCGAGTCCAGCTTCTGGCGGATGACGTTCAGGTCCGGGCCGCTGGCCGGCGCCTTGTCAGGATGCGCGGCCCAGTAGGACAGCAGCCCGCGCTGAACCACCTTGCTGGCCTCGATCTGGGCGCGGAAGAACGCGGCGGTCGAGTCCGGGTCGATTCCGAGCTGGACAGCGGACGCGCGGACCGAGTCGATGATCTGCTGCTCGCGGACCGGGTCCTCGACGGGCTTCCCGCTGAAGTACTTCGAGGCCGCGACGTCGTCACCGACCAGAATTCGCTGGATCACCAGCTCGGTGAGCCCGTCGAACGTCACCCGCGTGCCGCTCACCTGCACAGGCCCGCTGTGCACGGCCGGGGCCGCGTTCGCCGCCGGCATCAGCAGTACGGACGTACCGATCGTGGCCACCGCCACTGCCCCGGTGATCAGCCTTCGACGCACTTCGTCCACCTCTCCGACAACAACCCGAACGGCAGTGGACTGTACGCCGTGCGAGGTGCACCCCCAACTCACTTTCAGTTTCGTCGAACCATCCAGCACTCGTTCGGCGCCGAACCACTGCCATGCACAAGGCGCTCGGAGCACTCGGTGGAGTCATCGCGGCCGGTACGGCGCTCGCGGTCGGCTACCTCGTCGCGGACCTGACGGGCGGACCGTGGCCGGTCGATGCCGTCGGCGTCCAGGTCATCGACTGGTCCCCCGGCCCGGTGAAGGACTGGGCGGTCCGCAGTCTGGGCACCGCCGATCGCCCACTGCTCCGGATCGGCATCTGCGTCACCCTCGTCCTGGTTTCCGCCATCGCCGGGCTGATCGGCGCTCGCGGCAACCGCCGTACGGCAGTCGGCATCGCGGGCGGCCTGGGCGTGGTCGGCCTGGTCTTCGCGATCGGCAGCCGGTCAGCCGCGGCGAACATCGTCGACCGGTTGCTTCCGGCAACAGTCACGCTGGTGGTCGCGGTGGTCGCGATGCTCCTGGTCACTCGTACGCCGCGGAGCAGGACCGCCGAACAACCGGAGGGGTTTGATCGGCGACGGTTCCTGCTGACGGTCTCGGCCCTGGTCGTCGTCGGTGCCGGGGCGGCCGGAGCCACCCGGATCGCAGGTGGGTCCGGGCAGGAGCTGCGGGCACGGGTGCGGGTGCCGCGCCCGACGGACCCGGCAGGGCCTCTGCGGGCGAGCATCGACGTACCCGGAATCAGCCCGTTCACGACACCGAACAGCAGGTTCTACCGGGTCGACACGCTGCTACAGGTGCCGCGGATCGATCCGCGGGACTGGGAGCTGCGCGTCCACGGGCTTGTCGACAAAGAGCTCCGGCTCTCCTTCGCCGACCTGATCGAACGACGGCTGATCGAGCGCGACCTCACCCTCACCTGCGTGTCGAACGAGGTCGGTGGCCCGTACGTCGGGAACGCGCGGTGGATCGGCGTACCGATCGCCGACATCCTGCACGAGGCCGGCGTCCGGCAAGGGGCCGACGCGGTGAAGTCGACGAGCGTCGACGGCCTCACCATCGGTACCCCGCTCGGCGCGCTCACCGACGGCCGGGACGCGATCTTCGCGGTCGCGATGAACGGCGAGCCGCTGCCGTTCGAGCACGGGTTCCCGGTACGGATGGTGGTTCCCGGCCTGTACGGGTACGTCTCCGCGACCAAGTGGGTCGTCGACTTCGAGGTGACCCGGTTCCGCGAGTTCAGCGCGTACTGGACGGATCGCGGCTGGTCCGTCGAGGCGCCGATCAAGACGTCCGCGCGGATCGACGTACCCAAGGGCTTCGCGACCGTCAAGGCCGGCCCCGCGGTCGCGGCCGGTGTCGCCTGGGCGCAGCACCGCGGGATCAGCAAGGTCGAGGTCCAGGTCGACAACGGCCCCTGGCAGCCGGCGCAGCTGGCGCCGGTGGACAGCACCGACACCTGGCGCCAGTGGACTCTGCGCTGGAACGCGACGCCCGGCACCCACAAGCTCACCGTCCGCGCGACCGACGGCAACGGCGATCTGCAGACGGCCGCGCAGGCCCCACCGCGTCCGAACGGCTCCAGCGGCCTGCACAACACGGTCGTGATGGTCGAGTGACCCATCCGGTCCCCGGTCTGCCCCGAAGTACCCACGTAACACCGAATCCGGAACCTCCTCAGGAAAGAGCTGACGTCATGCCCAAGCACCTCACCCGCACCGGTCTCGCACTCGGCGCACTGACCCTCGCACTGACCGCGTCCGCCTGCGGTGGGAGCGACGACAACAACGCGAGCAGCAGCTCGTCCTCCTCCAGTCCGGCACAGACTCCGGCCCAGAGTCCGGCGCAGACCCCGAGCATGAGCACCAGTGCGAGTGCAGCCGCCACCGGCATGGTCGGGCCGGGCTGTGCCGCCTACGCGAAGGCCAACCCGAGCGGCGCCGGCTCGATCGACGGAATGGCCGCCGCCCCGGTCGCCACCGCCGCCGCGGGCAACCCGCTGCTGAAGACCCTGGTCGCCGCGGTCTCCGGCAAGCTCAACCCGAAGGTCGACCTGGTCTCGACGCTCAACGGCGGCGAGTTCACGGTCTTCGCACCCGTCGACACCGCGTTCGCGAAGATCCCCGCCGCGACCGTCAACACCCTGAAGACCAACGACGCCCTGCTCACCAAGATCCTCACCTACCACGTGGTCGCCGGCCGGCTCGACCCGACGGCGGTCGTCGGCAAGCATCCGACCGTGGAGAAGCAGAACGTCACCGTCACCGGCTCGGGCGACGCCCTCAAGGTCAACGGGGCCAACGTCATCTGCGGCGGCGTGCAGACCGCGAACGCTACCGTGTACCTCATCGACTCCGTGCTGATGCCCCCGGCAAGCTGACCGTGACCGAACCAACCCCGCTTCCGTGGCCCGCCGGACCGCACTCGCGGTCCGGCGCGGTCGCCGACGGCGAGCTCCTGGCGCTGACCGCGACCGGGGACACCGCCGCGTTCAGCGCCCTCTACGACCGCGTCTCCCCGTGGGTGTTCGGCCTGGTCCGCCGGGTCCTGCGCAACCCGGCGCAGTCCGAGGAGGTGACCCAAGAGGTGATGCTCGACGTCTGGCGGACGGCCAGCAGGTACGACGCCGGCCGCGGCTCCGCGCACTCCTGGATCCTGACGATCGCGCACCGCCGCGCGGTGGACCGGGTCCGCTCCGAGCAGGCCGCCGCCGACCGGACCGAACAGGTCGGCGCCCGGTCCGCCGAGGTCGAGTTCGACCAGGTGGCCGACACCGTCAGCACGCGTCTCGAGGCCGAGCAGGTACGGCGTTGCCTCGACACCCTGACCGAGCTGCAACGCGAGTCCATCGAGCTCGCGTACTACACCGGCTACACCTACCCCGAGGTGGCCCAGCAGCTCGGTGCCAAGCTTCCGACCATCAAAGCGAGAATGCGCGACGGCCTGATCCGGCTGCGTGACTGCCTCGGAACCACGAAGGGGCCAGGGGCATGACGGAACCCGACGTCCACACGCTGACCGGCCCGTACGTACTCGACGCACTGCCGGACGACGAACGGGCACGCTTCGAGGCGCACCTGGCCGAGTGCGCGTTCTGCACCACCGAGGTCGCCGAACTGCGCAGCGCCGCGGTCAAGCTGGCCACCCAGGTCTCCACCCCGCCACCGCCCGCGCTGAAGGCGAACGTGATGGCCGCCATCGAGCACGTCCGCCAGCTCCCGCCGGTCGTCCAGGACCAGCCGGCGCCTCCCGTCGTACGCCGTCGTTTCGGCCGCCGGTCGTTGTTCGCCCTCGCAGCCGCGGCGGCCGTGGTCGCCGCCAGTGGCGGGATCGCGATCGACCAGTACCGCGCCCGGAACGCTGCGGAGCAGGCGAACCGGCAGGTCGCCGCGGTCCTCGCCCAGCCCGATGCACGGACCGTCCACGGCGCGGTCGAAGGCGGCGGTCAGGCCACCGTCGTCGTGTCCGCGCGGGCGAACAAGTCGGTCGTCGTACTGCGGGACCTCCCGAAGCTCCCGCACGACCGGACCTGGCAGCTCTGGATGATCGACCCGCGACAGACAGCCCACTCGGTCGGGCTGGCGGCCGGTGATCTCACCCGGGTCATCGACGGATCCACCACCGGGATGACGACGTTCGGCCTGACCGTCGAGCCGGCCGGCGGATCCCGTACGCCGACGCTCCCGGCCGCCGCGCTGATCCCGCTGACCTGACCGACGGGAAATTGCTACTCATCGCAGCGATGAGTTCGGGCCTCCGCGCCGGTCTGTACTGGTGTGAAGCAAACCCCTGAACAGAGATGGGTTCTCGGACTGACCTCCCTCGGATCGGTCATGGTGGCGCTGGACACCCTGGTGGTGGCCGCGGCACTGACCACGATCCGCAGTGACCTCGGCGCCTCGGCCGAGGAACTGGAGTGGACCGTCAACGCCTATGGACTGAGTTTTGCGATGCTTCTGATGACGGCCGCCGCGATCGGCGACCGCCTGGGCCGGCGGCGCACCTATGCGGCCGGATTGGCACTGTTCACCGCCGCGTCGGTCGCCGCCGCGCTGGCCACGTCGCTCCCGTTCCTGATCGCTGCCCGCGCGGTGCAGGGTGTCGGGGCGGCGTTCGTGATGCCGTTGGCGATGGGCCTGCTCGGAGCGGCGTTCCCGCCGGAGCGGCGCGGGCGCGCGATCGGCGTGTTCAGCGGCGTGACCGGGATCGCCGTACTCGGCGGACCGCTGATCGGCGGCGCGGTCACCGAAGGACTGTCGTGGCAGTGGATCTTCTGGATCAACGTGCCGATCGGCGTGGTCGCGATCGCGCTGGTCCGCACCAAGATCTCGGAGAGCACCGGGCCGGCCCGACGGCTGGACCCGACCGGTGCGGTGCTGATCAGCCTCGCCGTCCTGGGGCTCGTCTGGGGCACGGTCCGTGGTGAAACGGCCGGCTGGACGAGTACCGAGGTGCTCGGCGCGTTCGCGATCGGGGTCGTGACGCTGATCGCGTTCGGCCTGTGGGAACAGCGGGCGGATCACCCGATGGTGCCGCTCGCGTTCTTCCGGAACCGGTCGTTCACCGCCGCGAACGCGGCCGGATTCTTCCTCACCGCCGCGCTGTTCAGCGCCGTCTTCTTCCTCTCGCAGTACATGCAGGCCGTGCAGGGTTCGGCACCGTTCAAGGCCGGTCTGCAACTGCTGCCGTGGACCGCGACGCTGTTCGTCGTCGGACCGATCGCGGGCCGGCTGGTCGACCGCGTCGGCGAGCGCCCACTGGTCGTGATCGGTATGGCGCTGCAGACCGGCGGCATGTTCTGGCTCAGTCAGGGCGCGGACCACTACTGGAAGCTGATCGTCCCGCTGGTGATCACCGGCTGCGGCATCTCACTCGCGATGCCCGCGGCCCAGAGCGCCGCGATGGCAGCACTGCCCCGCGAGGCCGTCGGGATCGCGTCCGGCATCTACAGCATGAACCGTCAGCTCGGTGGCGCAGCCGGGGTCGCGGTCCTCGGCTCGGTGTTCACCGCGGCCGGCGGCTACACCGGCAACGGTTTCGCCCGGGCGCTCGCCGGTTGCGGCGTACTGTCGTTACTCGCGGCGATCTCGGGTCTGGTGATCGCGGCACGGCGTACGAATACGCCGGCGGGCGCGAAGGTGATGGAGAAAGTCTGATGGACCTCGAGGAGGAGTTCGCGCAGCACCGGGGCGAGCTGGTCGCACACTGCTACCGGATGCTCGGCTCGTTGCACGACGCCGAGGACGCCGTCCAGGAGACGTACCTGCGCGCCTGGCGTGGTCACGCGGACTTCGAGCACCGTTCGACGGTCCGGACCTGGCTGTACCGGATCGCCACCAACGTGTGCCTGAACCTCCTCCAGCACAGCAGCCGGCGGGTGGTGCCGTCGGCGCTGGGTGCCCCGGGCAACGATCCGGAGGACCTCCACGCCCAGGCACTCGAGGTGCCGTGGCTGGAGCCGTTCCCGGACCAGTTGCTCGGGGCCGATCCGGCCGACGTCGTCGGCGGCCAGGCAAGTATCCGGCTGGCGATGGTCGCCGCGATGCAGCACCTGCCACCGCGGCAACGCGCCGTACTGATCCTGCGCGAGGTTCTCACCTGGCCTGCCGCCGAGGTCGCGTCGTTGCTCGACACAACGACCGCCGCGGTGAACAGTTCGCTGCAACGGGCGCGGGCCGAGCTGGCCCGGCTGCATCCTCGGGAAGAGGACGTGAGCGAGCCGCACGAACCGCTGCGGCGGGCGTTGCTCGACCAGTTCCAGGCCGCGATGGAGAACAAGGATCTCGTCGTCCTGGAAGGGCTGTTCACCGAGGACGCGCGCTGGGAGATGCCGCCGATCCCCACCTGGTTCAGCGGTCGTTCCGACGTACTGCGGTTGCTCGACTCGAAGCTCCGGCCGGGCCCGGGACGCCGGGTCCTGGTCGAGACGACCGCGAACGGCCAGCCGGCGTTCGCGATGTACATCCGCGGCGCCGACGGCCAGTTCCACGCGCACTCGGTCAAGGTGCTGACCGTCACCGGCCACGCGGTCTCGGCCGTGATGGGCTTCCACCAGCCTGCGTTGTTCCCGGCCTTCGGGCTGCCCATCGTCCACAGGAGATCTTGATGTCATCGGCAACTACCTTGCGGGAACTGCACGTTCCCGGCACACCGCTCGTCGTACCGAACGCCTGGGACGCCGCGTCGGCGCACCTGATCGAGGAGGCGGGCTTCGCGGCGGTCGCGACCAGCAGCAACGCGACGGCGGCGATCCTCGGGTACGCCGACGGGGAGCAGGCGCCGGTCGGCGACGTGCTCGGCGGCGCGGCCCGGATCGCGCACTCGGTGTCCGTCCCGGTCACGGTCGACTTCGAACGCGGCTACCGCCTCGCCCCGGCCGAACTCGTCGAGCGCTTCCTCGCGACCGGCGCCGTCGGCCTCAACCTGGAGGACTCCGATCCGGCCACCGGGACATTGGTCGATCCGGCCGAGCAGGCGGACTTCCTGGCTGCGGTCCGTGCCGCGGCCGGTGACGCGCTGGTGATCAACGCGCGGATCGACGCGTTCCTCCGTCAGGCCGGTACGCCGGAGGACCAATTGCGTACGGCGCTCGACCGGGCGGCGAAGTACCTCGCTGCGGGCGCCGATTGCGTGTACCCGATCGGGGTCGGCGACCTGGACCTGATCGGCACGCTCACCCAACAGATCGCGGGTCCGGTGAACGTCGCCTACGGGCAGGGCGCGCACTCGATCGCCGACTACGCGGCGCGCGACGTGGCGCGGGTCAGCTTCGGGCCGATGTTCCAGCGGCACCTGTACGGCGTGTTCGCCGCGAGCGTACTCCCCGCGCTGCAGGCGGACCGGAATCCGTTTGCCGGCTGACACCGGGTGTGGAATTCCCGGGAACGGGTACGGGCGGCTAGGTAGTGCAAGGCAACCATCGAGGAACGGGGAAAGACGATGGGCATGTTCGACAACATGAAGGACAAGGCCGAGGACCTGGCCAGCGAGCACCCGGACCAGGTCAACGAGGGTCTCGACAAAGTCGGTGACTTCGCCAACGAGAAGACCGGCGGCAAGTTCGAGGACCAGATCGACAAGGGCCAGGACTTCGCCCGGGACCGCCTGGAAGGCGACGACCAGCAGGACGACAACCAGTCCTGACCCCGGTCTGACGCAGCGTGCCCGACGGCCGCGGAACCACCGCGGCCGTTCGGCATGCGCTGCCTGTCTTCAGCTCAGCGCCAGATCACGGCTTCGATCTCGCGGCGCTGCTCGGCGAACAGGCCGTCGTCCGCGGCGTTCGTCAGCAGCGAGCGCAGGTCCGCCTCGAAGGCCGGCAGCTTCGGGCCGAACAAGTGCGGTGTGGAGCTCGACAACGAGAACACCGACGCGACCACGTCGTCGACGGTCCGGTCCTCGATCTCGTTGCCGCCGATGACGAGCCGCGTCGGCCCGGCGTACCCGGTGGCACGCATGACCTCCTCCTCGGCACGGGGCGTTCGCGTCGGCACGGCGCTCCGCCCGGCCCGTCGTACCGGACCGAGGTACCGCGTCACCAGCTGGTCGATCGCGTCCCACGGCGGCCGCGGATGCGGCAGCTCTCCGCTGCCTTCGATCCCGCGATGCGTCGTCGCTCCGATGTGCACCCACACCCCCGACGGAGTGAGCATCTCGCGCACCCGGCGGGCGACCAGCGCCTGATCCATCCAGTGGAACGACTGCGCGAACGTCACCACCTGGAACGTCCCGAGCTCCCCCGGTAACTCCTCGGCTCGCAGCTCCCGCCAGCTCGTGTTCGCCACCCCACGCTGCGCAGCCAGCGACGCCGCCACCTCGAGCATCTCACCGTCCGCGTCCACACCGACCGCTTCCGCGAAGTACGGCGCCAGCAACAACGTCAATGCCCCCGGACCGCACCCGACGTCGAGCAGCCGCCCGCGCCCGTCCAGCCCCAGTTCGTCGCGGAGCGCCTCACCCAGCGCCTTCGGATAAGCCATCCGCCCGACCGCATAGTGCCGCGCGCTCCCGGCGTACAACGTCTTGTCCCACTGCCAGTTCGAGTCGCTCACCGGGCGACACTAGCCGAAACGCGGACCGGGCTTCGTCTGTGGCGGTTCGGGACGTAGGCTGCTCGGACACGCTGTCGGTGCTTGCAGGGGGGAACTGCATGATGCTGGATTTTTGCCTGCGCTCGGGGACGGGACAACGATGAGTCCGCTGCGGCGGATTCTGATCTGGATTTCCGGCGCCTCGGCCGGGCTCGGTGCCGCACTGGCGGCGACGATCCCGTTCGAGAACGCCGAACTGGTCGACATCTCGCGCCGCGGCGGTACGCCGGGAGCGCAGCACGTGGCTGTGGATCTCGCCGATCCGGACTCCTGGCCCCTGGTGGACAAGGACTTCCGGCAGCGGATCGAGGCCGAGGACCCGGACCTGGTGGTGTTCATCCACAACGCCGGCACACTGACGCCGCTCGGGCCCGCGGACCAGGTCGACACCGCGCAGTACACGCGGAACGTGCTGCTGAACTCAGCTGCCGCTCAGGTTCTCGGGCATTCGTTCCTGAGTGCGCTCTCAGGACGGGACTGCGAGCAGTTCCTGATCATGGTGTCGTCGGGCGCCGCGAACCGCCCGTACGAAGGCGAGTCGAGCTACGGCGCGGGCAAGGCCGCGATCGATCAATGGGTGCGGACGGTCGGTCTCGAACAGCGGCGCCGAAGTCCCGGCTGCCGGGTGATCTCGGTGTCACCCGGCGCGCTCGACACCGCCATGCAGGCCGAACTCCGGGCCGCCGATCCCGGCCAGGTCCCGGCCGCGAGCCGATTCCGCGAACTGGAAGCCCTCGGCAAGCTGGAGAAACCCGAGACCGTGGCGCGCACGATCTGGTCGCTGCTCAGCCGCGACCTGGACAGCGGCACGGTCCTGCACGTCCGCGACGTCACGTAGCCACGTTGTGCACCTGCGCGACGCCGGCCGTGAGGGAAACCTCCTGACGCTGGTCCCGGTACCGCAGTACGACGGTCGTGTCGTGGTCAGCTGTCAGTACTGCGGTTGCCGCGCCGGCCGACCATTCCAGATCGACGCCCACGCCGCCGCGCGCCCGCAGTCCGGTGATCGCCCCCTCCGGCCAGGCGGCCGGCAGCGCCGGGAAGATCTCGATCTCGCCGGTGTGGCTCTGCAGCAGCATCTCGGCGATGCCCGCGGTCGCGCCGAAGTTGCCGTCGATCTGGAACGGCGGGTGCGCACAGAACAGGTTCGAATACAGACCGGAGCCGTCGCCCACGTAATCGGTGCCCGACTCACCCGCGGGCGTCAGCAGTTCGCGGACCAGGCGGTGCGCGGCAGCCCCGTTCCGGAGCCTTGCCCACAAGGAGATTCGCCACGCGAGCGACCAGCCGGTGCTCTTGTCACCGCGCAGCTCCAGCGTGCGGGCGGCAGCCGCGGCGAGTTCCGGCGTACCGTCCGGGGTGATCTGGTCGCCGGGGTGCAGGCCGATCAGGTGCGACGTGTGGCGGTGCTGCGGTTCGGCCTCAGGAAGGTCGTCGAGCCATTCCTGTAGTTGCCCTCGGCCACCAATCTTCGGATCCGGGATCCGTTGGCGGGCGGCGATCAGGCCGTCGACGAACGGGTCGGCGAGATCGAGTACGGCGGCACTCCGGATGCAGCTGTCGAACAGGCCGGCGATCAGGAACAGGTCCATCGTGGACGAGGTCGTGACCGACGCGGGCTGCCCGTCGGCGGCGACGAACTCGTTCTCGGGTGACGTCGAGGGCGCGGTACCGAGGGTGCCGTCCGGGAGTTCGACGAGCCAGTCGAGGCAGAATTCGGCGGCTCCCTTCAACACCGGCCAGGCCTCCTCGAGGAACTCGCGGTCGCCGGTGAACGCGTAGTGCTCCCACAGGTGGCGGCACAGCCAGACGCCGGCCATCGGCCAGTTCGACCACTTCGGGTTGCCGTCGACCGGGGCGGTCCAGCACCAGGCGTCGGCGTTGTGGTGCGCGACCCAGCCCTTGGCGCCGTACAGGACTTCCGCGGTACGGCGACCTGCCTGGGCGAGGTTCTTCACGTACGTGAGGAGCGGCTCGTGACACTCCGGCAGCGAGGTGGTCTCGGCGGGCCAGTAGTTCATCTCGGTGTTGATGTTGACCGTGTAGTTGCTGCTCCACGGCGGCTGGACGTGCTCGTTCCAGATCCCTTGCAGGTTGGTCGGCAAGCCACCGGCGCGGGAACCGGCGATCATCAGATACCGCCCGAAGTTGTAAACCAGCGCCGCCAGCCCCGGATCGTCCCCCGCGTCCGCGATCCGCCGATCAGTCGTCAACCCCACCGCCGAAGGAAGCCAAAAAACCGAACGACGGAACAACCCCTGATAGTCACGCACATGCTCGTCACGCAGCCCGTCCGTCGCGGGCGCACCTTCCGTGGTGGGGGTGAGTGCGGTGCGGACGATGGTGTCGGCCGCGTCGCGGCACTCCTCGCGTGTGCGCGCCGGGGCGGTGTGTGGGCCGTCGTACCCCGTCGCGGTTGAGAGGACGACGAGGAGTTCGGTGGCGTCGCTGACGGTGAGGTGATCGTCGGCGGGTGTGAGCGTGCCGTCGGTGCGTGCTCGCAGTACGGCGGCCGCGTTCATCCCACGGTCGGCGCCGTCGGAGTACTGGATCGGCTCGTCGACCTGCCCGTGCGGCGGTGCGACCGATGACGGGCAGGCGACGAGCAATGCGAGACCGTCGTCGCCGAGTGCTTGCGTGGTCGCGCGCAGCTGCGAGGTGAGGCTCAGCGTCACGGTCAGCGGCTGCGAAGCACCCAGACGTAGGATCAATGCCTGCGCCGGCGCGCTGACGTAGACCTCCTGCCAGACCTCGGCGCCGCCGACCGTGTACTCCGCGCGAGCGACCGCTGTGTCGAGGTCGAGCCGCCGTCGATAGCCGGTGACGTCGCCGTCGAGCTGGAAATCGAGCAGCAGGTCGCCGAGCGGAAGGTACGACTGCGAGTACCCGCTGTGGAACCCGTGCGCGAGCTCCTCAGCAGTCCGTACGTCGCCCCTCGCCAGCGCGTCCCGCACGCGATCGAGAGCGACCGGCCCGACCTCACCGACCGGAGTCGCTAGCCGCTGCGTCGTCTTCGGACTGCCGGACCAGCAGGTCTCGTCGTTCAGCGCGATCCGGTCCTGCCCCGTACCGCCGATCGAGTCCCCGATCGAACT
>DASXXB010000386.1:0-4731 GCA_036503355.1 Kribbella sp. | reverse complement strand
GAGGTGGAGCGGCGTACGCCGGAGGACGTGACGACCACGTGGTGGCGTAAGGACCGCGACCCGCGGCTGGTCTTCGTCGACTACAACCAGAACGCCCGCGACCACACGATCGCCAGCGCGTACTCGGTGCGCGGCAACCCGGAAGGCACGGTGTCGACCCCGATCCGCTGGGACGAGGTCGACGACGTGAACCCGAAGGACTTCACGATCGCGACCGTCCCCCAGCGGTACGCCGACCTCGGCGACCTGCACGCGACGATCGACGACCATCCGTACTCGCTGGACACGTTGATCGAGTGGGCGGATCGCGACGAACGCGAAGGCGCCGAGGCCCCGCCCGAGGACTAGTACCAGACAGGTCCTAACCAGCGAGCCCGTGGTGCAGCAGATCGGTGAGCACGTCGATCGCCGCCTCGTCCGTGATCGTCTGCCCGTTCGAAGGGTTCACCACGAGCCAGGTGTAGGCGAAGCCCTCCATCAGGGCGTTCATCGCGGAGATCGCGACCAGCGGATCGGCCGGCGGATCCGGCAGGTGGGCGAAGTGCTCGATCATGTGCTGGTCGTCGTCGGCCATGATCCGCTGCAGCCGCCGTCCCAGCTCCGGGTCCAGCATCGCGGCCTGCTTCACCGCGATCATCTCCGGCAGATGCGCCTTGTAGAACCGCCAGAACGCCGAGACGTGCCAGCGAATCGCTGACAGCTTGCTGAAGTCGGGATCGTGCCCGGAGTCGTCGAGGACCGCCTCGTCCACCTCCGCGAGCATGTCGCGGAGCAGCGCCTCCAGCAGCTCTTCCTTGCTCGCGAAGTGGTTGTAGAACGACCCCGTCGCGCGCCCGGCCGCCGCGGTGACGTCGGTGATCTTCGTGTTCAGGTAGCCGCGCTCGGCGAAGACGTCGCGCGCGGCCTGCTTGAGCGCTGCCTCGGTCCCGGCCGCCCGCTGCCGGCGGCTCACCGTGTCCGTCACGAGTACCTCCTTGACAACGAACCCTAGTCCTGCACACACTGAATCTGAATTCAGTGAATCACAATTCACCCAAGGGGACGAGATGAACATCCTGATCGCGGGCGCCGGACCGACCGGACTCACCCTCGGCATCGAGCTGGCCAGGCGCGGCATCGCGGTCCGCGTCATCGACAAGGCGACCGAGTACTTCGAAGGCTCCCGCGGCGACGGCCTGCAACCGCGGACGCTCGAGGTGTTCGAGGACCTGGGCGTCCTGCACGAGGTCTTCGCCCAGGGCCGCGCCGTACCAGTGCTGAAGATCCACGTGGGCGGCAGGTTCGCCGGCGAGCGCCGGATGGCCGACCCGGTCGAGCCGACCTCGGACGTCCCGTACCCGAACGGCTGGATGATCGGCCAGTCCCGCACCGAGCGGATCCTCCGCGACAAGCTCGCCGAGTACGGCGTGAGCGTCGAGCTCGGCACCGCGATCACCGGGTTCACCCAGAGCGCGGATGCCGTGACCGCCGAGCTCTCCACCGGCGAATCGCTGCGGGTCGACTACCTGGTCGGCGCCGACGGCGGGCGGAGCTTCGTCCGCAAGCACCTCGGGATCCCGTTCGAGGGGACCACCGACGAGTCGATCCGGATGCTGCTCGGCGACGTCGCGGCCGACGGGCTCGACCACGAGTACGGGTACTGGTTCGGGTCGCAGGACAACCCGATGGAGGGCATCGTGATGACCCCGCTGGCGGGCGGCGACCAGTTCCAGTTCGGCACGCCGATCGAAGGCGACACGTCCCTGGAGGGGCTGCAGGCGCTTGTGGACAAGTACGCCGGCCCCGGTACGGCGAAGCTCCGCGACCTGACCTGGTCGACCGTCTGGCGCCCGAACGTGCGGCTCGCGGCGAAGTTCCGCGTCGGGCGGGTCTTCATCGCCGGCGACGCCGCCCACGTACACCCGCCGACGGGCGGCCAGGGCTTCAACACCGGCGTCCAGGACGCGTACAACCTGGCCTGGAAGCTGGCCGACGGACGCGAGGAGGTGCTGGCGACATACGAGACCGAGCGCCGCACCAACGCCAAGCGCGTCCTCGGGATCAGCGAGGAGCTGATGCAGAAGCACGTCGACGGCGACGAGTCGGCGCTGGACCGCGGCGAGAACACCCGCCAACTGGACATCTCGTACCGCGATCCGGCCGACCACCGGCCACTCGCACCAGGTGACCGGGCGCCGGACGCTCCGGTGACCGATGCCGAGGGCAACAAGATCCGCCTGTTCGAGCTACTCCGGGGCCCGCACGAGACCCTGCTGCGCTTCTCCCCCACCACGCCGGCCGCGCATCCGCACACCGTCGACATCACGTCCCCGGAGGCCTTCGCGATCTACCACGCCCAGCCGGGCGACGAGATCCTCATCCGCCCGGACGGGTACCTGGCCTAGGATCCCTCACGTGCAGACCCTCGAGGCCGCCGCTGCCTACGAACGTGCCGTCGAGCTGGCGACGCACGGACGGCGGCAGCTGCTCGGGATCACGGGGGCGCCAGCGGCCGGCAAGTCGACGTACGCCGAGCAACTCGCCGCGAAGCTGAGCGCCGACGGGCACCGGGTAGCGCTCGTCCCGATGGACGGGTTCCACCTGGCGCAGTCGGTGCTCGAGAAGCTGGGCCTCGCCGACGTGAAGGGCGCGCCGCACACGTTCGACGGCCTCGGTTTCGTCGCACTGCTCCGGCGGCTGAAAGCGTCGCCCGACGAGCAGATCTGGGCACCGCGTTTCGACCGCGGCATCGAGGACTCGATCGCCGCGAGCATCGGCGTCGCCCCAGACGTCACACTCGTCCTGACCGAGGGCAACTATCTGCTCCTCGACGAGTCTCCTTGGTCGACGATCCGCACGCTGCTCGACCAGTGCTGGTACGTCGACGTACCGGAGGACCTGCGCCACGAACGTCTCGAGGCACGACACCGGGCGTACGGCAGATCACCCGAGGAAGCCCACGAGCGGACCTACGGCTCCGACGAACGCAACGCACAGCTGATCGCGGCGACCGCACAGGCCGCCGACGCGATCATCCAACCCGTTCGATAAAGGCCACGACACCGTCCGGGTGGCCCGGAGTTGTGGTCTGTTCCTGTTCTCCGACCACACTCGTCGTCGGCGAGCCGGGAGATAACTTTTCGACACAGGACGAATACGCGGGGTGTGACCCCTTGGCCGGGTTAACGTCAAAGTCCCCCCCAACGTGTGGAGGTCCCACTCCCCCCGGGACCCACACGGACAAGCGCCCCGATCACCGATCGGGGCGCTCTGTTTTCTTCCCACTTTCTTTCCACGCCGGTGTCGATTCCTCCCCTCCTGGTTCGACGTATCAGTGAGAGCGACCAAAGGAGAGGGTCAGAATGAACACCACCACCGACACCCGGAACATGATCATCACGATGCTCGCCGAGGGCAGCCCGGTCTGGTACGTGGCCGGCATGGTGAACATGCGCAGCCACGACGTCTACCTGATCGGCCGCGAGGCCGGGTACCCCGACAAGGCCAAACTGCGCCGAGCCGTCTGGGCCGCCCGGAACCGGGTACCGCAAGCCGCCTGACCCAATCCCTCGGGCCGCTCGAACCGCCGCTGTCCCCTGCCCGGGGACGCGGCGGTTTCGCTTGTCTAGGGTGAGCTCGTGGACGATGTCAGCGTTGTGGATTACCACACGGCCGGGGAGCCGTTCCGGATCGTGATCTCGGTGGAGATCCCGGGGGCGACGGTCGCGGACCGTCGGGTCGCCGCGCAGTCGTCAGAGGCGATCGACGCGGTCCGGCAGTTACTGGTGAACGAACCGCGCGGTCACGCCGACATGTACGGCGGCTTCGTCGTACCGGGCGACGACGACGGCGCCGACTTCGGCGTGGTGTTCTGGCACAAGGACGGGTACTCGACCGCCTGCGGGCACGGCACGATCGCACTCGCGACCTGGGCCGTGGACACCGGCCTGGTCCCCGCCGGCGATGTCGTCATCGACGTACCGTCCGGTCGCGTCACCGCGCACGTCGGGCCCGATGGTGTTGCCTTCCGCAACGTTCCCTCGTACGTGCTCCGGCGCGGGATCCAGCTCACGACGTCGCGCGGAGAGGTGACGGCGGACATCAGCTACGGCGGGGCGTTCTACGCGTCGGTCCTCGCCTCGTCGGTCGGCCTCTCGGTGACACCGGCGTCGTACGCGGACCTGATCGCGATCGGCCGCGAGATCAAGTGGGCACTCGACCCGGTCGCCGTCCACCCGACCGACCCGCGGCTGAGCGGCCTCTACGGCACGATCCTGTACGACGACCTCGGCTCGTGGGCGCACGGCCCGTACCAGCGCAACCTCGCGGTCTTCGCCGACGGCGAGGCGGATCGTTCGCCGTGCGGCTCCGGTACGTCGGCTCGCCTGGCCCTGCTGCACGACGAGGGCCGGCTCGAGCCCGGGCAGACGCTCCGCCACGACTCGATCGTCGGTACGTCGTTCCGCGGCCGGGTCGTCTCGGAGGCACCCGAGGGCGTGATCACGGAGGTCGTCGGGAGCGCGTACCGCACCGGCAGCGCGACGTTCACGCTCGACCCGCGCGACCCGCTCGGCACCGGGTTCGTGCTGCGCTGATCTCAGATTGCGACGCTGCTTGTCGCGCGGGCCCGCTAGGTTGATCCTCATGATCTTCATTACCGCGAAGTTCCGGGTGAAGCCCGAGCACGCCGAGGACTGGCCGTCGATCACCGCCGACTTCACCGCCGCGACCCGCGCGGAGCCGGGCTGCCTG
>DASXXB010000385.1:0-30074 GCA_036503355.1 Kribbella sp. | reverse complement strand
GGCAAGGCGCTGGGCAACGGTTTCGCGGTCTCCGCACTGGCGGGCAAGCGCGAGTACCTGGAGCGCGGCGGACTGCGCGATGTCAACGAACGTGTTTTCCTGTTGTCGACAACCCACGGCGCCGAAACGCACACGCTCGCGGCGGCCGTCGCGGTGATGGACGTGTACGCCGAGGAAGGCATCGCGGCCCGCCTGCACGAGCGCGGCGAGCGCCTCGCCCGCGGCGTCCGCGAGGTAGCTGCGGCAGCCGGCGTCCAGGATCACGTGCTGGTCCGCGGGCGGCCGAGCAACCTCGTCTTCGCGACCCTCGACGAGAACCTGCAGCCGTCCCAGCCGTACCGGACGCTGTTCCTCCGCGAGCTGATCCTCGGCGGCGTGATCGGCCCGTCGTTCGTGGTCAGCAGCGCACTCAGCGACGCCGACATCGATCACACCGTCGAGGTGGTGGCCGCCGCCTGCCGCCGCTACCGCGACGCCCTCGACGCGCAGAACGTCCACTCGCTCCTCGGCGGCCGTCCCGTCAAACCGGTCTTCCGCCGCTACGTCTAGGAAGGAACCACGATGACGACCGCTCATCCCCGGCTCAGCGTCGGGCTGCCCGTGTACAACGGCGAGGACTATCTGCGTCCGGCGCTGGACGCGGTGCTCGGTCAGACGTACACGGACTTCGAGCTGGTCATCTCCAGCAACGCGTCGACCGACGGCACGGACGAGATCTGCCGCGAGTACGCCGCCCGCGACCCGCGGATCCGGTTCTTCCGGCAGGAGCAGAACATCGGCGCCGCGCCGAACCACGACTACGTCTTCCGGCAGAGCCGTGGCGAGCTGTTCAAGTGGGTCTCGTCGGACGACCTGTACGCACGCGACCTGTTCGAGCGCTGCATCCAGCTGCTCGACGAGCACCCGGAAGCCGTACTGGCGCACGCCTGGGGAGCCGCGATCGACGGCGACGGCAACGTGACGCAGGCCCTCGAGTACCCGCTCAGGACCGACTCGCCGCGTCCGTCCGAGCGGCTCCGGAGCATGATGCTCGACGGCGACACTCCGGGGGCGCTGTGCGCCGACGACTTCTACGGTGTTATCCGCTCGGAAGCGCTCCGCAGCGTCAAGCCGCACGGCAGCTACTACCACGCCGACTACACGTTCACCGCTCAGCTGGCCTTGCTCGGTACCTTCGTCCAGGTCCCGGAGTGGCTGTACTTCCGCCGGCACCACGCGGGCCGGCTGTCGCTCTCGGACATCAACACCACCTGCGCGAACCTCGACCCGAAGCGTTCCGATCGGCGCCGCAATCCCGCCGTACGCCTGGTGGCGGAGTACGTCTGGAGCTGGTTCGCCGCAGTCGGGCGGGCGCCGCTGTCCTCGCGGGAGCGAATCGCTTGCTACGGACAGGTCTTCCGCTGGCTGGGCAGCAGGGTCTCGCGCCGGCTGCGGCGCTGGTACCCGGCCGACCCGCCGTCGACGTTCGGCACCATCGACGGCCTGTCGGTGCGGGCCGTGGTGGCTGGGCAGGAGGCGAGCTGAGTGGCCCAGCGACGGGCGGAGCAGCGGGACGAACAACCGGTCGGGCCAGGGGTTGGGCCGGGAGCCGGGCCACGGGTCGGGCTGTTCGGGCGCATCGGTGCCGGGAACCTCGGCAACGATGCGAGCCTGGAAGCCGTCCTGCAGTACCTGCGGGCGGAGCATCCGGAGGCGGTGCTCGACGCGATGTTCACCGGTCCGGAGCCGGTCGGGGAACGGTACGGTCTGCCGGTCACCAGGCTGAACTGGCTCCGTCCGGTGGGGCGACGGCGCTCGCGGGTGCTCCACGTCGTGACCACGCTGGCGCGGATCGGCATCGGTGCGGTGGCGGACGCCATCTGGACCGCGGCCTGGGTACGACGGCACGACGTGGTGATCCTGCCCGGGATGGGGTTGTTAGAGACCGATCTGGCACAACGGCCGTGGGAGTTCCCGTACTCGTTGTTCCTGGTGTCCGTGACCGGTCGGCTCTTCCGTACCAAGGTCGCGTACGTCAGTGTCGGCGCCACGATCGCCAAGCAGCCGGTCACCGGTCGATTGCTGACAATCGCCTGCCGCCTCGCGCACTACCGGTCGTTCCGTGACGAGTCGTCCCTCGACGCGGCCCGGCGGATGCGGATGGCTCGCCGCGACGACCCCGTCTACCCGGACCTCGTGTTCGCGCTCCGGACACCACCTCAGCCCGAGCCGACCGGCGTGGTCGCGGTCGGAGTCATGGGGTACGACGGTACGCCGGCCGACCGGTACCGGGCCGACGAGGTCCGCGCGGAGTACGTCGGCAAGATGACGCAGCTGGTCCGTTCGCTCGTCGACGACGGGCGCCACGTCCGGTTGCTGATCGGCGACTTCAACGACGAACCGGTTGTCCAGGAGATCCTGGCCGATGCGCGCTCGCGGTGGACCGGTCCGGGTGAGCCTCCGGTGATCTTCGAACCGTTGTCGACTGTCGACGATGTGATGAACCAGCTCAGCCAGGCCGACATCGTCGTCGGCACCCGGTTCCACACCGTGCTGGTGTCACTGATGCTCGCGAAGCCCACGGTGGCGATCGCGTACGGGCGCAAGCACCTCGAGCTGATGAACCAGATGGGTGTCGGCAGCTGGGTGCAGAACATCGCCGAGCTCGACGCCGGCCTGCTCGAGAAGCAGGTCGCCGCGTTGGAGACCGACCGTGAGCAGATCTCCCGCACGCTGGCCGAACGGCGCGCGGCGAACTGGCAGCGGCTGGACGAGCAGTTCGCCAGGCTGTCGGCCGTCCTGTTCGGCTCCGCGAGGGTCTCGTGAACGCGCGCCGCCAGATCGCGGCGCGTCTCGGCTGGGGGATTGCCGACCAGGCGGTGTCCAGCATCGGCAACTTCCTGCTCGGGGTGTTCGTCGCGCGGTTGCTCGGGGCAACGGGCCTCGGGGCGCTCGGACTCGCGTTCCTGGCGTACTCCGTGGCGCTGAACTGCTCGCGTGCGCTGTCGACCGACGCGCTGATGGTGCGCTACAGCGTGTCCGGAGACACCAACCGCCGTCAGGCGGTCGCGGCCGCGAGTGGTGTCGCGGTCCTCGTCGGCGTGGCCGGCGGACTGATCTGCGTGCTGCTCGGGATCGCTCTGAAGCTGAAGACGCCGGGCTCCGAACCGGGCAACGCCTTCGTTGCCCTGGGCATCGTCCTTCCCGGGCTCACGCTGCAGGACAGCTGGCGCTCGGCGTTCTTCGCGGCCGGCCAGGGCGCGAAGACGTTCGTGAACGACACGGTGTGGACAATCCTGATGTTGACCGTGCTGTTCGCCGGCCGTTACCTGGACTTCGGCATCACCGCCGCACTGCTGACGTTCGGCGGTACCGCGGCCGTCGCCGGCCTCTACGGGATCCGGCAGGCCGGGGTGCTGCCACGTCCGGCCGGCGCGATCGGGTGGCTGCGCAGCCACAGCGATCTCGGGCCCCGCTTCCTGGTCGAGAACGTCGTGCTCGGAGCGGGCGGCCAGATCCGGACGCTGATCGTGGCCGCCAGCGGGGGACTTGCCGCGGCCGGTGCGATCCGCGGCGCCGAGATGCTGGTCGGCCCGGTGGCGGCGTTGCTGATGGGGGTCGGGCAGGTCGCCGTACCCGAAGCAGCGCGCGCGCTGACCCGCGGTGGGCGCGCGCTGTGGCGATTGTCGGCAGCGCTCAGTGGTGGATTGTCTGCGATCGCACTGGCCTGGGGCGTGGTGATCCTCGTGGTCTTCCCGCTCGGCATCGGCGAGTTGGTCCTCGGCAGCGTCTGGGCCGACGCCCGCACGCTGGTGCTCGGCGTGATCATCAGCGCCGCGGCCGGCTGCCTGTACGTCGGTCCGTCGGCCGGCCTGCGGGCGCTCGGGCGCGCGGACCAGACCATGCAGTGCCAGATCGTCGCCACCACGATGTTCGTCGTCTTCGCCACCGTCGGCGGCGTGTTCTGGCAGGCGCAGGGTGTGGTGTGGGGTTCCGCGACCGCCTCGGTCCTCGGGATCGGGGTCTGGTGGAGCCGGTTGGCGAAGGCCCGGCGTGAACACGTCGCGGCCACGGAGGAGGGTGCAGCCGTATGAACGAGCGGGAGATCGTGATCGCGACCCCGATGCGGCCCGCGGGGACATCGGGACTGCAGAGTCATGTGCGCACGTTCCACGAGTACCTCGACGGCGCGTCCCGTCCGGCGCGGGTGATCAGCCCGTTCTCGTCGCGGTCCCTGCTGCTGACACCCGTCTTCGGCGCCCGGCTCGGGATCCGCCGGATCAGCAAGCCGGCCGGCGTCTGGTGGTACCGCCACTGGCACTCGCACTACCTCGAGCAGGCACTCGTCAAGCACATCGCAGACCATCCGAATGCCGTCATCTATACGCAGTGCCCGGTGTCGGCGGGGGCCGCGGTCCGGGCCCGAACGACGCAGCCGGTCGTGATGGCCGCGCACCTGAACGTGTCGCAGGCCGACGAGTGGGCCGGCAAGGGCGAACTCCCCGAAGGCGGCAAGCTCTATCGCGCGATCCGCGCCTACGAGGAGACGCTCCTGCCCGAGCTGGACGGGATCGTGTACGTGTCCGAGTTCGCGCGGTCCGTGCTGGAGGAACGCATCCCGGCGATCCGCAATGTCCCGGCCGTCGTCGTCCCGAACCCGGTCAGCGCCTCGACGGCGGTGAGCGACCCGGCTCGTGAGTCCGCCGACCTGATCACCGTCGGGTTCCTGGAGTCCCGCAAGAACCAGGCCTACCTGATCGACATCCTCGGAGCCGCCGCCCGCCGCGGCCACCGGTACTCACTGGACGTCATCGGCAGCGGACCGGACCGGCGCGCGTTGCAGGCCCGGGCGCAGGACCTCGGCATCTCCGACCTCGTCCGGTTCCTCGGCTACCAGGCCGATCCGCCCGCGCTGCTGCCCGGACATCGCGCCTACTGCCACACCGCGACGATGGAGAACCTGCCGATCGCGTTGCTCGAGGCGATGGCCGCCGGGCTGCCGGTGTTCGCCGGCGCGGTCGGCGGCATTCCGGAGATGGTCCGGCCCGGCGTGGAGGGTCAGTTCTGGCCGCTCGACGACGCCGACGCCGCGGCCGGTGTACTGATCGACGTCCTCACCGACGAAGGCCGCCGTACGGCGATGGCGGCCGCGGCCAGGGTGCGCGCCGAGACCGAATTCTCGCGTGAGGTGGTCGGTCGCCGGCTCGTCGAGTTCCTGGACGGCACTCAGCTCCGGCGCGGCAGCCTGCTGATCTGAATTCCGCCCGCACACAAGTTCTCCACAAGGTTTCGAGGCGGTCGTCGCCGGAGGCCTGCTCGCGTAGTAATGTTCGGTGACTCCGCGCCGACGCGCGGGTGAACAAGGACACGTTGCACGCTGCGGCGGACACTGTAAGTGACCGCGCTGTTGCGGGAGGGAACGAGAGGGCCGCTGTGAGCGGAGCAGAAGCGCCGGACGCTGTGGACAGCCGTCGGCCGCTCTGGGTCGTCCCGCACGAGGTTCCGGCGATCGTTCCGCTGTCCTCGCGCTCGACCGAGCCGCGCTGGGTCGGGGTGTACCGGTGGGCCGCGGTCGGCGGGGACCTGCTCGCGGCGATGCTCGGCGTCTCGATCGCGCTGCTGACCCGGTTCGGGTACCACGTCGGCTCCGGCTACCTGGTCGTGAGCAGTCTGCTGCCGCTGGCCTTCGTCGCGGTCGTGGCCCTGTCGAAGGGGTACGACCCGCGGTTCTTCGGCGCCGGGCCGGACGAGTTCCGGTCGCTGCTGCGCGCCGGCGTCGGGCTGACCGCGGCGGTAGCGATGACGTCGTACGTGACCAAGATGATGATCGCCCGCGGTTTCGTGGTGCTGGCGATCCCGGTGATGGTGGTGGCCGCGCTGCTGCTGCGGTACGCGCTGCGCAAGGACCTGCACCGGCACCGGCTCCGCGGTCGCTGCATGCACAGGGTTCTCGTGGTCGGGCGCAGCGGCCCGGCCGCGACCTTGTGCGAGCACCTCGAGAGCCGGCCGACCGACGGCTACCGGGTGGTCGCCACCTGCCGTCCCCGGGGCGACGACGACGGCTCGACGCAGACCGGTCTGCTGTCACCGGACGAGCTCGACGAATCGGACATCCTGGCCGCCGCCGACCGGCATGCCGTCGAGGTGGTCGCGGTCGCGACCGACCCGGAGCTGGCCGGACAGTCGCTGCGCCGGTTGTCGTGGGCGCTCGAGCAGCGCGGCATCGAGCTGATCGTCTCGCCGGGCATCATCGAGGTCGCCGGCCCGCGGATCTCGGTCCGCCCGGTCGCCGGCCTGTCACTGCTGCACCTGGAGCGGCCGTCGGTGAGCGGCGGACCGCACCTGATGAAGGCCGTCTTCGACCGCATCGTTGCTCTCGGCATCATCGTGCTGCTGTCGCCGCTGCTGGCCGGGCTGGCCGTTGCGGTCAAGCTGACCAGCGCCGGTCCGGTGCTGTTCCGGCAGCAGCGCGTCGGCCGGGCGGGCGCCGAGTTCACGATGCTGAAGTTCCGCAGCATGTACGTCGACGCCGAGCAACGGCTCAGCGACCTGTACGCGTTGAGCGACGGCAACGGCGTGATCTTCAAGATGCGCAACGACCCGCGGATGACCCCGCTCGGCCGCTGGATCCGCCGCTTCTCGCTGGACGAGCTGCCGCAGCTGTTCAACGTGCTGCGCGGCGACATGTCGCTGGTCGGGCCGCGGCCGCCGCTGGCCGAGGAGGTCGCGCTGTACGCCGCGGACGACTCGCGGCGGATGCTGGTGAAGCCCGGCATGACCGGTCTGTGGCAGGTCAGCGGCCGCAGCGACCTGTCCTGGGACGAGTCCGTCCGCCTCGACCTGCGGTACGTCGACAACTGGTCGATGACGCTGGACCTGCTGATTCTCTGGAAGACCGTGCGCGCGGTGATCTACGGCGCGGGAGCGTACTGAATGGCCAATGAATTGGACCGTCATGCCCCGGTGTATGTGGCAGGCCATCGCGGCCTCGTCGGCTCCGCCGTGTGGCGCCGTCTCGAGGCTGCCGGCTACACGAACCTGATCGGCGCGTCGTCGGCCGAGCTGGACCTGCGGGACCGCGCCGCGACGTTCGCGTTCCTGCGCGAACACCGCCCGGCCATGGTCGTCGACGCGGCCGCGCGGGTCGGCGGGATCCTGGCGAACCGGGACCACCCGACCGAGTTCCTCAGCGACAACCTGCGGATCCAGGTGAACCTGATGGACGCCTGCCTCGAGGTCCGGACGCCCCGGTTGCTGTTCCTCGGTTCGTCCTGCATCTACCCGAAGTACGCCGAGCAGCCGATCCGCGAGTCCAGCCTGCTGACCGGCGAGCTGGAGCCGACGAACGACGCGTACGCGATCGCGAAGATCGCCGGCATCATGCAGGTCCAGGCCGTACGGCGCCAGTACGGCCTGCGCTGGATCTCCGCGATGCCGACGAACCTCTACGGCCCGCACGACAACTTCGACCCGCAGACGTCGCACGTGCTGCCCGCGCTGATCCGGCGCTTCCACGAGGCGCGGGAGGCCGGCGCGCCTGAGGTCGTGCTGTGGGGGAGCGGTACGCCGAGGCGTGAGTTCCTGCACGTCGACGACCTGGCGGACGCGTGTCTGCACCTGCTGGAGCACTACGACGAGCCGGAGCCGATCAACGTCGGTGTCGGTGCCGACGTGACGATCCGGGAACTGGCCGAGCTGGTCGCCCGCACCGTCGGCTACACGGGTGCCCTGAGCAACGACCTGTCCAAGCCGGACGGCACCCCGCGCAAGCTGCTCGACGTGAGCCGGCTGCTCGCGCTCGGCTGGAAACCCTCGATTTCGCTGGAAGACGGTGTGGCCGCCACCTACCGCTGGTACGTGGAGAACGTCACATGAAGAAGGCCATGAAAAAGGCACTGATCACCGGCATTACCGGCCAGGACGGTTCGTACCTGGCCGAGCTGCTGCTGTCCAAGGGCTACGAGGTGCACGGCCTGATCCGGCGGGCCAGCACCTTCAACACCAAGCGCATCGATCATCTGTACGAAGACCCGCATGCGCAGGACAAGCGGCTGTTCCTGCACTACGGCGACCTGACCGACGGCTCGCGGCTGGTGACTCTGCTGGCGTCGATCCAGCCCGCCGAGGTCTACCACCTCGCCGCGCAGTCGCATGTCCGGGTGAGCTTCGACGAGCCGGAGTACACCGGTGACACCACCGGCATGGGTACGACGCGGTTGCTCGAGGCGATCCGGATGATCGGGCTCGACTGCCGCTTCTACCAGGCGTCGAGCTCGGAGATGTTCGGCGCGACGCCCCCGCCGCAGAACGAGGACACCCCGTTCTACCCACGATCGCCGTACGGCGCCGCGAAGCTCTACGGGTACTGGATGACCCGCAACTACCGCGAGGCGTACGACATGTTCGCGGTGAACGGGATCCTGTTCAACCACGAGTCGCCGCGCCGCGGTGAGACGTTCGTGACCCGGAAGATCACCCGGGCGGTCGCGGCGATCAAGACCGGGCGGCAGGATCGGCTGTACCTGGGCAACCTCGCCGCGTGCCGCGACTGGGGGTACGCCCCGGAGTACGTCGAGGGCATGTGGCGGATGCTGCAGCACGACACCCCGGCCGACTACGTGATCGCCACGGGTACGTCGTACTCGGTGAAGGACTTCGTGGCGCTGGCCTTCGACCACGTCGGGCTGGACTGGGAGTCCTACGTCGACCACGACCGGCGCTACGAGCGCCCCACCGAGGTGGACTCGCTGATCGGGGACGCGTCGAAGGCTGCCGTCGAGCTCGGCTGGAAGGCCCAGGTGCACGTGCCCGAACTCGTCCGCATCATGGTGGACGCCGATCTCGCGAAGCTGACGCGGGAGGAAGCATGAGTAGGGTCGACGTGCTCGGCATCCACGTCAGCGTGACGAACCTCGACCACACGGTCGGTACCTTCGCCGACTGGATCGAGCAGGGCGAGCGGCAACTGGTCTGCGTCACCGACATGAACGCGCTGCTGCACGCGCGCGCCGACGCCCGGCTGACCGAGGTGTACAACACGTCCGGCCTGACCGTGCCGGACGGCATGCCGCTGGTGTGGGCGGGCAAGAAGGCCGGCTTCGAGGAGATGGATCGGGTCGCCGGCCCGGATCTGCTCGAGCGGGTGCTGGCGGAGGCGGCCGATCGCGGCTGGACGCAGTACTTCTACGGCGGCGCCGAGGGCGTCGCGGAGGAGCTGCGCGAACGGTTCCAGGACCGGCACCCGGCGTTGAAGGTCGTCGGCGTCGAGTGCCCGCCGTACCGTGCCCTGACCGCGGCCGAGGACGCGGAGACGGTCGCCCGGATGAACGAGGCGCGGCCGGACATCGTCTGGATCGGGCTCGGCGCGCCGAAGCAGGAGCGCTGGATGGCCGATCATCGCGAACGGCTGAACGCGGCGATCCTGATCGGCGTCGGCGCGGCGTTCGACTTCCACACCGGCCGGCTGGAGCGCGCGCCGCGTTGGATGCAGCGCGCCGGACTGGAGTGGAGCTACCGGCTGTACAAGGAGCCGCGGCGGCTGTGGAAGCGGTACGTGCTGGGCATCCCGCGCTTCCTCGTGGGCATCCTCCGGCATCCGCCGCGCGCCGTCTAGTCTAGGTTGGGGCGGTGAAGATCCGGCGGCCGAAACTTCGTCGGCTGGCCGGTCCGGCCGGTCGGGCGAGTTGGGGTCTGGCGGATCAGGCCCTGTCCAGCCTGAGCAATCTCGCCGTCGGAGTGGTCGTCGCGCGATCGAGTACGGTCGCGGACTTCGGGGTGTACGCGCTCGCGTTCGGCGGCTACACCATCGCCCTCAACGTGTCGCGGGCAGTCTCCACGGAGCCGCTCGCCGTACGGCACTCCGGCGAACGAACCGCGGACTGGCAGCGAGCCGTACGAGCCGGCACCGCCACCGCAGTACTGTGCGGTCTTCTCGCGATGCTCGTCGGCCTGGCGATCGCCGCGTTCCCCGGTGTTCCGTCGAAGGGGGTGCTGCTCGCCTTCGCGCTGACGATGCCGGGACTCCTGCTGCAGGACGCCTGGCGCTGGGCGTTCTTCGTCGTCGGTGAGGGTCAGAAGGCGTTCCTCAACGACCTGATCTGGCTGCTGTCGATGCTCGCGATCTTCGCCGGCCTCTACCTCAGTGGTACGACGTCCGCCTTCACGCTGACGTTCGGGTGGGGGCTCGGCGCGGTGATCGCCGCGATCGCCGGCTGCTTCCAGGCGGGTGTGGCGCCGCGCCGGCAGCTGATTCGCGAATGGGTACGGCGGAACTGGGACCTGAGCCCGAAGTACGTCGGGGAGATGCTCGCGGTCTCCGGCACCATCCAGGTCTACATGCTCGGAATCACCGCGGCCGCCGGCCTGGTCGCGACCGCGGGCATCCGCGGCGCGCAGGTGCTGCTCGGGCCTGTCAACGTGCTCAACCAGGGCATCCGGATGATCTCGGTGCCCGAGGCGGCGCGGGCGCTGCGGCACTCGTACCGCCGCTTGTGGCTCGTCGGCCTCGCGATCTCGTTCGGCGTCGGAGCGGGCGCGCTCGCCTGGGGCGCCGTCTTCTTGCTGCTGCCCGCGATCGTCGGCCGCGAGCTGCTCGGTCCGGGTGTCTGGACGCAGGCCCACAGCGTCCTCGTCCCCGTCATCCTGCTCCAGGCGCTCGGCGCCTCGAACGCCGGCGCCTTCGCGATCCTCCGCGCTCTGACCGCCGCCACCCGCGGCCTCCGTGTCCGCCTGATCTCGTCCGTCGTCCTGATCACCTGCGGCATCACCGGCGCCTACCTCTGGGGTCCGAAAGGCGCGGCGTGGGGCCTGGCCGGCGCCTCCTTCACCACGCTCCTGCTCTGGTGGAACGAGGCTCACCGCGCCATCGCCGCGCACCGGCGGGTCAGCGGACAGTGATGGTGGTGTAGCCGCCGCGTACGGCGTGATGCCCGTCGAAGACCTCGATCCGGTAGGCCTGAGCAGTCCTGGACGGCGCTGAGGTGTCTGTCAGCGTGACGGTGGGGCGGTACCAGAACGCGGAGCTGACCCTCGTGACGGCGACGACGGTGTTGCTCGACCCTCGGAGCAGGCGATAGGTGAGCCGGATGTCGTCGTTGTCCAGGGAGGCCCGGACACTGGCCTTCACCTGACCGGCCGCCGGGCTGGACAGCGTCGGTGCCGCAGGGATGGTCGGCGCGGCGCCAGGGCCGAGGTTGGTGAACCGGGTCAGGCCTTGCTGTCCGACGCCGTTGACCTTGGTGAAGTCGCCGCCGATCCACAGATCACTGCCACCGGTGGCCGAGACGAGAGGACCGACCGCCGTTGGCGGCCCGGCGGTCACATTCGGGAACCACGGCCCCAAGGTCCCGGTGGCCGGGTTCTGAAGCAGCAGGAAGTGCGTGCCACTGCCATCCGCGAAGGTCCCGGGACAACTGTGCGCGTGCGAGCCCTTGAACAGCCAGCCGTTCACCATGGTCAGTGCCTCGGTCGCGCCCAGGCACGTGCTCTTCCAGACCAGCTTGCCGGTGGCAACATCCGCAGCCCAGGTTCCGTCGAAGCATCCCCACCCGTCACCGGCGTTGGCGAAGTACACCCGGCTTCCGGATGTCTCGATGTCCTTCACCCGCGACGTGCAGCTGCTCGTCGGCGACGGTACGGCGGACGCCGCGGCGAAGGGCAGCAGTGCGCCGGTCGAATTGTTGACACTGGCAACCGCCCAGCGACTCGTCCCGCGTACCTCGGCGAACGTCCCGCCCAGGTACACCTTCGAGTTGTCGTCGGCCGCGTCGATCGCGTAGACATCGTTGTCGGCGTTCGGGTTCCACGGCAGCAGTGCGCCGGTGACCGTGCTGATCGCGGCCGCCCGGTTCCGGGTCACGCCGTTCACGAGCCCGAACGAGCCGCCGAAGTACAGGCTGGTTCCGCCGATCGCGAGCGCCTTCACGCGGTACGACACCTGCGGCGCGATCGTCGCGACCAGCGCACCGGTCGTGGTGCTGAAGGCGGCGATCCGGTTCCGGACCTGACCGTCGACGCGGGTGAAGTCCCCGCCGACGTACACCCTGGAGCCGTCGGGCGCCGCGACGACCGACCAGACGAACCCGTTCAGGACGTGGTTCCAGCCGGTGTCGAGGGCGCCGGTGCTCTGGCTGAACGCGGCCAGGTAGGTCCGGCTCGTCTCCCTGGTCCCAGCGGGCGCGCCCGGCGGACGGACCTTGAGGAACCGGCCCCCGACGTACACCTTGCCCTTGGCAACGGCCAGGCCGAGCACGCTGGCGTCGGTCTGCCAGGCCGGGGCGGCGACAGCGGTCAGGCCCGCCCCGGTGCTGACGGCCGGCTGTGCCGGCACCACCCCCAGCACGAGCCCGACAACCAACTCGGCGCCCAACGCAACAAAGAGTCGTCTCCCCATGATCGATCCCCCCAGTTATGAAGCTACGACTGAGAGTGCCGATCCGGAAGGGCCGTTATGGGATCTTCACGCTGGCCGAGGCGCCCTTCATGATGTTGCGGCCGTCGTGGACCTCTACGTGGTAGGAGTACGTCGAGCCGCGCTTGAGGCCGCGGTCGACGACCTGGTACTTCTTACGGGCCTGCCAGAAGTACGACGTGTACTTGTTCGAGCCGATGTTCAGCGAGCCGCGGAACACGTTGTACGTGAGCGTCAGGTTGTCCAGGTCGTACGAGTCCGGGTAGCTGACGTACACCCGGCCCGCCGTCGTCCCGACCAGCGTCGGGCGCGGGGGGATGCGGGGCGCCGCGCCGCCCGGTGCGTTCGTGAAGCGGGTCAGTCCCACCTGGAGCGCGCCGTTCACGTGCAGGAAGTCGCCGCCGACCCAGAGGTCCGTGGCGGTGCCGGCCATCGCCAGCGGCCCGACCTTCGTGGTGCTCTTCGGGTTCGCGTCGGTGTTCGGGAACCACGGCCCGAGGTTGCCGTTGATCGCACTCTCGACCAGTAGGTAGTGCGTGCCGGTGCCGTTGCCGAAACCGTTCGGGGACGCGGTGCAGTCGTGCGCGTGCGAACCCTTGTACACCCAGTTGCCGATCGCCTTGATCGCCTCGGTCGCGCCCAGGCACTTGTTCTGCCACAGCAGTTTGCCGGTCGACACCTGTGCGGCCAGTACGCCGTCGTAGCAGCCGCTGCCGTCGCCGCCGTTCGAGACGTACACGTTGTCGCCGAGGGTGTCGATGTCCTTGACGCGCGTGGTGCAGGTCGCCGTCGGCTTCGGGATCGCCGCCGCGGCCGGGAAGCTGTAGGCCGCGCCGGTGGTGGTGTTCAGCATCGCCAGCGAGTAGTGGTCCTGCCCGCCGATCGTGCTGAACGGGCCGCCGACGAAGACCCGGCTGCCGTTGTCGGCGACGTCGACGGCGTACACGTCGGCGTTGGCGTTCGGGTTCCACGGCAGCAGATCGCCCTGGAGCAGCCGGACCGCGCCGAGCCGGTTGCGGACCACGCCGTCGATCTTGCCGAAGGCGCCGCCGATGTACACGGTGCTGCCGGAGATGGCCAGCGCCTTGACGCGGGCCGCCACCACCGGGTCCCAGGCCGCGACGAGCTTGCCGGTGATCACGCTGAACATCGCGATCTTGCTGCGCCGGATGCCGTTCACCATCGTGAAGTCGCCGCCGACGACGACCCACTTGCCGTCCGGGCTGGTGGCGATGCTGTACACGGGCCCGTTGAGGGTGGGCGCGAAGGCGGTCGGGGCGCCGGTGGTGCGGTTGAACGCTGCGAGGTAGGTACGGACCGTCTCCGGCGCCTGGCCGGACGCCTTGCCCGGCTGCCGGAGCCGCGTGAAGAGCCCGCCCGCGAACACCGTGTTCCCGGCGATCGCCAGGGCGTTGACGCTGTTGTTGGTCTGCCACGAGGTCTGCTTGATCGCGGAGACCGCGGATGCGAAGCCCGGCGTCGCCGCCTCCACCGGCGGTCCCGACGGAATCAGCGCCGCGGCCAGAACGGCCGCGCCGGTGACAAGGGCCAGCACTAACTTCTTCATTTGTGTCCTTCGACAGGCGGGGGTCGAACAGTGCGTGCCTCATCACGCACCAGCGGCGGACACTACCGCTGCAGGAGGCCCACCGGAAGCGGGCCTCCTGCTCGCGTTATGACTTTGTGCCAGAACTTACTTTGCGCGGGACCTGCGGGTTATCGCGCGGCGTAGTGGGACTGCACCTGCAGCGGGCTGAGCGCGTACGGGTAGACCGCCGCCTCGTCGATCCCCATCCCGGTCTGCGTCGCACCGCCACCGGGCCACGAGTTCGTGAGGTCGTAGCCGACCCTCCACCACCCGTAGTACAGCGACGCGGGTCCGACGAGCGCGCTGCCGCTGAGGACGCCGTCGACGTACAGCTTCATCGCGCCTGTGCCGCTCGTGGAATCGTAGGTGCCGACCACGTGGTGCCAGTTGCCGTCGTTCTTGCCGGACGGGCTGGTCAGGGTGCGCTGCGCGCCGTCGTTGACGCCGAACACGATCGAGCCGTTGGTCCGCATGTACAGCATCCGGTCGCCGCCGCCACCGCTGTTGGTGGTCTTGGAGTTGCCGAAGCCGATGATCCGGCCGCCCCGGTTGAGACCGCTCTGCTTGACCCAGGCCTCGACGGTGAACTGCTGCGGCATGCTGTACGCCTTCTCGCCGACCATGCGGCCGCTGGTCGTGCTCGTCGTCATCGCGGTGTTGCCCGCGATCGCGCCCGGGGTGCCGAGCGTGACGCCGGTGAACGGCCCGTTGTTGCTCTGCCCCGACGAGTCGACCGAGGTCGTCGTACCAGCCGGCTCGCCCAGGCGCCAGTACGCCTGCGGACCGTCGGCGTTGATGATCTGGTCGTACGCCGTGGAGGCGGTCGAGGCGACCGTGATCGGGTCGGAGTAGTTGCCGCGGATCGTCGTACTGCCGTCGGTGACCTCGACGCGGTAGTTCGTGACCTCACCCGGCGCCGAGGACGTGTCGGTGTAGCTCAGCCACGGCCGGTCCCACGGCGTCGACTTGGCGGTCCAGGTCGCGATCGTGGTGTTGCTGAAGCCCTTGAGCAGCCGGTACGTCAGCGTGCTGTCGTCGTTGTCGACCACGGTGGGGAAGTGGATCTGCACGACGCCGGGCTGGACGCTGTACGGAAGCAGTTTGGCCGGCTTCGCGGGAGCGGCACCGGGCGCGGCATTGGTGAAGTGCGTCAGGCCCTGCTGGCCGGCGCCGTTCACGTTCAGGAAGTCGCCGCCGACCCAGAGGTCGTTGCCGCCGGTCGCGAACGCCAGCGGGCCGACGTTGGTCACGCTGTTCGGGTCGGCATCGGTGTTCGGGAACCAAGGCCCGAGCGTGCCGTCGGTGAGCTTCTCGCTCAGCAGGAACCGGTAGCCGAAGCCCTGCGGGAAGCCGCCGGCGCCCTGGTTGGCGCAGTCGTGCGCGTGCGAACCCTTGTACAGCCAGCCGTTGACGACCTTGACCGCCTCGGTCGCGCCCAGGCACTGGTTCTTCCACTTCAGCGTGTTGGTCGCGATGTCGACCGCCCAGGTGCCGTCGAAGCACCCGCCGCCGTCGCCGCCATTGCCGAAGTAGACCGTGTCGCCGCTGGCGTCGATCGCCTTCACGCGGGTGGTGCACGACCCGTTCGGCGGCGGTACCGCGGAGGCGCCGGGGAAGGGCAGTACTGCGCCCGTGACCGGGTCGAGGCTCGTCACGGTGTTCTGGTTGGTGCCGTTGACGGTGCTGAACTGACCGCCGGCATACACCTTGGAGGCGTCATCGGCAGCGTCGACGGCGTACACGTCGCCGTTCACGTCCGGCGCCCACGGCAGCAGCGTGCCGGTGTCGGTGGTGACCGCGGCGAGCCGGTTGCGGGTCAGGTTGTTCACCAGGCCGAACGAGCCGCCGAAGTACACCGTCGTACCGGAGACGGCGATGGTCTTCACGCGGTACGAGACCGAGGGCTTCCAGCCGGCCACGAGCTCACCGGTGGCGGTGTCGAAGGCGGCGATCCGGTTCCGGGTCTGGCCGTTGACCGTGGTGAAGTCACCGCCGACGAAGATCCGGGAACCGTCCGCGGAGGCGGCGACCGCGTAGACCTGACCGTTCAGCACCGGGTTGAACGCAGTGATCAGTGCGCCGGTGCTCGCATCGAAGGCGGCCAGATACGCCTGGCCGACCTCGCCGGTGCCCGGCGCGGCGCCCGGCGGGCGGACGCTGGTGAAGCGGCCTCCGGCGTACGCCTTGCCGGCGGCGACCGCGATGCCCTGGACGCTGGCGTTGGTCTGCCAGCTCGAGCTGTTGGTCGCCGCGAGCGACGCCTCCACGCTCTGCGCCGGTGGTGCGATCAGCAGTGTTCCTGCGATCGCCAGCAGCGTCCCGGCGATCCCCAGCCGCGTGAACAACCGTCTTCTCGTCATGTCCCCCCTAGGACAATCGGCGCCGCCTCACGGCGCCGTACGCATGGTTCGAAGCTCCCCCAGGACAGAGAGTAGGGCACCGGGACGACATCGTGTACGCAGGCCGCCCGCGCCTGTGGATATCCTGGGTCGCCGGCGCGGAACGAAGCGAGTGAGGTTACTGAATGGAACCGGGCACCGTGGTCTGGCGGGAGACCGCCCAGTCACTGCTGCGGCAGAAGTGGCTGATCCTGGGCTGCGTGTTGCTCGGACTGCTCGGCGCCTCGGTGTTCGCGCTCTCCCAGACCACCCGGTGGACCGCGTCGAGTCAGCTCGTGATCGGTCCGGCGGTCCCGCCCGCGCTGGTCGGGAAGCTGTCGGACGGCGCGGACAAGTCCGGCCCGCTCGGCATGGACCTGCCCGCCGAGACCCAGGCCCGGGTGATGGCCAGCCCGACACTGCTGGCCGCCGTGGTGAAGCAGCTCGGGATGCCGACCGACGACAAGACCATCCAGGACCTGGCGGCGGTGACCCGGGTGAAGGCGGTCACCGACAACGCCTACCTGGTCACCACCGACGGCCCGACCGCGCAGAAGGCGGTCGACCGGGCGAACGCGATCGCCGCGATCTATCTGAAGCAGCGCAACGACGAGGCCAAGGCGCTGCTCACCAACCTGGCCGAGCAGGCACAGGCCCGGGCGAAGACCGCCACGCAGCAGTCCCGGGGCCTCGCGAGCCAGATCGACGAGGCGGTCGGGCGCGGCGACAACCAAACGGCCGCGGCGTTCCGGGACCAGCGGGTCACGCTGGCCACCGAGGCCCGGCAGGCCACCGACGACGCGGCCGCGATGGTGAAGGCGCTCTCGACCGTCGGCGCCGGGAGCCAGCTCGTCACACCGGCCACGACCGACACGGCCAGTTCGTCGCCGATGGTTGCCCGCGACATCCTCGTCGGCGGCATCCTCGGCCTGGTGCTCGGCTTCGGCCTCGCGCTGCTGCGGTCCCACCTGACGCCGTACATCCTGACCCGCGACCAGGCGGCGCGGGCGGCCAGCGCTCCGGTGATGGCAGCGTCCGAAGGGCATCGCCGCCGGTTCTGGCAGCGGTCGGCTCCGGAGCTTCCGCAGTACGAGATCACCGCGCTAGGCGCCGAGGCGAGCGGCGCGCTCGCGCGGCGCGAGCTGAACCCGCGCGCGATCGCGGGCGGCAGCCCCGGCGCGCTGCTGGTCGTCTCAGCGTCGCCCACTCCGAACTCGGCGGGCATCGCGCTCGCCATGGCCGAGGCGAACGCCCGCGACGGCCGCGAGACCCTGCTGGTCCTGGCCGACATCGAAGGTACGCCGGTCCTCCCGCACCTCACCGGCCACGAAGGACTCACCGACCTGGTGAATGAACCGGCCGCGACCCGCGCGATTCGCGCGCGCAAGCTGTTCCGCCCCGGCACCGTCGCGGATCTGTACGTGCTGCCTCCCGGTCTGAACCACGAGGAGACCGCCGAGGCGGTCGGCCCGTCGCTGGTGCCCGGGATCGTCGCGGACCTTCCACCCGGGTACTCCGTCGTGATCCACGGCCCGGCCTCCGTCGGACGCCACGGGATCTCGCCGCTCGCCGCCGCGGTCGACGCGTCGGTGCTCGTCGTCCAGGTCGGCCTCGACAAGGAGATGGACGTCGCGCGGCTGACCGGGGCGCTGCAGTTCGCGGGCGCGCCGGTGCTCGGCGTCGTACTGATCGGCACGGCCACGCAGGACGAGACGCTCGGCATCCCACTGAACTACAAGCCGCTGGACTGATGCACACGACCCTGGCGGCACCCGTCCCGGGCACGGTCGAGAAGGTGGACGAGCGGCCGGCCTGGTTCTGGTTGATGCTGTGGTGCCTGTTCGTGCTCGGGGTGCAGCCGTGGTCGTCGCGGGTCGCGGCCCCGCAGGGTACGACGGGGTCCACCAACAGCATGGCGAAAGGGCTGCTGCTCGGGGCGGTGTTCCTGGTGGCGCTCGCGGCGACGCGGCCCGGGTTCCGGACCAGGGTGAATCCGGCCAGCTGGCTGTACGTGATGTACGTGCTGTTCGCGTGTGCGACCGCGTTCCTGCTGGCCGAGCCGATGGGTCCGCTGACCCGGCTGGCCCGGTTCCTGATCGGTCTGGTGCTGGTCTTCCTGCTCTGGCGGCCGCTGATTCAGATCCCGGAGCGCCTGGTGCGGGCGCATCTCTGGGCGCATCTGTTGCTGGCGGCAACCGTCGTACTGAGTCTCGCGTATGCACCGTCGGAGGCCTGGCGGCCGCTGCGCTCGCTCGGCGCCGGGTACCGCCTGCAGGGTGTCATCATTCCGATGCTGCCGCCGCGCGTCGGCGAGGTCGGGGCGATCGTGCTCGGGCTGGCGCTGATCGGGTTGGTCTGCCGGAAGCTGTCCACGCTGCCCGCCGTGGCGCTGATCGGTCTTGGCGGGGTGCTGATCGCGGCCAGCCGGACGCGGACGTCGGCCGCCGCGGTGGCGTTCGGGCTGGTGATCGCGCTGATCATCACCCGGAAGACGTGGGCCGGCCGGATCGCCTGCCTCGCCGTACCGGGGCTACTCGGGATCGCGTTCCTGACCATCGGATCGCTGCACACCTGGCTGCTGCGCGGTCAGGGTACGCAGCAGATCACCTCGTTGAGCGGCCGTACGACGAGTTGGCAGGCGGTGCTGGACGAGAAGGTGTCGACGCAGACCGCGATCATCGGCCACGGCCTCGGCAACAAGCGGGTCCTGCTGCGCCGCGGCGAGGGCGACATCGACGTGATGGCGATCGACAACAGCTGGCTCGGCCTGTACTGGGAGACCGGGTTGCTGGCCGTCGCGATCGTCGCGCTCGCGCTGATCCTGGCGTGGGTGTCGGTCCTGCGCGCGCCGACGCCGTACGTCAGGGCCTGTGGTGCCCTGCTGCTCGGGTACGTGACAGCCGCCTCGCTCAACGAGAGCGGCCTGTCCGACCTGTCCTCGATGACAGTGCACCTACTAGTAGCCGCCGCAATCTGCGACGCCGACCGCCTACGCCACCGACGCGGACGTCGAGGGGTGAATCGAAGAGGGTGAGTGGGGTGCAGGGGGAGGTTTATGAGAAAAGAAGAGACAATAAAAGAAGGGAGATTTAGTGGGCTATTCAGAAGTCCCGGCTGAGCTATCAGGCGAGAGATTGCAGAGGAAGAACAGAAAGAAGAGAGATTTAGAGTAGTGGTTGACTCAGCGATCGACTGCAGGTTGTCTACGCGACGTCGACGCGGGAGTTCTCTGGGCGATCGCGTGCTCGTTGCCGGACGTCGCCGGTTACTTGAGTCAGAGGCTGGGCGGCGCTTAGGGCGCCGGGCCGGCGCCGCCTCACCTGACGTGGGGAGTATTATTTCTTGCCGATCCGGGCGGGAAATCCTCCCCAACCCGCCCGCGCCGACGGCGTGGCTGCCGAGTCGTGGCGAAGGGCTCCGCAGTGGGTTGTCGACTCGTGAAATGCGGCTGTCGTAGATCGCCAGAATCCACGACTCGACAACCATCCTTGGTAACGACCAGCCGACTGGCGGGCTGGTGACTTCTGAATAGGCCTCTTAGAGTGTTGGCGGGCTTCGGTGGTCAGCCGGAGGTTCGTCAGAGCGACATAAGTGTGTCAGAACACAAATCAACGGCCGCTCCAGGTTCTCGAGATCTGCGCGGGTTCGGTACGTCGAGATCGCGCAAGTGTCTCGTGCCGACCGGGGAACCGGGCGGACGGTACCGACGACGACCGCTGCAAACACCGCAGTCAGGCCCGACCCGCCGAGCTTTAATGCCTCCGTTGCCACCGTGGCCGTCATCGACGCGCCTGTCTGAGCCTCGCATGGCGTCATCGGCACACGTTGCTGATCTTCTAGCTGCTCACTGAGTCCTTGTCGAAGCCGGATTGTTGCCACTCGGACCAGGTCAGCGACTTGCCGTGGTAGGCGAAGCGGGCGGCGCCCTGGTAGCTGTTGCGGCGGAAGGTGACGGCACCGGGCTGGGTGGGGGACTTCTTGTTCTCCACCACGCCGAGTGTCGAGTTCGGGTCGGTCATCACGACGAGGTTGCCTTCGACGAGCACGTTGCGCAGGACGTACGTGCCGCGCGGCCCGTCGCCGCGGGTCCGGGACTGGATCGACAAGGCGTTGCGGTTGTCCTGGATCAGGTTGCCGCGCACCTGGACGTCGGACGACGTGTTGACGTTGATGCCGCCGCCGTCCCAGAGCGTCCCGCCCGAGCCGCGGCCGGTACCGAACCCGTTGTGCGCGACGACGTTCTGGTCGATGACACCGGCGTAGCTGATCTCGTACCGGATGCCGTCCGCGGCGTTGTCCCGGATCCGGTTCCCGGTGATCCGGCGGTCGTACTCCGCGATGTCGCTCCACATCCCGACGCCCCGGTTCGCGACGATGTCGTTGCCGCTGACCTCGCCGGACGAGCGCGTCGACTTGATCCCGCCGGACTCCCAGTCCGCGATCCAGAACCCGTCGGTGTTGTTGCGGGTGACGAGGTTCGCAGTGATCTTCACGTTCGCGGACTTGTACTGCCCGATGCCGAGCTGGCCGTTGTCCGCGACGGTGTTGCGGCTGACTTCGGCGTTGTCGCCTTCGATGACCATGATGCCGACGGCGTGGTTCCAGCGGACCTCGTTCGACGTCACCTTCCAGCCCTGGCCGGCCTGCAGGGCACCGGCCTGTGGACGGCTCGCGAAGTGCTCGATCGTCAGTCCGGTCACGGTCACGTTGTCGGCCGACTTGTCTATGGCGGTCTGGGTGCGCGACAGCTCCATCACGTGTCCGTCCGGGTCGTCACCGACGTACAGCGTGTTGGTGTTGTAGTCCCCGTAGAAGGTGCCGGGCTTCAGTTGCGGGAGGCTCATCACGCGGGTCAGGTGCTTGCCGTCAACGAACAGCTGCTCGCCGAGCCGGCACGGGTTGGTCCTGTTGTCCTCGCACTGACCTTTGAGCTTGTACGGCGCGGGCAGGGCGCCCTGCACCGACCAGCTCGTGCCGGCGTGCTTCCAACCTGTCAGCCTGACGGCTCCGCTCAGGATCGCACCGGGTTGGCCTCCGAGCGTGTCGCCTGTCTTCGGCCGGATCGCGCGGGTGAGGCGGTGCACGCCCTTCGCGAAACAGAACGTGGTGGACGCGGGGGCGGCGTCGATGATCGACTGCGGGTCGGCGCCGACCGGGATCGCAGTACCGCTGCAGCGCTCCGCCGTACCCGGGCCTGTCGGTCCGAGTACGGCGGCTGCTGCGGCCGGGGGAGCGGTGGGGACTGTGACTGTCACGACCTGCGTTGGCTGAGGAGCTTTGCCCGAGTCCGACGAGCAGCCAGACACCAGCAACACCGCCACACCAGCAGCGGCGACGGCCCCACGCCTCATCGCAATCCCTTCAACCGTCCCCCGGCGAACAAGATTGCGTGAGACTACCTGTTGGACAGGTACGTGTCCTTCGCGAGGTCGTAGGCGAGCGCCTTCGCGACCTGCAGCGCGTCGTCCTCGTCCAGCCGATGCTGTACGACGAGATCGGCCAGGTAGCCGGCATCGATCCGGCGGGCCAGGTCGTGCCGCGCCGGGATCGACAGGTACGCACGGGTGTCGTCGACGAAGCCCGACGTGTTGTAGAAGCCGGCCGTCTCGGTCACGAGTTCGCGGAACCGGCGCATGCCGTCCGGGCTGTCGAGGAACCACCACGGCGCACCGAGCCGCACCGCCGGGTACACGCCGGCCAGTGGCGCGAGCTCCCTGCTGTACACGGTCTCGTCGACGGTGAACAACACCAGCCGGAACCCGTCCGCGTGCCCGAACCGCTCCAGCAGCGGTTGCAGCGAGCGCGTGAACTCGGTCGCGACCGGGATGTCGTGCCCCTGGTCCGGACCGTACGTCGCGAAGATCGCCGGGTCGTGGTCGCGCAGTACGCCGGGGTGCAGCTGCATGACCAGCCCGTCCTCGGCCGACATGACCGCGGACTGGTACAGCATGTGCCCCGCGAACGCTTCGGCGTCCTGCGCGGTCACGTCGCCCTTCAGTGCGCCGGCGTAGATCCGTGACGCCTCCGCGTCGGTGAGCGGTACGGCGGCAGCGCTCAGGTGACCGTGGTCGGTGGCCCGCGCACCCGCCGCGATGAATGCCTGCCGCCGCTGCCGGATCGCCTGCAGGAATCCGTCGTACGTCGAAGTGTCGACGTCGGCGAGCTTGCCGAGCTGCGTGACGAGCTCCGGCCACCCGTCGCGGTTGACATGGGCGACGGCGTCCGGGCGGAAGGTCGGGACCACACGCCCGGGCAGCTCCTTGTCGAGGCTCGCGTGCTGCGCGAGGTCGTCGGTGGCGGCGTCGGTGGTGGAGATCAGCTCGATGTTGAAGCGGTCGAGCAGCGCGCGCGGCCGGAACTCCGGCTCCGCGATCCGCGCCATGATCTGGTCGTAGAGCTCGTCGGCGGTCTCCGCGGACGGGTGCACGGCCAGGCCGAGCACCTCGGCGAACTCGTGCTCCAGCCAGTAGCGGCTCGGCGTACCGAGGAACAGGTGCCAGTTGGCGCAGAACTCCCGCCAGATCTCGCGCGGCTCGGCGGCCTGCTTGCCGTCGCGCCGCGGCAGGCCGAGCTTGTCCGGCGCGACGCCCTGGGAGACCAGCATTCGGGTCACGTAGTGGTCTGGGACGACCAGCAGCTCGGCCGGGTTGCCGAACGGTGCGTCGGTGGCGAACAGCCCGATGTCGACGTGGCCGTGCAGGCACAGCAGCGGCAGGTCCTTCGTCGAGGCGTGGATCCGGCGCGCGACGTCACGCGCGGGGCCGGCCGGCAGGGCTCGGTCCGGGTGGGGCTGCAGGGCCTTCGGCATGGGTCCTCCGTTGAGCGGATCTGAAACGGGCACTGCAAAGGATTGCAGCCGCGCCTTGTCAGCACAAGGGAAGGTCCGGGGGACGGATCCTTGACACAAGCTGCAACCGATTGCAGACTCAACCCCGACCACTTTCGGTCAAGAGCGGTCCGGGCTGGGTGAACGGTGTTCGGAGGTGGATGTGGCGGCGACGATCCGGGACGTGGCGCGGCTGGCCGGTGTCTCACCGTCCACCGTTTCGCGCGCGCTCTCGCTGCCCGGCATGGTGAACGCCGCCACCCGGGCCCGCGTCGCGGCCGCCGTCGAGCAGCTCGGCTACGAGCCGAACCGGGCCGCCCGCGGCCTGATCACCGGCCGCACCGGCACCATCGGCCTGGTCGTCCCCGACCTGGCCAACCCGTTCTTCGCCAGCGTCACCAAGGGCATCCAGGCGCGCGCCAGGCACCACGACGTCGCGGTCTTCGTCGCCGACACCGACGAGGACCCGGGCGCCGAGGCCGGGCTGGTCCGGGCACTGTCCAAGCAGGTCGACGGCGTCGTGCTCTGCTCGCCACGAGCCAGTGACGAGGAGCTCGCCGCGATCGCCCAGGACACGACCGTCGTACTGGTGAACCGCTCGGTCGAGGGCATGCCGGGGATCAACTACGACAACGAGGACGGGATGCGGCAGGCCGTCGCCCATCTCGTTGCCCTCGGCCACCGCCGGATCGCCTGGGTCGGCGGGCCGGCTTCGTCCTGGTCGACCCAGCACCGTGGCCTCGGCCTTCGCAACGCGGTCGAGTCGCTCGGCGCGGAGCTGGCGCCGGTCGGCAACTTCGCCCCGACGTACGAGGGCGGCAGGGCCGCCGCGGACCAGGTCGTCGCGACCGGCGCGTCCGCGGTGGTCGCCTACAACGACCTGGTCGCGATCGGCCTGCTCGCCCGCCTGCACAGTCGCGGCATCTCGGTGCCGGCTGAGCTGAGCGTGGTCGGGGTCGACGACATCGCGATGTCCCGGATGGCACGGCCGGCGCTGACCACGGTCCGGCTGCCGAAACAGGAGGCCGGCCGGCTCGCCGTCGAGCTGCTGCTCGCGATGCTCGACGACCCGGATCACGGGCAGCCGGCCCGGTCCGGAACCCACGGGGACCTGCACGGGGAGCTGATCGTCCGGGACTCGACCGGACCCGCACCACAGAAGTGATCAAACCGGCCGGCGTTCGCGCCGTTCCGGGCCCGCCTTGATCCCGAGGAGATACCCGATGCACCTGCAGCGGAAGTTGATCGCGGCTACCGGCCTGCTGGCCGTGCTGGTCGCCTGCGGCGCGCCGACGCCGAACAAACCCGCCGCCGACAGCGGTGGCGACGTACCGGACAAGCCCTCCAAGGCGGTGAGTCTGAACATCCTGGACGTGGCCGGCAACCTGCAGCTCACGCAGGGCATGATCGACGACTTCGTCAAGCAGCATCCGGATGTGATCTCGAAGGTCACGTACTCGAAGGGCCCCGCACCCGAGCTGGCCGGCAAGATCAAGGCCCAGCAGAACGCGAACCGGGTGGACATCGACCTGGTGCTGACCGGCACCGACGGACTCTCCGCCGGACACGAGCAGGGGCTGTGGGTCGACCTGCTGTCGAAGTACGCCGACCGGCTGCCGGGCATGAAGGACTATCTGCCGCCCGCGCAGAAGATGCAGGAGCTGGCCGGCAAGGAGGGCGTGACGGTCACGTACTACCCGTCCGGCCCGCTGCTGGAGTACATGCCGTCGAAGGTCCCGTCGCCGCCGAAGACGGCCGCCGACCTGCTCGCCTATGCGAAGGCCAACAAGGGCAAGGTCATGTACGCCCGCCCGGCGAACTCCGGCCCCGGCCGCACGTTCCTGATGGGCCTGCCGTACATCCTCGGCGACAAGGACCCCAAGGACCCGGTGAACGGCTGGGACAAGACCTGGGCGTACCTCAAGGAGCTCAACCAGTACGTCGACTTCTACCCATCCGGCACCTCCGACACGATGAAGGCGCTGGCCAACGGTTCGGCCAACGTCATCGCGTCGACGACGGGGTGGGACATCAACCCGCGGGTCCTCGGGACGGTCCCGAAGGAGGCCGCGATCACGCCGATCCAGGGCTTCCACTGGGTCACCGACGCGCACTACGCCGTCGTACCGAAGGGTGTGTCGACCGACAAGCAGGCCGCGATCCTGCAGTTGCTGCAGTTCATGCTGACGCCGCAGCAGCAGGCGAAGGCGTACGACAAGGGCTACTTCTACCCGGGCCCCGCGATCAAGGGTGTCGAGCTGTCGCAGGCGCCCAAGGAGAGCCAGGACGCGATCGGCGAGTTCGGCCGTCCGGAGTACGACAAGCTGATTGCCGACAATCCGACAGAGGTACCCCTGGACGCGAAGTCACTGGTGGCGGCTTTCGACAAGTGGGACCGCGAGGTCGGCGGCAGCAAGGTGAAGCAGTCGTGACCGGTTTCGCACAGCTGCGGCTCGACGGGGTCACCCGCCGGTTCGGTACTGCGGATGCGCTGTCGGGGCTCGACCTGACCATCGAGCGGGGCGAGTTCATCGCCCTGCTCGGACCGTCCGGTTGTGGAAAGTCGACAGCGCTGAACTGCCTGGCCGGGCTGCTCCCGCTGACGGCCGGCTCCATCTGGCAGGACGACACCCGGATCGACACGCTGCCGCCGGAGAAGCGCGGCTTCGGGATGGTGTTCCAGAACTACGCGCTGTTCCCGCACCTCACGGTCCGGGACAACATCGCCTTCGGGCTGCGGATGCGCGGCCTGCCGAAGGGCGACGTCCAGCGGCGGACCACCGAGGCGATCGAGATGGTGCAGCTGACCGAGCACGCCCGCAAGCTCCCGGGTCAGCTGTCGGGCGGCCAGCAGCAGCGGGTCGCGATCGCTCGCGCCACCGTGCTCGAGCCGTCACTGGTGCTGATGGACGAGCCGCTCAGCAACCTGGACGCGAAGCTCCGCCTGGAGATGCGCACCGAGATCCGCCGGCTGCACCAGTCGCTCGGCCTGACCACCGTCTACGTGACGCACGACCAGGAGGAGGCGCTCAGCATGGCCGACCGCCTGGTCGTCATGCGGCTCGGCAAGGTCCAGCAGATCGGTACGCCGGAACAGGTGCACACGAAGCCGTCGACGTGGCACGTCGCCGACTTCATGGGGTACCGCAACCTGCTGCCTCTCAAGGTGTCGCAGCTGAACGGCGACCAGGTGACCGTCGACCTCGGCGGTACGGCGATCCGCGGCGCGGCGCAAGGTGCTGTTGCCGAGGGCGACGAGGTTGTCGCCGCCGTCCGGCCCGAGGACGTGAAGCTCGGTGACGACGGTGTGAAGGGCGTCGTCGAGGTCGTCGAGTACCAGGGGCGCGAGCGCGCCGTCGAGGTGGCGGTCGGCGACGACATCAAGTTGCACGTCCGAACCGAGCACCGCGTCGAGCCGGGGGAGCAGGTGGCCCTGTCCGTGACGCCCGGGCGGCTGCTGGTGTACCCGTCATGAGCGCGACAGATGCCGGTGGTTCGCGCGGCGCGCGGGCCGGCAGGCCGGTGAGCGGCCTGACCGGCGGTGCTCCTGGCGGCGGTCGAGCGTGGCAGCATCGGCTGGCGGAGCGTGGTGTGGATCGGCGGTTGTGGTTGTTGCTTCCGGCCACGATCTTCGTCCTGCTGCTGTTCGTGTACCCGTTCCTGTACGGCCTCAGCCTGTCGTTCCAGCCGATGAACGGCGGCGGCGTGCTGGCCAACTACAGCAAGTTCTTCGGCGACGCGTACCAGCGCGACACGATCGCGACCACGCTGAAGATCGCGCTGCCCGCGGCACTGCTGAACGTGCTCGCCGCGGTCCCGATCGCGTTCCGGCTGCGTGGCCGGTTCCGCGGGAAGCGGCTGCTGACCACGATCCTCGTCGTGCCGATCACGCTCGGCACGGTACTCACGGCGCAGGGACTGCTGAACTACCTCGGCCCGACCGGATGGTTCAACCGGCTGCTGATGGCGCTTCAGATTGTTGACAATCCGATCCGCCTGACGAACAACTACTGGGGCGTGTTCTTCTCGCTCGTCATCACCGGGTTCCCGTTCGCATTCCTGCTGGTGCTGTCGTACCTGTCCGGCATCGACCCGACGCTGGAGCGCGCCGCGGCGACGCTCGGAGCCTCGCGGGCGCAACGCTTCCGGCGGATCACGCTCCCGCTGCTGGCTCCCGGATTGGCGACAACCTTTTTGTTGACATTCGTACTCGCCTTCTCGGTGTTCCCGTCCGCGGTCCTGGTCGGCAACCCGGCCGGATCCACGCGCGTCATCTCGCTCGCCGCGTACCAGGCGGCGTACGAGCAGTACGACTACTCGTACGCGTCGGCGATCGCGATGGTGATGGGCGCGGTGGAGCTGATCGTGGTGGCGATCGTGCTGGTGTGGCGGTCCCGGCTGTACACCGGATCGACAGGAGGCAAGGGATGAGTACCAGCACGGGTTCGGCTCCGAGATCGGTTCGCGCCACCCCGCTCGGCTGGGTGATCTGGGCCGTCGTGGTGTTCTTCTTCGTCAACCTGGCCGGCGTCGTGCTGTCGGTGCTGGTCAGCTCGTTCGGCCAGAAGTGGTTCGACACCTGGTTCCCCAGCGGTTTCACCACCAAGTGGTACGGCGACGCGTGGCACGAGTTCACGTTGTTCCACGTCATCGTGGTCACGCTGGTCGTGTCCGCGCTGGTCGTCGTACTGTCCGTGCTCGTCGGCGCGCCGGCGGCGTACGTGCTGGCCCGGAAGAACTTCCCCGGCAAGCGGCTCGTGTACCTGACGTTCCTGCTGCCGATCCTGATGCCGCCGATCACCTACGGCATCCCGCTCGCGACCGTGCTCTACAAGTTCGGGTTCGCGGGGCATCTGTCCGGGGTGGTGCTCGCGAACCTGGTGCCGTCGGTGCCGTTCGTGATCCTCACGATGACGCCGTTCATCGAGCAGGTCGACCCGCGGATCGAGGACGCGGCCCGGATGCTCGGCGCCGGCACCCGCTCGGTGTTCCTGAAGATCCTCGCGCCGCTGCTCGTCCCCGGTCTGCTCGCCTCCGGGATCCTGGTGCTGGTCCGTACGGTCGGCATGTTCGAGCTGACCTTCCTCACCGCCGGGCCGGACTCGCAGACGCTGGTGGTCGCGCTGTACTACTCGATGTCCGCCGCGGGCATCCGTGCGCAGCAGTCCGTCGACGCGATGGCCGTCATGTACACGGCGATGATGCTGGTACTGCTCGTGGTCGCACTACGGTTCGTCAACCCGACGCAGCTCGTCGCCCGCGTGAAGGAAGAGCCCTCAGAATGACCGAGTTGTCTCCGTTTTGTTTGCCGAGGAAGGGTACGGTCGCTTGACCAGGCTGAGTCTTACCAATCTCCCCGTCGCCCCCGCGGTCGACCCGAAGGCGCTGTCGGTCGGCATCGTCCACCTCGGGATCGGCGCGTTCCACCGCGCGCACCAGGCCGTCGTCACCGAACGCGCGGCGGTCGAAACCGGTGAGACCCGCTGGGGGATCACCGGGGTGAGTCAGCGTTCCGCCACGGTCCGGGACCAGCTTGCGCCTCAGGACGGTCTGTACTCCGTCCTCGAGCGCGGCCTCGGCGATCCGTCGATCCAGGTGATCGGCAGCGTCCGCGAGGTACTCACCGCGCCCGAGGACCCGGAGGCCGTGGTCGCGCGGATCGCGGACCCGGCTGTGTCGGTGGTGACGCTGACGGTCACGGAGAAGGGCTACCGCGCCTCCGGCGACGGGCTCGACCTGAACGACCCGGAGATCCAGGCCGACCTGACCGGCCGCGCGCCGCGGACCGTCGTCGGCCAGCTGGCCGCGGCGATCGCCCGCCGGGACGAATCGTTGACAATCGTCTCTTGCGACAATCTGGTGGCCAACGGTCCGTTCCTGCGCAAGCTGGTCGCCGACTACTTCGAGGCGCTCGGCAAGGTTCCGTCCACGTTCGAGTCGACGAAGTTCCCGGCCAGCATGGTCGACCGGATCGTCCCGGCCACCACCGACGCGGACCGCGACGACGCCGCCCGGATGCTCGGCGTACGCGACGAGGCAGTGGTGGTCGCGGAGCCGTTCCTGCAGTGGGTGATCGAGGACGACTTCGCCGGCGCCCGTCCCGCGTGGGAGCGCGGTGGCGCCGTACTCACCGGTGACGTCGCGCCGTGGGAGCAGGCGAAGCTGCGGATGCTCAACGCGACCCACTCGATGCTCGCGTACCTCGGCGCGCTGCGTGGGTACGAGACGATCGCGGAGGCAGTGCGCGACGACGAGCTCGGTGGCCTGGCGCGGCAGTTGATGACCGACGACGTCGTGCCCACCCTGACGCCGCCCGACGGGCTGGACCTGGCGGCGTACGGCGCGACCGTGCTGGAACGCTTCGAGAACCCAGCGCTGAAGCACCGGACCCGGCAGGTCGCGATGGACGGCTCGGTGAAGCTCCCGGTACGAATGCTCGGCACGGTCCGCGACCGGCTCGCCGCCGGCGCCGAACCGCGGACCATCTCGCTCGCGGTCGCCGCCTGGATGGTCTACGTCCTCCGTACGCCGGACCTCGACGACCCGCAAGCGCCCCGCCTCAAGACCGCCGTAGCCGGCCTCACCGACCCCGCCAAACTCGTCGACGCCCTCCTGTCCGTCGACACCATCTTCACCCCCGACCTCCGCGACTCAGACGTCTTCCGAACCCTCCTGACCAACCACGTAACCACCCTCACCCACTGACCACCCTCCACCGACTGACCGCCCCCCACCCACCGCCGCCCGCACGCGCTGAGCGAGAGTCGGGGAGTGTGGCATCAGCCGACCGCCCGCACCCACTGACCGCCCGCACCTGCTGACCGCCCGCACCTGCTGACCGCCCGCACCTGCTGACCGCCCGCACCTGCTGACCGCCCGCACCTGCTGACCGCC
>DASXXB010000384.1:0-2260 GCA_036503355.1 Kribbella sp. | reverse complement strand
GTGCGCCGCTCCGTGCACCGGTCAGGTGACGCAGGAGGAGCACCGCAAGATCGTCGACGACTTCGCCGCGTTCCTGTCCGGGCAGACCGCGACGTACGTGCGCCGGCTGCAGAAGGAGATGCAGGCCGCGGCCGCCGAGCTCGAGTACGAGCGGGCCGCGAAGATCCGCGACGACCTTGCCGCGCTCGAGAAGGCGCTGGCCAAGAACGCGGTCGTCCTCGGTGACGGCACCGACACCGACGTGATCGCGCTCAGCGAGGACCCGCTCGAAGTCGCCGTCCAGATCTTCTACGTGCGCGGCGGCCGGATCCGCGGTGAGCGCGGCTGGATCGCCGACAAGGCCGACGGTACGGCGACGACCGGCGATCTCGTCTCGCGCTTCATCCAGCAGATGTACGCCGACGACTCGGTCGACGCGATCCCGAGGGAGATCCTCGTCCCGACGATCCCGGACGACGCCGACGCGCTGACCGAGTGGCTCGAGGGGATCCGCGGCGCGCGGGTGTCGATCCGCGTTCCGCAGCGCGGCGACAAGAAGGCGCTGATGGAGACCGTCGAGCGGAACGCGCTGCAGACCCTGACCATGCACAAGACCAAGCGGGCCAGCGACCTGACCACCCGGAACCAGGCGCTGGAGGAGATCCAGGCCGCGCTCGACCTGCCCGAGGCGCCGCTGCGGCTGGAGTGCTACGACATCTCGAACCTGCAAGGCACCGAGGTGGTCGCCTCGATGGTGGTGTTCGAGGACGGCCTGCCGCGCAAGAGCGAGTACCGGCGGTTCGTGATCAAGGGGGTCGACGGGCAGAACGACGTCGCCTCGATCGCCGAGGTCCTCACCCGCCGCTTCAAACGCCTCCTCGACGAACGCGCTGCCCACGCCGAACAAGACGACCCGTCGGCCACCCTCATCGATCCCGAGACCGGCAGAGCGAAGAAGTTCGCCTATGCGCCAGGGCTCGTGGTCGTCGATGGTGGTCCACCTCAAGTAGCCGCAGCCCGCCAGGCGATGGACGAGCTGGGCGTCGGCGACATCCCCGTCGTCGGTCTCGCCAAGCGCCTGGAAGAGGTGTGGGTTCCGGACGAGGAAGACCCGGTGATCTTCTCCCGGACCTCCGAAGGCCTGTACCTCCTGCAGAGGTTGCGTGACGAGGCGCACCGGTTCGCGATCACGCATCACCGCAACCGGCGATCGAAGTCGATGGTCGAGAGCACCCTCGACGAGGTGCCGGGCCTGGGCGACGTGCGGCGCAAGACGCTGCTGCGCCATTTCGGTTCGCTGAAGAAGCTGCGCGGTGCCACGGTCGACGAGGTGGCGGAGCTGCCCGGTTTCGGGCCCCGGCTGGCCGAGTCCGTCGTACTCGCGGTTAACGCTGCTGCAACGAAGGCGGAAACCGGCCGGGCCCCGTCGGTCAACACGGCCACGGGCGAGATACTGGGCGACGACGTCCCGGCGCCGGCCGGGGTGCCTGACGGGGACCCAGGGGAGAACTGAGTACAGATGGACGACACAGGCGGCAATCTGATCATCGTGTCCGGGATGTCGGGCGCGGGCCGCAGCTCGGTCGCCGACGTCCTGGAGGACCTCGGCTGGTTCGTCGTGGACAACCTGCCGCCGATGTTCCTGACCACCCTCGTCGAGCAGGTCGTCGGCACCGGCGCGGCACCGCGGCTCGCGGTCGTCGTCGACGTCCGGACCGGCCTGTTCTTCGAGGAGCTGAGCTCGGCGATCCACGACCTGCGCCTGAAGGGGTACCGGCCGCTGACGCTGTTCCTCGAGGCGTCGGACGACGTGATCGTGCGACGTCAGGAGAGCGTCCGCAGGCCGCACCCGCTGCAGGGCGAGGGCCGGTTGCTCGACGGTATCCAGCGCGAGCGCGAGCTGCTCGGCGACATCCGGGCCGGCGCCGACCTGGTCATCGACACCTCCAGCCTGAACATCCACCAGCTGGCCGCAAAGATCGTGAACGCGTTCGGCGACGAGGAGAACGCCGAGCTGCGGGCGACCGTGGTGTCGTTCGGCTTCAAGTACGGCATCCCGGTGGACGCCGACGTGGTCGCCGACATGCGCTTCATCCCGAACCCGTACTGGCAGCCCGACCTGCGCCCGATGACCGGCCGTGACAAGCCTGTGTCAGACTTCGTGCTCGGCCATCCGCTGGCCCAGCAGTTCCTGCAGAACTACGTGGACGTGCTGGACACCCTGCGGACCGGCTACCTGAACGAGGGCAAGCGCTTCGTCACCGTCGCGATCGGCTGCACC
>DASXXB010000383.1:0-16605 GCA_036503355.1 Kribbella sp. | reverse complement strand
GGAAGCGTCCTCGTCCGTCTTGCGCGGGGCGTCGTAATCAGTCGCCATGGTGTTTCCCTGCCCTCTTCGTACCCGTGGTGTTGCCTGCTGAGCCCTTGAACGGGTGGAGCGGCCGAGAAATTCCGCGTCGGAGCACCGCGCTGAATCTTCGTCCCCCGAAACCCTTGACAGCCAGGCCGGGATCGGCAATCACCGTTCCCGAGGACGGGATTGTGCCCTATAAAGGTCCGCAATGCACGACTGGGTCCATGCTGTGACCCGCGTGTCGCCACAAACGTCAGTACCGAACACGTGAATGCTCATTATTGCGCGGTACTGCGCAGAAACGCGCACTCACCGCCCTTTACACGCGCAACGGGTCCGCCGCGGCCAGGAGGTCGTGGAACGGCCCGAACAGCGCCGGACTGGCCGCGATCGACATCTCCGGCGACACCGGCGCCCCGTTCAGCCCGCCGACCGCCGCGCCTGCCTCGGCCGCGATCAGCGCACCCGCTCCGTAGTCCCACGGATTCAGCCCGCGCTCGAACACCACGTCCAGCCGCCCACAGGCCACGTAGCACAGGTCGATCGCGCCGACCCCGATCCGGCGGATGTCGCGGACCTTCGTGATCAGGTGCTGGATCACCTCGGCCTGCACCTGCCGGCGCGCCGGGTCGTACCCGAAGCCGGTCCCGACCAGGGCCTTCGCGAGCTCGGTCTCGCCGGACACCCGGATCGGCTTGCCGTCCGCGAACGCGCCACCACCGAGCGTCGCGGTGAATACTTCGCCCTTGGGCGCGTCCACCACCACGCCGGCGACGGTCCGACCGTCCTGCTCGACCGCGATCGACACGGCGTACGTCGGGATGTCGTAGAGGTAGTTGACGGTGCCGTCGATCGGGTCGACGACCCAGCGAACCCCGCTGGTGCCGACCACGTCGTCGCCCTCTTCGCCGAGGAACGAGTCGTCGGGCCGGGCCTGCAGCACCCGCGCGCGGATCAGCTCCTCGGACTCGCGGTCGACCGCGGTCACCACGTCGGTGATCGTGCTCTTGGTGTCGGCGACGGTGATCGTGCCGCGGCGGCGTTCGACGATCAGCCGCGCCGCCTCCTCCGCGACGTCGACCGCCAGCTTCAGCAACTCTTCCGGGGAACTCATACGGCGGCTTCCTTAGCTGGGGTCGGTCGGCGCAGTGGTGGGCAGCAGTCGTGGCGGCAGTCGTCCCAGGCCGGGCCGAGCCTGCCGACGCACGGCCGGTCGGGCTGCTCGCCGCGCTCGGCCGCGGCCCGCTCGACCACCAGGTCGCGGAGCATCGTGACGAACTTCTCGTCGGTCCCCGGGGTCGCGGCCCGCGCCATCGGCAGGCCGAGCTTCGCGGCGGTCTTCGCGGCCTCGGTGTCGAGGTCGTAGATGACCTCCATGTGGTCGCTCACGAACCCGATCGGTACGACGGCGACACCAGGCACCCCGTCGGCGGCCAGCACCTCGAGGTGGTCGTTCACGTCCGGCTCCAGCCACGGCACCTGCGGCGGCCCGGACCGCGAGCAGTAGACGAGATCGGTACGCCGGGATTGTCCGGTACGGCGCTCCAGTTCCGCGGTGATCGACGCCGCGACGTCGTTGTGCCAGTCGACGTACCCGTTGCCGTCCGGGCCGCTGGTGGCGTTCATCGCGGTCGGGATCGAGTGCGTCACGTAGGCGATCGCCGAACCTTCCGGGAGCTTGCTGAGCGCCTCGGCGGTCGACTCGACGAACGATCCGACGAAGCCCGGGTGGTTCGCGTAGTGCCGGAGCTTGTCGATCCGCGGTGCGTCCGGGACCTCGCGGGCAGCGTCCTCCAGGTTCTCCCGGTACTGGCGGCAGCCGGAGTACGACGGGTACGCGGACGTGACGATGACCACGGCACGGCGTACCCCGTCGGCGGCCATCTCGCGCATCGTGTCGGTCAGGTACGGCGCCCAGTTGCGGTTGCCCCAGTAGATCGGCAGGTCCAGCCCGATCTCGTCGAACGACTCCCGCAGCGCCTTCAGCAGCGCCCGGTTCTGGTCGTTGATCGGGCTCTTGCCGCCGAAGGAGTAGTAGTGCTCGCCGACCTCCTTCAGCCGCTCGTCCGGGATCCCGCGGCCGCGGGTCACGTTCTGCAGGAAGGGGAGGACGTCCTCGGGCTTCTCGGGCCCGCCGAACGAGAGCAGCAGGACGGCATCGTAGGGAGGTGCGGCAGGCGACATATTCCAAGCTTCTCAGACGGCGATGACCTAAGCTTCTCCCGGTCTCTCATGCTCAAGCCCTACTTCCATCTCATCCGCCGCCCCGGCGCCGGCGCGTTCTTCGCGGCCGGGATCCTCGGGCGGATGCCGATCTCGATGATCGGCCTCGGCATCGTCATCCTGATCGCCCGCGAGAGCGGGTCGTACGGGCTGGCCGGCGCCGTGTCCGGCGTGGCCGTGATCGCCGGTGCGCTGACCGGTCCGATCCAGGGCCGGCTGGTCGACCGGTTCGGTCAGCGAGGACTGATCCTGATCGGCTCGGTCGCGTGCACGGTCGGCCTGGCCGGACTGCTCGTCGCAGTGCGTGCCGGCGCCGCCACCTGGGTGCTCTACGTGCTGTCGTTCATTGCCGGGGGCACCCGTCCGCAGGTCGGCTCCTTCGTGCGGGCTCGCTGGACGCACCTGCTCGGCCGCGGGCGCGCGCTGCAGACCGCGTTCGCGCTCGAGGCGGTCGGCGACGAGGTCGTCTTCATCGTTGGCCCGGTTCTGGTCACCACGCTCGCGACCGAGGCCAGTCCGTACGTCGCCTTGACCGCGGCCGGCGTACTGGGACTGGCCGGCGGTGTCTGGCTCGCCATGCTGCGCGCCTCGGACCCGCCCGGGCGCGGCAAGTCGGACGGGACCGAGCAGGCCCCACTCCCCTGGCTGTCGATCATGTTGCTCAGCCTGATCGGTCTCGGCCTCGGCGCGACGCTCGGCGGAGCCGAGGTGATCACGGTCGCGTTCACGACCGAGAAGGGCAAGGCCGGGCTCGCCGGTGTCGTCCTGGCGATCTGGGCGTTCGGCAGCCTGCTCGCCGGCCTCTGGTACGGCTCGGTGCACTGGCGCGCCGCGGTCGAGCGCCGTCTGCTGCTCGGCACGATCGCGCTCGCGATCACGCTGGCGCCGCTGCCATGGGTGAACAGCATCCCGTTGCTCGGTGTCGTCCTGTTCTGCTGCGGCATGACGATTGCGCCGACGATGGTCGCGGTGACGGCCTGTGTGGAGGAATGGGTGCCGCCGGAGCGCCTGACCGAGGCGATCACCTGGACGGTCACGGGCATCCTGCTGGGGGTGGCGCCGGGCAACGCGGCCGCCGGGCACGCGGTCGACGTCTGGGGACCGTCGAACGCCTACTGGGTCCCGTTCGGCGTCGGCATCGCGTGCGCGATCGTCGCCGCGGTCTCGATCACGTTCGCCCGCCCGAAGGAACGCTTCGCCCACAATTGAGGTTGTATCTCCCGTAACAGGAGGTGTCAGGGTGGCGGGTATGGACCACTCGATCGGTGCGGTGGCGCGGCTCGCCGGTGTCTCGGTGAAGACCGTCCGGCACTACTCCGACCTCGGGCTGCTCGCGTCCTGCCGGACCTCGGCCGGTCACCGGCGGTACGACGAGAGTGCCGTCGCGCGGCTGCGCCTGATCCGGACGCTGCGGGCGCTCGACCTCGATCTGCCGACGATCAGCGCCGTGCTCCGGCAGGAGCGGTCGATCGCCGAGGTCGCCGCCACGCACGCGGACGCGCTCGCGATCCAGCTCCGCACGCTGCAACGGCAGCACGCGCTGCTGACGGTCCTGGCCCAGCACCCCGACCTGGAGGACCTCTACCTCATGACCAACCAGACCGAGCAGGAACGCCGCGCCCTGATCGCCGACTTCCTGGACACCACCGTCGGCGACACCACCCACGCAATCCGCCAGAACCTCACCCCCGAACTCCCCGACAACCCCACCGCCACCCAGTTGGAGGCCTGGCGCGAACTCACCACACTTCTCACCTCGGACGACTTCCGTACGTCGGTACGCCGCATGGCAGCCGGCTACCGGGCCCTGGCCGGCGACAACCCCTTCCGAACCGACCCCGAGTACCGGGCGCGCCTCCAAGAGCTCCGCGAAACCGAGGCCGGCCCAGCCTGGTATCGCTACCAAGAACTACTTGCCACGATCAACGAGTGGGCGCCGCCGTCACGGATTGCGGGGTAGCGGGGCGTTCCAGCCGCGGCGGATGGCGAGCAGGCGGATCGCGAAGCAGACCGCGGCGGCGGCGATCGGGACCCAGAGCGCGTGGTACTCCAGCCACGCGGCGATGACCACGATGCCGGCGCCGAGGAGTGCGGGCGTGGCGTAGATCTCGGAACGCAGTACGACGGGAACCCGGCCGCTCAGCACGTCGCGCAGTACTCCCCCTCCGATGCCGGACAGCGTGCCGAGCAGCGCGGCCGAGATCGGGGACAGCCCGAAGTCGATCGCCTTCAGCGCACCGGTCACGCAGAACAGGGCGAGGCCCGCGGCGTCGAAGATGTTCACCAGGCGCTCGACCCGGCCGATCCCGGGATGCAGGAAGAACGTCAGCAGGCCGGCCACGATCGGGACGACCAGGTACCGCCAGTCGCGGAGCGCGGCAGGCGGCGTCTGGCCGATCAGTACGTCCCGGATGAAGCCGCCACCGAGGCCGGTGACGAGCGCCAGTACCTGGATCCCGAACACGTCCAGCTTCTTCCGTACGCCGACCAGCGCACCGGTGATCCCGAACACGAAGATCCCGACCAGATCGAGCACCTGCAGCACCATGCCCCGAACGCTAAACCACGCGGCGCCGTTCGCATCTAAGGTTTGTGGACATGGACGTCGACTACTCGGCCACCTCCCTGCGACCAGACTGGAGCTCGCTGCCGGCCGAGCTCCACGACGCCCTCGCGGTTGCCCTCGGCACGCGGATCGTCGACGTCGCCGACCCGGTGTCTTCAGGTTTCACCGGCGGGTTCGCCGCGCGGGCACGACTGGCAGACGGCCGCCACGTCTTCATCAAGGCAGCTCCGGAAGGCCTCCACGCCTACGAGGCCTACCAACGCGAGGCCGAGGTGGTCCCGCAGCTGCCGCCCTCGGTGCGGGCACCAGCCATCGTCACCACCGCCCACACACCCCGCCAGGGCGGCGCCGGCTCTTCCCCGCGCGACGAGCGGTGGTTTGCAGTCGTGTCGGAGTGGGTCGAGGGACGGATGCCCGGGACCCCTTGGACCGACGAGGACTTCGGGCGGGTCACTGCTGCTTGTGAGCTGATGGCTGAAGCGCTGCGGCCGAGTCCGTTGGACGGTCTGAGTATGTTCGCCGACCTGGTCGGGGAGGACGTCGGCGTACCCGCCCAGATTCTGGCCGGTGAACGCAAGTTGCCGACCGGCTTGCAGGACTGGTTGCCGCACATCCTTCCCGAGCTCGCGGAGCTGGTGCTCCTGGCGCCGGAGGCCCTCGCCGGCGACAGCGCCGCGCACTCCGATCTGCGCCCGGACAACCTGCTGATCGACAACGACGGCACCTGCTGGACGATCGACTGGAACTGGCTGACGCTCGGCCCGCGCTGGGTGGACTGGGTCGGCCTGCTACCGGTCGCCCAGCACCAGGGCATCGACACGTTCACCGCCGTCGCGCGCAGTCCGCTCACGGCCGACGTACCGAACGATCATCTCGACTGTCTCGTGGCCGTCATCGCCGCGTACATGATGAAGAACGCCGACGCCCCGCCGCCACCGGGCTGCACCCCGGCACTGCGTGACCACCAGCGTCTCCAGGCATGGACGCACCTCGACTGGCTGGCCGTACGGCGAAACTGGCCTACCGTGGACGTATGACGAAGGCGCCCACCAGCAGGTTCAAGGTCGAGGTGCTCGACGGTGACCGCACGTCACGGCGGGAGGACGTCGTCAGCACCGAGGAGCCGCTCGAACTGCGACTCGAGTGGCCCGGCCGCCCGCCGGAGCCGTTGGTGGTGACCATGCGCACGCCCGGCTCCGACTTCGAGCTCGCCGCCGGGTTCTGTCTCGACGAGGGGTTCGCGGTCCGCCCGGACGCGATCCGGACGGTTGCCTACTGCACCGATGTCACGCTCACCCGCGAGCAGCAGTTCAACACGGTCACGGTCAGCTTCGACGGTCCCCCTGATCGCGAGCCGCCGCAGCGGTACGGCGTGACGTCAGCCGCCTGCGGGGTGTGTGGTCAACAGAGCCTCGACGAGCTCGCGGAGCGCGAGTACGACCCCGTGGACCCGGTGGAGGTGTCCGTTGACGTCGTACGGCGCCTGCCTGACCTGCTGCGCGACGCCCAGCCGATGTTCAGTCGCACCGGCGGCCTGCACGCCGCGGGCCTGTTCACAGCGGACGGACGCAAGGTCGTCGTGAAGGAGGACATCGGCCGGCACAACGCCGTCGACAAGGCCGTCGGCTGGACGATCCTCAACCAGCACAGCCGCAAAGGCCTGGTGCTCGCAGTCAGCGGCCGCGCCGGCTACGAGATCGTCCAGAAGGCCGTCGCCGCCGGGATCGGCATGATCGTCGCGGTCGGCGCCCCGTCCAGCCTCGCGGTCGACCTGGCCCGCCGCTTCAGCATCACCCTCGCGGGCTTCGCCCGCGGAGAACGCTGCGTCGTCTATTCGGCGCCGGAGCGCATCATCCGTCCAGCTTGATGAACGTCGCCTTCGGGACGTACTCGTAGCGGTCGGGCATGCAGGTCAGGATGATGACCTGGCCGTGGTCGCCGGCGCGGCCGAGGAGCGCGCCCATGTCACGCAGGCGGGCCTTGTCCGACCAGCCGAGCGCGTCGTCGAAGATAACCGGCACACTCCCCTCGCCGGTGCTGACCAGGTGGCTGATCGCGAGCCGCGTGATGATCGCCAGCTGTTCCTGCGCGCCCGTCGACAAGGCCTCGACCTGCAGCCGTACGCCGTCCAGCTCGCGCTCGGCGACCGCGAGATCGTCGTCCAGCCACACCCGGAACGTCGGCCCGTACACGCTCCGCCCGAGCGCCTCGATCCTGCTCTGCAACGGCTCGGAGTACTTCGTCTGTGCCTCGGCCCGGTGCCGGCTCAGCGTCTCGTACACGCGCCGGGCAGCCTCGGCCCGCCGCTCCAGGCTGTCGTGCTCCGTGCGTACGGCGGCCAGCTCCAGCTCCGCCACATCACGCCGGGTCGCGAGCCCGTCCCGCCCGGACTGCTCCAGCCGGCCCTCCGTCGTACGCAACGCATCGCGCAACGTGTCCCGCTCGCCCTGCAGCCGCGTCGCCACCGCCAGCGCATGCGCCAGCTCGCCCGCCACCTCGTCCGCCCCGGCCGCGTCCGCCTGCTCCTGGACAGCGGTCAGCTCCTCGAGCACCGCCTCGACCTCGGCGGTCGCCTCGGCCTCCGCCGCCCCCACCGCGTCGTCGTCGAGCACTGCCCGCGCGGACTCGAGCGCCTCGACAGCAGCCGCGAGCCGCTCCGCCGCCAGCTCTGACCGCGCCCGCGCGTTCTGCGCCTCGGACCGGTCCTCGTCCGCGGCCTTCCGCGCCTGCGCCGCCGCGAACTCGGCGTCCGCGAGCAACCGCTCCGCCTCGGCCAGCCCGTGCCGCGCGTCCTCCAGCGCCCGCTGGGCACCGGCCAGATCGTCCGGCTCCGGCTCGTCGACGTCGAACAGGGTGTCGTGCGGCGAAGCGAACTCCTCGAACAACGACATCTGTCCCGGCACGCCCTCGACGGCGGGCTTGCCACCTGACTCTTCGGCCTCGTCGGCAGTCCCGAGCCGCGCCGTCAGGACGGCGATCCGCTCACCCGGATCGCCTCCGGAAGTCAGCGACTTCTCGGTACGCCGGGCCTCGTTCAGCTCCGCGTGCGCGGTGTCCGCCTTCCGCAGCAGCTCCCGCGCCGCGGCGACATCCTTCACGCCGGCCTTCTTCAGCAGATCCTTCTCCCGGCGTACGGCGTCGTCCACGCGCGACCGCAGCGTCGCTGCCTCACCGCCGGCGCGGACCGTGACCTCGACCTGCCCCGGTACGCCGACCACGAGCTCGCCCGAGACGAGCACCTCGGTCGACTCGTCGAACCCCAGATCCGCCGGTACGTCGCCTTCCAGGCCGGTCCCGGACAAGGCGACCGGCTCGGCACCGAGCCGTCGTACCGTCACCTCGGGGACGCCGGCCGCGAGCGCCGCGCGGGCCTCGACCACCGCCGCGCGGGCGTCCTCGAGAGCAGCGACCATCGCGTCGTCGACCTTGATCCGGTCCAGGATCGTGCCGGCCGCGGCGATCCGCGCCCGCACGTCGACCAGCTCGGTCTGCTGCCCGATCAGCCGCTCCAGCTCGGCGCGGTCCATCAGGTCCGAGACGCGCCGTTCGGCGGTCTGTACGTCGGTACGCCGCAGGTCCTTGAGCTCCACGACCTCGCCGAGCGCGGACTCGGCGGCCTGCACCAGCTCGGCCGCGGTCTTCGCGACCAGCTCCGCGTCGGCTCGCCGCGCGGCGAGCTCGGCCTCGGTCTTGGTGAACCGCTCGACCTCGTCGAGCAGCCGCTCCCGCTCCAGCCGGGTGCGGGTGTGGTTCTCCAGGCGGGCGCGCGCGGTCTCGGCGCGGGACTTCACCGAGTCGCGGCGGAGCAGGATCTCGTCGGTCGCCTGCTTGCGTTCGCGCAGCGCCTCGACACCGGTGAGGTGCTCGGCCAGGCGAGCTGTCACGTCGTCGAGGTCGAGGTTCAGCCGCTCGGCGCGACGGATGTCGGTCTGGACCTCCTCCATCGCCTGCAACGCCTGCCTGGCGGCGAGTTCCGCCGTGGCGACCGCCTTCGCGGAACGGGCGTAGTCACCGGTCGGCCTGCCACGCGGCGTCCAGTACCGCAGGTACTCGTGCTCGACTGCCGTCACCAGCGGCATCGACGCGCCGTCGACCGGCGTACCCGACTCCGCCGTCACCGCGGTGATCAGCGGCTCCGCGTCGGCCGGTGTTGGCAGGACCAACGACTGCCCCTGGCTGACCATCAACGTCTGCCAGAGCACCGGGTCGACGTTCTCGTCGAACAGCCGCTTGGCCTCGTCGTGCGCCTCCCGGCCGGTCCAGGACTGCCGGCGGCCGTCGGGCTCGACCGCGGTCAGCTCGGTGGCGCGATTCTTCAGCCAGCGCTTGGTGTACGTGAGGTCGCGACCGCCCAGGGTCAGCTCGGCCGTGACCTGCGGCCCGACGTCCTGGCCGACCGGCTGGATGTCGCGGATCCGCGTCGACTTCGAGTCGTCGGGCAGGTCGAAGATCAGCCCGAACGCCTCGACCAGGCTGGACTTGCCGACCTCGTTGTCACCGACCACCACGGTCGTGCCGAGCGCACGGAAGGTGACCACGCGGTCCTTGACGCCACGGAAGTCCCGTAGCGCCAAGCTGTGTAATCTCATCCCGCGTCCCGCGCCAATCGGTGCATCAGGGAGAGCGCGGCACCGGCGGCCTCGTCGCCTCCGGCCAGCGCCTGCCGCAACTCCTCCATCGCGGCCCGGGCCGGGCCACTCAGCTGCAGCGACTCCAGGTCCGCGGCGTCCGGGGCGGGCCGCACCGTCCAGAACTTCGCCCACCGCTCGACGCTCGCGAACACCTCGCCCTGCGCGTCGATGATCGTGTCCAGGCGGGCCAGCAGGGGCAGCGACAGCGAGCCGTCCCCGGCGAGCCGCACGTACGTCCGCTCCTTGTCCGGAAGCTCCGCGAACCAGTCCTCGAGCGCCCCGATCGACTCCTCGTCGAACAGCTCGACGCGATGGTCGACCATGTGCCAGGCGCCGACCCGCACCGGCTCCACGTCGATCGACCCGGCGCCGATCGTCACCTTCAGCACGTTGCCCGGCGCGTCCTCCTCGGGCGACGTGACCTCCTGCGTGCCGGAGAACCAGATCCGGTCCGTGACCCGTGTCGTCGAGTGCCGGTCGCCGAGGCCGACGTACTGCAGCCGCCCGTCCGCGACCGCCGCCTCGAGCGCGGCCTGGTCGATCGTCGGTACGTCGGACATGCCGCCGGACAGGCTCGTCAGTTGGCCGTGGGCGAGCAGGATCCGGATCGTCGCGGGGTCAGCTTGCAGGTCGGCGTACCCAGGAGCTGCCGGGTCGGACAGCGGGCGGCGCGAACGCCACGGTGCGCCGACGAGCTCGACCCCGGGGACGATCTGAAACGGTGTCGTTTCGGTCAGCACCGTCACATGCTCCGGCGCGTGCGCCAGCCACTGGCTCGACATCCACAGCGAACCCGGCTCCAGCGCATCGTGGTTGCCGGGGAGCAGGACGACCGGGACCGGGATCCGCTTCAGCGCCTCGCACGCACGCAGGATGGTCTGCCGCTCGACCTGGTTGTGCTCGAACACGTCGCCGGTGACGACCACGAACGCCGCGCCCGTCTGCTCGGCGACCTCGCCGATCCGTGCGACAGCATCCAGCCGCGCCTGACCCCAGCGGGCCTGACCGTCCGGCCCCAGGAACCGGCGCATCATCCCCAGCTGCCAGTCCGAGCTGTGCAGAAACGTGATCGACTCGTCCATCGCGGAAGAACGCTAACCCGAGCCACCGACAGTCGCACAGTCAACACACAGGATCGCCCCACACCGCCCACACTCCGGACGCCTCCGGGGACCTTGAGCACGCACCAACCACTCTCCCGCCCGCGAAATGACTGGTGAGTGCTCAAAGACGAGTGGAAGAGTGCGGGCGTGGGCGCGTATCTGGAGACGGAGCGGTTGCGGTTGGAGCGGTTTTCGGAGGGTGACGCGGGGCTGCTGGTCGAGCTCGACTCCGACCCGGAGGTGATGCGGTACCTGACCGGTCAGCCGACGCCGCGTCGTGAGGTCGAGAGCGTCGTACTGCCGGGGATTCTGAAGGTGTACGCCGAGCATCCGGAGCTCGGGACGTTCAAGGCCGAGGACGCCGGCGGCTTCGTCGGGTGGTTCGGGATGCAGCCGACCGCTGATCCGGCGGTCGTGGGCGTCGGGTACCGGCTGGTGCGGGCCGCCTGGGGCAAGGGGTACGCGACCGAGGGGACGAGGGCGCTGATCGCGCACGCGTTCACCCGGCTCGGGATGGAGCGGGTCGAGGCGGACACGATGGCGGTCAACCACCGGTCGCGCGCGGTCATGCGCCGATCCGGGCTCCGGTTCGAGAAGGTGTTCCACGTGCACTTCGACGATCCGCTGCCCGGGACCGAGTTCGGCGAGGTGCTGTACGCCGTCGACCGCGCGACCTGGGAAGCTGGGCGTCATGGGTGATGATCGACCGTACGCCGTCCTGGACATCGATGCGACGCTCTCGGACACGAGTCAGCGGATCCACTTCATCGAGCGCAAGCCGAAGGACTGGGACTCGTTCTTCGCGCACGCGAAGGAGGACGCGGTCCTCGAGGAGGGGCTGGCGGTCGCGACGACGCTGGCCGCGGACCACGTGATCGTCTACCTGACCGGTCGTCCGGAACGCCTCCGGCGCGACACCGAGAGGTGGCTCAAGGACAACGGCTTCCCGGACGGCAAGATCTACATGCGCGGCAACACCGACCGCCGCCCGTCGATGCTGATGAAGCTCGGCCGACTCAAGCGCCTCGCCGAGACCCGCCCGATCGCCGTCCTCGTCGACGACGACGCCAAGGTCATCGCCGCCGCCGAAAAGGCCGGCTACACAGTGATGAGGGCCGACTGGGGCCTCGACGCCGAGACCCAGCCGACCCTCTTCGAAGCCCAAGAATCCGAAGGCCGAACCTGAGCTACTTGCTCAACCCCACGATCAGCTGGTTGGGGTAGGGCGGGTAGGAGGACAGGTAGAAGTTCTGGACCTTCGAGCCGTGCAGGAAGGCGTTGCGGGCGTAGATCAGGGGGACGACGGGGGCGTCCTGCATGATCTGCTTGTCCACGGCGCCCCACAGGCCGGCGGCCTTGGTGCGGTCGGTCTCGGCGGTTGCGGCCGCGATGGCCGAGTCGACCGCCGCGTTGGAGTAGCGGGAGATGTTGTACCCGCCGTTGCCGATCTCCGAGGAGGCGAACAGCGGCTGGATGTTGCCGATCGCGCTCGGGAAGTCCGGGAGCCAGCTGGACACGGTCAGGTCGAAGTCCGGCTTGTTCCCGGTGATCAGGTCGGTCAGCGGCTCGGAGTCCAGCGGCTTGATCGTGACCGTGATCCCGGCCCGCTTCAGCCCCTGCTGGATCGCCTGCGCGACCCCGAGACCAGTTGTGTTGTCGGCGGCGAGCACCAGGCTGAGGTTGCTGACACCAGCGGCAGCGAGCATCTGCTTGGCCTTCTCCGGGTCACCGGCCGGCGGCGCCTGGTACAGGTCGTACTTGTTGTAGCCGTCGATCCCCGGCGTGATCAGCGTCGACGCGATCTCCCCGCCGTACTCCGGTCCGCCTTCGGCCACCTGGACAGCCTGCTTGTCGACGGCGTACTCGATCGCCTTGCGCACCGCCGGGTTGGACAGCGCCGGGCGCTTGGTGTTCATCGCGAGGTACTCCAGCGCGCCGGACGGCGAGGTGGCGACCCGGGCCTTGACCGCGGGGTTGCCGTTCACCGTCGGGATCAGGGCGGCCGGCACCGACGTACCGGTGGTGGCGGCGAACTTGTCGTCGCCGGCGTCCGCGATCAGCCGCTGGTTCACGACGTCGGGCTGCAGGCCCATGTCCATCACGATCGCGTCCGGCAGGCCGGTGCGGGCCTGGTCGGTCGACTTGTCCCAGTTCGGGTTGCGCTCCAGCTCGAGCTTCGAGCCCGGCGTGTACGACTTCACCTGGTACGGGCCGCTCGCGGCCGGCTTCTCGCCGTAGTGCGCGGGGTCGGTGTCGGCCTTCTTCGGGACCGGCGAGAACGCGGGCATGCTGACGATCCACGGCCAGTCGCCGTACGGCTTGTTCAGCTTGAAGATCACCGTCGAGTCGTCGGGCGTCTCGATCGACGCCAGCTCGCCGCCCTTGTACGGGCCGGTGTACTTGTCGCCACCGACCAGCAGTGACTTGTGATACCCGAGTCCGCCGGACAGCTCCGGCGCGAACGAGCGCTCCACGCCGTACTTGATGTCGGCGGCAACGATCGGCGAACCGTCGGCGTACTTGAGGCCGGACTTCAGCTTGTACGTCCAGGTCTTGCCGTTGTCACTGACCTGCCCGGTGTCGGTGGCCAGGTCCGGGACGACCTCGGCTGCCTTGTCCGGCGACGTCTTCCACGACGTCAGGCCGCGCAGCACCAGGTGGATCGAGCTGATCCCCAGGTTCTGGCTCTTGGCCGGGTCGAGGCTGATCTCCTTGCTGGTGGTGAGAATGTGCCACGTCCCGCCCTGCTCGGCGGCTGCCGTGCTGCCGCTGGAGGCGGTCTTGTTGTTGGCGTTGCAGGCCGCGGCCGCCAGCGCCAGCACAGCAGCGACTGCCACTGCGCGGGAAATGCGTTTCATTGTGTCCTCTCAGAGGTGGGGGGCTCAGGGAAGTAGCAGGCGGCCCGGTGTTCGGTCGAACCTTCGACGGGTTCCAGCACCGGTCGTTCGGTCGCGCAGACGTCCTGCGCCTTGTAGCACCGGGTCCGGAAGGGGCATCCGGACGGTGGGTCGATGGGCGTCGGTACGTCGCCCGTGAGCACGATCCGCTCGCGGACGACGCCTGGCTCCGGCACCGGTACGGCGGACAGCAACGCCTTCGTGTACGGATGTGCCGGTGCCTCGTACACCTGCGCGGCGGGGCCTTCCTCGACGATCGTGCCGAGGTACATGACCGCGATCCGGTCGGCAACCTGGCGTACGACGGCGAGGTCGTGCGCGACCAGCACGTACGACAGCCCGAGCTCGTCGCGCAGGTCGGCCAGCAGGTTCAGCACCTGTGCCTGCACGGACACGTCGAGCGCGGACACCGGCTCGTCGCACACCAGCAGACCGGGCTTCACCGACAGCGCCCGCGCGATCCCGATCCGCTGACGCTGGCCGCCGGAGAACTCGTGCGGGTACCGGTCCAGGTGCTGCTCGGACAGGCCGACCTGCTCCAGCAGCTCGACGAGCTGAGCCCGCGTCGGGCGGATGCCCTGCGCGCGGAACGGCGTACTGAGAATCGTCCCCACCGACTGGCGCGGGTTCAACGACGCCTGTGGATCCTGGAAGACCATCTGGACCTGCCGGCGGATCGGTCGCAGCCGGCGGCCCTTGACGTTCGTGACGTCCTTGCCGCCGATCTCCACCCGGCCCTGCGTCGGGTCGAGCAGCCGGGTCGCGACCCGGGCGAGTGTCGACTTGCCGGAGCCGGATTCGCCCACGAGACCGAGGGTTTCGCCCTTCCGTACGACGAGATTGACGCCGTCGACCGCGCGTACGGCCTGCGCCTTCTGCCACGGAGCACCGCGCAGACCGAAGTACTTCTTGACGTCCTTGAGGTTCAGCAGCTCGGTCATTCGACGACCTCCGGGCGACGGCCCAGATGGCAGGCGGCCTCGTGGTCGCCCTCGCCCGGACGCGGCGTGAGCTCGGGGCGCTCGGTGATGCAGCGCTCCCCCACCAGGTGGGTGTACGCGCACCGCGGCTGGAACGGGCACCCGGTGCTGATCGATCCGGGCGTGGGCGGGCTGCCCGGGATCGTGGTCAGCCGGTCCTTCGGCGGTACGTCGACGCGCGGCATCGCGCCCAGCAGCCCGAGGCTGTACGGATGCGCGGCCCGGTGGAACAGGTCCCGGACCGTACCGCGTTCGGCCGCGCGCCCGGCGTACATCACGAGCACGTCGTCCGCGACCTCGGCGACCACGCCCAGGTCGTGCGAGATCAGCACCAGCGCCGTACCGAACTCCTCCTGGACATCGTCGAGCAACCGCATGATCTGTGCCTGAACGGTCACGTCGAGTGCGGTCGTCGGCTCGTCCGCGATCAGCACTCTCGGGTCGTTCACCAAAGCCATAGCAATCACGACCCGCTGCCGCATTCCCCCGGAGAACTCGTGCGGGAAACTGTCCGCGCGCCGGGCCGCGTCCGGGATGCCGACCTTGCCGAGCATCTCGACGGCCCGGGTGCGGGCGACCTTCTTCGAGACGTCGTGGTGCAGCCGGTACGCCTCGGCGACCTGCCAGCCGACGCTGTAATACGGGTTGAGGGCCGAGAGCGCGTCCTGGAAGACCATCGCGATGTCGTTGCCGCGGATCTTGCGGAGCTCCTCGTTCGGCAGGCCGGTCAGCTCGCGGCCGTCCAGCAGCACCTCGCCGGTGACGTCGGCGTTCGACGGCAGCAGTCCCATCACCGCGGCCGAACTGACGCTCTTGCCCGACCCGGACTCGCCGACGATCGCCAGTGTCTTCCCGGGTGCGACCGCGAAGTCGATGCCGTCGACGGCCGGCACCAGGCCGCCCTCGGTACGGAACGTGACGTGCAGGTCGTGGACCTCCAGCACCGGATCAGCCATGACTCACCCTCGGGTCGAGCACACCGTGCACTATGTCCACCACCAGGTTCGCGAGGATGATCAGGAACGCCGAGAACAGCGTCACGCCGACGACCACAGCCACGTCGAGCGTCCCGACCGCGCTGATCAGGAGGTCGCCGAGCCCCTGCATGCTGAAGACCTTCTCGGTCAGGATCGCACCGCCGAGCAGACCACCCAGATCGAGGCCGAACAGCGTCACCACCGGCACCAGCACGCCCCGCAGACCGTGGGTGACGACCACGCGGGCCTCGCTCGCGCCCTTCGCGCGGGCCGTGGTGATGTAGTCGAGGTTCAGCTCCTCGAGCATCTGCGAGCGGGTCAGCCGGATGTACGACGCCGCCTGCAGGATCGCGAGCACGACCCAGGGCGTCACCAGATGCCACGCCCAGTCCACCGGGCTGTCGGTGAGCGGGACGTAGCCGCTGACCGGGACCATGTTCAGCCAGAACCCGAACACCAGGATCGCCAGCAGACCGAGCAGGAACGACGGCGTCGAGACACCGACCAGAGCCACCCCGACGGACAGGCGGTCCAGGATGCGGCCCCGGTTCAGTGCGGCGATCACACCGAGCGAGACACCGAGGAGCAGCCACAGTACGGCGGCACCGAGCGCGATCGACGCGGTAATCGGCAGCCGGTTCATGATCAGCGTGGTGACCGGGCGGGCCAGCGGGAACGAGTACCCGAAGCAGGGCGCGTTGCAGTGCACTGCCGCCGTACCGTCACCGAACGTGCGGCCGGCGAAGATGCCCTTCAGGAAACTCAGGTACTGCTGCAGGGTGCTCTGGTCGAGCTGCATGAAGTGGCGCGCCTGCTCCAGGCGGTCCGGCGTACAGGGCTTGCCGCAGGCCAGATGCGCCGGGTCGGCCGGGATCGCGTAGAAGACCAGGTAGACGGCCAGGCTGAGTGCGAGCATGACGACCAGCGCGGCGAACAGCCGGCGGACGACGAACCAGACGAGATCGGGCATCAGTTCGTCCTCCGCAGCCGGACGTCGAACGCGTCCCGGACGCCGTCGCCGAGCAACGTGAACCCGAGCACGGCCAGGAACAGCATCGCGCCTGGGAACAGCAGGAACCACGGGTCGGCGCCGGTGTAGACCCAGGCGATCGAGTCCGAGATCGAGCGGCCGAGACTCGGTGTCGGTGGCGGTACGCCGACGCCCAGGAAGGACAACGCCGCCTCGGCACCGACGTACCCGGGA
>DASXXB010000382.1:0-15370 GCA_036503355.1 Kribbella sp. | reverse complement strand
GTGGTGACCGACTACGCGAAGAGCCTCGGCGTCGACACCAGCCGCATCCGGCTGTCCGACGGCTCCGGCCTGTCCCGCAAGGTCAACGTGACCGCGGACTCGGTGACCGACGTACTGATCGGCGCCCAGAAGGAGTCGTGGTGGAAGCAGTGGTACGACGCGCTGCCGATCGCTGGGAACCCGGAACGGTTCGTCGGCGGGACGCTGCGCAGCCGGATGCAGAACACGCCGGCCGCCAACAACCTACACGGTAAGACCGGCTCACTGACCGGCGTCACCGCGCTGTCCGGCTACGTCACGAACAAGGACGGCCGCAAGCTGGTGTTCTCGATGATCAGCAACAACTACCTGATCAGCCCGCGCTCGATCGAGGACGCCGTCGGCGTCACCCTCGCATCCTGGTCCGACAGCACGCCGCCGGCCGCGGCCGCTGTGGCTCCCTTGAAGGCCGCGCGGCCGGCCTGTGAATCGGAGTGGGACAAGGCCTGTTAATGGTTTGGACAGTACGGCGGTCATCCCTCACGATGCGTGAATGACCGCCGTACTGCCTGACAAGTACTCCGTGCGTCCGCCGACGATCGAGGACGCGCAGGCGATCCTCGACCTGGCGTCCGCCTACAACATCTCGGTGATCGGCTCCGCCGACTGGACCCTCGACGACGTGCGGGACGCGCTGAACGAGCCGGACTTCGACGCCTTGCGTGATGCGTGGCTGGTGTTCGAGGGCGAGGAGCTGGCCGGGTTCGGATGGGTGTTCGGGAAAGGCGATCGGCGGCAGCTCGACCAGGACGTGGTCGCCGAGGACCTCGAGCTCGAGCGGTGGCTGCTCGACCGGGTCGAGGAGAGGACCCGGGAGTTCGGGCGTGCGTACGGGCATTCCTGGGTGCAGCTGGACACGGTCGCCTATCAGGCCGACACCGCCCGGCGCGACCGGTTGACGGGTTACGGCTACGAGGTCGGGACCGTCTTTCACCGGATGCGGATCGATCACACCGGCCCGGTCGCCGCGCCGGAGGTACCTGCGGGGGTTGTGGTTCGGCGAGGTGCGCATGACGAGGCGAGCCGGCGGGCGGCGCATGCGGTGCTGAACGCTGCTTTCGAAGGCCAGTTCGGGTTCACGCCGCGGTCGTTCGAGGAGTGGCAGGCGGCGCAGGAGAACCATTCGGCGTTCGACTGGTCGCAACTCACGGTGCTGGAGGTGGACGGCGAGGCGGTCGCGATGCTGTCCGCGAACGACCAGTTCGTCGAGGACGAGGACTGCGGGTACGTCGGGCGGCTCGCCGTACTGGAGAAGGCGCGCGGGAAGGGACTGGCGAAGTTCCTGCTGCGGAACCAGTTCCTGGTGGACGCGGCGAACGGGCGGGCCGGGACGATCCTGCACGTCGACACCAACAACCCGACGCCGGCGCTCGGCGTCTACCTGTCCGTCGGGATGCAGGCCGTGCTGGTGATGGAGGTCTGGCGGCTCGGGGTCGCGGTATGAGCCTGCCCGACCGGTACACCTGGCGGCCGATGCGGCTGCAGGACGCGCCACTGATCGCCGAGCGGTCGGCGGAGTACACGTCGGCGTTGCTCGGGTTCGCGAAGCACAGTCCCGAGGACGTCGCGAACTACCTGCGCGATCCCGGCACCGACCTGTCGACCGACGGCTGGGTGGTGTTCGGCCCGGACGGCTTCGCGGGCTCGGCCACCGCGGTCCCGATCACCGGCGGTTCGCACGTGAACGTCGACATCCTCAGCCACGACCCCGACGTCCTCCACTGGCTGCTGGAGCAGACCGAAGACCGAGCCTGCCGGACCGCCACCGGCACCATGGCCCGACAGGAGGTTGTGATGCGCGTGGGCGTCGTCCATCAGGACGCGCTGCTTCCTGCCGTGCTCGCGGCGCGCGGCTACACGATCGGTACCTCGGTGCATCGGATGCGCATCACCTTCGACGGCCCGGTGCCTCCGCCGGCCGTACCGGAGGGCATCGTCGTACGGCGTGGTGCTCCGGACGAGGCGAGCCGCAGGGCCGCTCACGCCGTACTGATGGAAGCGTTCGCGGAGCAGCCCGGGACGTTGCCGCGGCCGTTCGACGAGTGGGTGACCTCGCGGGAGAGCCGGTCGACGTTCGACTGGTCGCAGGTGACGATCGTGGAGGTCGACGGACAGGCGGTCGGGATGACCGAGTGCAACCACAACTTCGTCAGCACCGACAACTGCGGCTACGTCGGGCGCCTGGCGGTCGTACCGTCGGCACGCGGCCGCGGACTGGCGAAGTACCTGCTGCGGAACGCGTTCGCGGTCGACTCCGCGGCCGGGCGATCCGGCACCATCCTGCACGTCGACACCGGCAACCCCACGCCGGCCGTCGCCCTCTACACCGGCGTCGGTATGCGCCCGGACCTGGTCAGCGACATCTGGCAGCGAACGATCCGGCCGGGCGACACCCGCGCCCTTTGAGTACGCGCCCTTTGAGTACGCGCCCTTTGAGTACGACGCGATCCCCCGTCGTACCGGCGTACACCGTGCGATTGCCGAGCGGTCGCCCGAGGTCGAGCCGGAGGGTGGTCGGCGCGGGACCGCGGTTCACGCACTGATGCCCCTCGTTCTGGTCCGGGCCGACGCCGTACCGGTACGCCGCGATCCGCACCGAGCCGGCATCCTGCGCGAGGATCCGCACCACCGTGTTCGGCAGGCAGGGCTCGACCGGGACGTCGTCCGCTGCGACGCCGACCACCAGGACCGTCAGCCGCTCCGGATCCTGCCGCGCCGACGTCACAGCCGTCTCGCCGCGAAGCAGGATGACCGTCGACCCGAGCTTGTACTGCCGGGGAGCGGGCCCGTCGACGGCATACGAGGGCTGCTCGAAACCGATCGTCGGCTCGGGATCGGCTTCCAGGCCGCCGGGTCGAGCGGCGATTCCGATCCCGATCAGAACACCGGCAACCGCGACCACCGCGGACGTGACGGCGTACCGCCGCCGGCGCCGCTCGAGGTCTTCGACCCGAGGCGCTTCGTCGTCGGTCAGCGTGTCGCCGTACTCGAGGATCGCGCGCTCGTCCCGCACGTGACTCAGTCTCGCGCCGTGCCCGGAGTGGGGCCAGAGGTTGCCTCCGGGAGATCTGAGAGATTACTCTCGAAACATGTCTCTCAGGAATCCGTACGGCGATTTCGAGATCACCGACCCGCAGGCGATGCGCGCACTGGCCCACCCGGTCCGCCTCGCCGCACTCAGCTATCTGCAGGGCAACAGCCCGGCGACGGCCACCCAACTGTCCGAACACGTCGGCGCCTCCCCCTCGGTGACGAGTTGGCACCTCCGGCACCTGGCGCAGTTCGGGTTGGTGCAGGACGGTCCGCCACCCAGCGGCTCGGACAAACGGCAGCGCTGGTGGTACGCGGTGTCCCGCGGGTTCCGCTACGAGATGCCGGACACCCCGGAAGGCGCCGAGGCGGGCCGGCTGCTGCGGACCGAGATCATGAACCAGGCACTGGAAGCGGCGCAGAACTGGCTCGTCGAGACCGAGCCGAACCTCGAACCGCAGTGGAGCCGGCGAGCCGGGTCGGCGAACACGTTGCTGGTCATCACCCCGGACGAGGCGGACGCGATCGAGTCGGCGATCGAGGAGCTGCTCGCGCCGTACGTGCGGCGCCGTGACGCCGGCGACCTACCGGCGGACGCGCGACCGGTCCGGCACCTGCGGATCTCCTTGCCCGAAGCAACGGACGCCTGATGGTCACGCTCGCCGCCACGAGCCTGTGGCGGGACCGGCGGTTCCGCACCTTCTGGTCCGCGCAGGGCGTCTCCGAATTCGGCGACCGGATCACCGAACTCGCGCTGCCGCTGATTGCCGTCACGATGCTGGACGCCTCCCCCAGTCAGGTCGGCTTCCTGACCGCGGCTGTCTGGCTGCCGAACATCGCCTCGCTGTTGATCGGCACCTGGGTCGACCACCGCCGCGACAAGCGCCCGCTGATGATCGCCGCCGACCTCACCCGGACGGTGCTGCTGCTCACGCTGCCGGTCGCCTACTGGTGCGGTTTCCTTGCCCTCGGCCACTTGTACGCGATCGCGATCCTCGCCGGTACGGCCCATGTCACGTTCAACATGGCGAACGCCTCGTTCTTCGTCCGGCTGGTCGATCGTGAGCAGTACCTGGAGGCGAACAGCAAGCTGTCCGCGACCCGGTCGATCTCGTTCATGGGCGGGCCGGCCGTCGCCGGTCTACTGGTGCAGTGGCTGACGGCGCCGATCGCGATCCTCGTCGACGCGCTCACGTTCGTGTTCTCGGCGGTGCAGCTCGGCCGGCTGAAGATCGAGCCCGGCCCGACGGAGGAGTCCGGCGAGCCGATCCTGCGCCGGGCAGCGGCGGGGATGCGTTACGTGCTGAAGCATCCGTACATCAGCCGCAGCCTGGGCTGTGCGACCACGGTGAACTTCTTCAACCTGATGAGTACGGCACTGCTCGTCCTGTTCGCGAGCCGCATCCTCGGTCTGTCCGCCGGGGTCATCGGCCTGGCGTTCGGCATCGGCGCGTCCGGCGGCCTGCTCGGCGCCGTCAGCGCCTCCCCGCTCAGCCGCCGGTTCGGCGCCGGTCCGGTGATCGCGTTCGGCGCTGTCGTCTTCCCGTGCTCGATCGCGATCGCCGCCCTGGCGAGTGGGCCTATCTGGGTGAAGGCAGTCGCGCTGGCTGCGGCCGAGTTCGTCGGGGCGTTCGCGGTGATGTGTTTCGACGTACCGCTGAACTCGTTGCAGGCCGCGGTCACCCACGACCACATGCGCAGCCGGGTCGCCGGGGCGTTCAGCACGATCAACTACGGGATCAGGCCGCTCGGCGCGGTCGTCGGAGGGTTCCTCGGCACCTGGATCGGTGTCCGGGAGACGCTCCTCGTGTCCGCCGCCGGCGGCCTGCTCTCCGTACTCTGGCTGATCGGCTCACCGATCATCCGCACCCGCGAACTGACCGGCCTGGAGCCTCCCGAGCTGTCCTAGTCCTCGATCAGTTCCTGGACTACGTCGACCTTGTTGACGGTCTTGCGGAGCGGAACCTCCTTGATCAGCAGCACCGCGATCAGGCTGACCACGGCGCACGCCGCGGCGATCAGGAAGATCCGCCCGGTCGCATCGCCGTACGAGTGCCGGACCAGCTCGGCCAGCTGCGGCGGCAGGTTCTTCACGTCCAGCAGGCTGGTACCGCCACCTTCCTGCAGCTTGCGCGCGGCTTCGGCACCGTTCGGACCGGCGAGCACGCCGGCCACGATCAGGTCCTTGACCCGCGCGGCAAGCACCGCACCGAGGGCCGAGACGCCGACCGCACCACCGAGGCTGCGGAAGAACGCGACGGTCGCGGACGATGCGCCGATCTCCGTGACGTCGACGGTGTTCTGAACCGCGAGCACCAGGTTCTGCATCGTCATCCCCATGCCGAGGCCCATCGCGAGCATGCCGAGTCCGACGTACCAGTACGGCGTGGTGTGGTCGATCGTGCCGAGGATCAGCAGGCCGGCGAGCAGCAGGACGCCGCCCGCGACCAGGTACCGCTTCCACTTGCCGTAGCGGGTGATCAGCTGACCGGAACCCGCCGAGCCGAAGAACGAACCGAGCATCATCGGGATCGTCAGCAGGCCTGCCTCGGTCGGGCTGTAACCGCGGGCGATCTGGAAGTACTGCCCGAGGAACAGCGCGCTGCCGAACATCGCGACACCGACCGACAGGCTGGCGATGATCGCGAGCGCGGTGGTGCGCTGCCGGACGACCTTCAACGGAACCAACGGCTCCCTGACCCGGTTCTCGACCAGTACGGCGAGGAACCCGACCACCAGCGTGCCGCCGACGAACAGCGCGGACTGCCAGGACATCCAGGCGAAGTCCGAACCGGCGAACGTGACCCACAGCAGCGGCAGGCTGGCCGCGATGCTGATCAGGACCGCGCCGACGTAGTCGATCTTGACCTCACGCTTGATCAGCGGCAGGTGCAGGTACTTCTGCAGGACGACCAGGCTGACCACCGCGAGCGGGACGCAGACGTAGAAACACCAGCGCCAGCCGAGCCAGGAGGTGTCGACGATGACGCCACCGATGAGCGGGCCGCTGACGGTCGCGACCGCCATCACGGCGCCCATGTAACCGGAGTACCGGCCCCGCGACCGGGGTGGGATCGCGGCGCCGATGATCGCCTGCGCGAGCGCCATCAGACCGCCCATCGCCAGGCCCTGGAGTACCCGGGCACCGATCAGGAACGGCACGTTGTGGGACAGACCGGCCAGCGCCGACCCGATCACGAAGACCGTGATCGCCAGCTGGACCAGCAGCTTCTTGCTCACCAGGTCCGCGAGCTTGCCCCAGATCGGCGTGGACACCGTGGTGGCCAGCAGGCTCGCGGTGAGGACCCACGTGTACTGCGTCTGGGTGCCCTCGAGGTCGGCGATGATCGTCGGCAACGCGTTGCTGACGATCGTCGAGCTCAGCATCGCCGTGAACAGCGCGGCGAGCAGGCCGATCAGGATCTCGAGGATCTCGCGGTGGGTGAGTTCCGGCGCAGCGGGCACCTGCTGCCGGGTCTCGGTGACAGTCATTACTCTCCAGTCTTGGGGTTTTGCCTCACGGGCTTCGCCGTCCCGGTGATCGCCACCGCGATCCGCTGCATGGTGGCAGCGGCCGCGATCAGGGCGTCGTCGTCGAGGTCGGACAAAGCGGTTCTGAGCTGCTGGATGTAGGACGAGTACATGGCCTCCAGCTGGGCCTTGCCCCGGGGCGACAGGCTGACCAGCCCGACCCGGGCATCGGCCGGATCCGGCCGACGGCTCACCAGTCCGTCGGCCTCCAGGGCGGTCACCTGGCGGCTCACCACCGAGGCGTCGACGCCGAGCTTGGCGGCGATCTCCCCGCCGCGCTGCTCACCGTCCTTCATCAGCACCTTCAGCACACTCGCGTCGGAACGGCGCAGTCCGCCGTCGCCGCTGAGGTGCCGGTGCTCGATACAGCGGACGGCCCGTACCAGAGAACTGACTCCTTCGAGCAACTCCTGGGCCGCCGCATCCCGCTCTACCCCCGGGACGAGGGGTTGCTGAGCTAGTTGCATAACCCAACTATATACACAAATAGTTGGTTTCCACAACCATCTGCGCACCCTGTGGACAAGCACTCACCCCGCGTGACAGGCCCGTCGGTTCACCCGCACGAGGGAACTGCTCCACTCCCAAGAGGGGCGTGCCGCTGCGGCCAGGTCGGCAGGATCGATGCTCGAAGCGGACGGCACCGGGCCGCCCGCCGAGACCGAACCGGAGAGTTCGCCCCATGATCACCGTACGACGGTCCTTGCGCGCAGCGTCACTGATCGGCCTGACGGCCCTGGCCGCAACCGCACTGCCCGCCACCGCCCACGCCAGCGTCGACTCGCATGTCTCGGTTGTCTTGTACAAGGACTGCGCAGGTCCGGACAAGCAGTCCGCCAGCGCCTTCTTCCAGGCCTACGGCGATCTGTTCGTCCTTCGCGACGACTGCTCCGACGGTCACTCGTCACAGCTCCAGGTCGACGCCGCCCCGTTCGGATCCACCGACCATTACGACTGGAGGTACACCGACTCCCGTGGGTGGGGAAGCCGTGCGGACATCACCCACAACTATCCGGAGGGCACCGAACTCGCCGTCCGCGCGTGTGTCTCGGAGGGCACCAAGGCACTCGCCTGCGGACCTTGGATGCGCGGCGAGGCGTGATCCTCGTGCAGGTCCTCGCTGGGGCCGCCGGGAGACGCAGAGGCTGATCGTCAGCCGAGGTCGGTGTTGAGGCGGGCGAGGAGGCGGCCGAGGTCGGCCAGGTCGGTCGGGTTCCAGCGGTCGAGGATGGCGCGGAACTCGGTCTGGCGCTGGGTGCGCATCGCCTCGTAGCGGTCGGCGCCGACGGTGGTGAGGCGCAGCAGGCGGGCGCGGCCGTCGTCGGGGTCGCCGACGCGCTCGATCAGGCCGAGGTTCTCGAGCTGGGTGATGCCGCGACTGACGGTCGACTTGTCGAGGCCGAGGACCTGGGCGACCTCGGAGGCGCGGACGCCGGCGCCGTTGCCGGTGCCCATCTCGATCTGGGAGATCAGCGCGTAACCGGCCGCGTCCATCTCCGGGTGCACCCGCCGCGCCAGCCGGAGCGACGCGGAACGCGAGCGGCGGAACAGCGCCGACAGCTCCTGCTCGATCGCCGCGACCAGCTGCTCCGACCGCTCGACCTGCATACTCACCGAACCACGATCCCCGCGTCGCGCAGGGCTTTCTTCACGTCGGCGATCCGGAAGTCGCCGAAGTGGAAAACACTCGCGGCGAGTACGGCGTCCGCGCCGGCCTGCACCGCGGGCGGGAAGTGCTCCGGCGCACCCGCTCCCCCGCTGGCGATCAGCGGTACGTCGACCACCGCGCGGACCGCCTTGATCAGCTCGAGGTCGAACCCCTGCCTCGTACCGTCGGCATCCATCGAGTTCAGCAGGATCTCCCCCGCGCCCAGCTCGCACCCGAGCTGCGCCCACTCGATCGCATCGAGCCCCGCCGAACGCCGGCCGCCGTGCGTGGTGACCTCGAAACCGCTCGGCTGCTCCGCGGACCGCCGTACGTCGAGCGACAGCACCAGGACCTGGTTGCCGAACCGGTGCGCGATCTCCCCGATCACCTCGGGCCGCGCGATCGCGCCGGTGTTGATCCCGACCTTGTCCGCACCCGCCCGCAGCAGCCGGTCGACGTCGGTCGCCTCGCGCACCCCGCCGCCGACCGTCAGCGGGATGAACACCTGCTCGGCGGTACGCCGGACAACGTCGTACGTCGTCTCGCGCGACCCCGACGACGCCGTGATGTCGAGGAACGTCAGCTCGTCCGCACCCTCCGCGTCGTACACCTGCGCCATCTCGACCGGATCCCCCGCGTCCCGCAGATCCGCAAAGTTGACACCCTTGACCACACGGCCGGCATCAACATCCAGACAGGGAATGACTCGCACAGCAAGACTCACGCGGCCAAGCGTAGCGTTGTTCAGAACGACCTCATCAGGCCGACCAGTACGGCGAACGCCGAGAGCGCGACGAAGATCTCGGCCAGGATCGTCAGCTTGCTGCCGCCGTTGCGGGGCGCGTCCGGGACCGGCGGCGGTCCGAACTCGTCGGTGACGCGCCGCGGCAACCGGATACCGCGGGCGATCGCGGCCCGGAGCGCGTCGGTCATTACCGGGTCGACCGCGGACGGGACCGGGACCGGGATCGACAGGTCGGTGATGCCGTCGTGGACGCTGATCGACACCGAGCCGCCCTTGCTCCGGTGCCAGCGGACGGCGGTCACCCGGGTCAGGTCCACCGATTGGCGGCCGATCAGGGTGCCGGCCTCGGTCAGGCGTGGGATCGGCGCGGGCGGGTCCTCCACGGCCGAAACGTATCGCCGGAGGGGGCTAGTGGGCGGGTCGCGCTGAGATGGCGCTCAGGATGTGGCGATCAGGCCGAAGACGATGCCGAAGACCAGCACGCCGACGAGGATGCCGGCGAGTACGGCGGGATTGCTGCCGCCGTTGCGCGGGGCGCCCGGGACCGGTGGGAGGTTGAAGAGGTTGGTGATCCGCTGCGGGACCCGCACGCCGCGGGCGATCGCGTCGCTGAGCGCCTGGGTCAGTGCCGGGCGGACCTGGTGCGGGACCGGTACCTGGAGCGACACGTCGGTGATGTCGTCGTGCAGGCGGATCCAGATCGCGCCGCCTCTGCTGCGTTCCCAGCGGGTGGTCGTGAGGCGGGTCAGGTCGAGCGACTGGCGGCCGATCAGCGTGGCGAAGTCGAGGTACGGTCCGTTGATCCGCGGACGCCATCCCATGTTGCCGAGCAACAACGAGAGCGCCAGCAGCCCGATCGTCTTCACCACGAGCGCAACCGTGGTCAGGTGGGAGCGCGTCCCAGCGCTCACGAGAACCGCGACGGTCACCGCGACCACCAGCACCAGCGCGGCAGCAATCCCGTACCGCACCAGCCGCGAGACCCGCCGCGGCCGCCGTTCATCCACCCGGCAACGCTATCCACGCAGAGGTCTACCGACCGTCGCGCACCAACTGGCAATAGGCCCCGGGGACTGACGACAAGCCATACCTTGTTGTCCTCCCCAACACGCAGTGCCGGCGTCCGGCGTCCCATCACCTTCAGGGGTGGGCGGGCCACCAGCTCCCCACCCCTGCGATCACCTCCGCGCCCCACCACCTCCGAGGGCGGGTGGGCGGGACACCACCCCACACCCTGGCCATCACCCCCGCGCCCCACCTCCAAGGGCGGGTGGGCGGGACACCACCCCCACACCCGGCCATCACCCCCGCGCCCACCGCCTTCAAGGGTGAGTGGGGCGCCGGGGGTGGGTTACTTCCAGGCGCGGCGGCGGTTGTCGGTGGACTTCATGGGGCGGGTGGATTCCCAGACGCGGCGCCAGCGGGCTGCGTCGGGGCCGGTCTGGGCCGGGGAGGCTCCGATCGCGGCGCGGCGGCGGGCCTCGTACCAGGTGGTGGATTCCTCGTCGAGGAGTGCGGACACCGCGGCCGCGATGCGGGGCGCGAAGTCCCGCGCGCTCTCGCCCTCGGCCGGCCGCAGCGGGTCGCCGTACCGCACATGGACGGCCGGGCGGCCGGGGATCGGCCAGCCGCGGCCGCGGGGCATCGCGGCGAACGATCCCTTGATGCCGACGGGGATGATCGGTACGTCGTGCTCGACGGCCAGGTACGCCGCGCCCATCCGGAACCGCTGCACCCAGCCGTCCGGCGAGCGCGTCCCCTCCGGGAACACCACGACGTTCCAGCCGTCCGCGAGCAGGTCGCCCGGGGTCGAGCTCATCTTGCCGCCGCGGCGCTCGATCGGGAACGTGTTGAACACGATCGCCGATCCGGCTGCTCGCCACCAGGTGTCGAAGAAGTAGTCCGCCGCGGCCGCGAACGCCGTCCGTCGGCGCATCGCGTCCGGCAGCGACAGCAGCAGCAACGGGGTGTCGAGGTGCGACGAGTGGTTCGCGACGATGATCGCCGGACCGTCGAGCTTCAGCAGCGAGTCCAGGCCGCTGACCTGCGGGCTGACCTCGAAGTTGAGCACCGCGTTCAGCGGGCCCTTCTGGAGCAGGTCACGGACCGCGATCGCGGCCGGCGTCCGGGCCCACTTGGTCGGGAAGACCGTGGACTCCTTCGGGATCACGTACGGCTCGGCCGAACGCGGCACCTGCGGCCGCCGGCCCCACCGCCACCCGCGCGCGACCTGCTTGACGTCGCGCGCGGTGTCCCGGCCGAACTTCACCAGGCTGGTACCCATCAGCGCACGTCCGCGAGCAGGTGCGGCGGGTTGTGCAGGTACGTGATCGACGGCGACCGGCCGACCGAGTGGCTGACCATCTCGAGGGCGTCCTGCAGCGTCGAGGCGGACCGGAAGCCCATCCGCTCGACGGTCTTGCGGTTGCCGCCGACCCAGACGATGTCGCCGCAGTGGTCGAGCGCGTGCGAGATCCAGTACCACATGTAGAACGGGTGCACGCCGTGGTAAGCGTACGACGTGCGGTACAGGTGGATGTACCACGGGTCCTCGGCGTACTGCTTCTCGAACTTCGCCTCGATCGTCGCCGGGTCGGTGCTCTCCGAGAGCACCTCCTCGAAGAAGTCGACGTACGACGGATGATGCAGCTGGCTGAACTCGTAGTCGACCGGGTGATACAGGATCACCGCGCCGTCCTTGCGGACGACCGGGTTGCCCCGGTACGAGTTGAAGTAGTAGCCCAGGCCCATGCACGCGGCCAGGATCGGGTTCATCACCGAGTTCACGTTGTACGGGCCGACGAACGGCACGCCCATGATCGCGACGTCGGACTGACCCTGCACCTCGACCAGGTGCTGGCGGTGCACCGCCTCGATCGTCTTCTCGTGCACCGGCTCGATCGCGCCGGCGTTGATCCCGGTCAGGCCGTAGTTCGACCGGGTGTCGGTGAAGATCTTGTGCCGCAGCTTGGCCGGCGCGACGTCGAGCCCGCGCTTGGTGGCCAGGAACGACGCCTGGTCCTTGATCGACCACTCCCACTCGCGTTTCTGCAGGAACTCCAGCGGCCCGCCGAAGATGTCGTTGTTCAGCGTGGTCTCGATCTGGAAGACCTTGACGTGGCTGGTCAGCACTTCGCCCATCCGCCAGGCGGAGTGGTGCATCTTCGAGGCCTTGTGGTCCATGAACGACCGCGAGTGGATCATCGTGTGGCTGTTGTGGTGGTGCTTCAGCGACTTGTACGACGCCAGCCCGATCGACGTGGACTTGTGGCCGCCGTCCATCGCGACCAGGTTCACGTTCACGTACACCAGCAGGTCGGACTCGGCCGCCCGCTTGGAGATCTCGACGTCCTCGCCGTGCCGGGTCTGGCCCAGGTGGGTGAGGTTGTCGCGGTCCTCGGCGTCGAAGTTGTAGAGCCTGCCGTCGGGGAAGAACGACCGGAAGACCCGCTCGCCGACGATCTCGCGCAGCTCGTTCGGGGTCAGCCGGCGGTGCAGCGCGTTCGCCGAGATCAGCTCGACATCATCAACACCAGCCGACGCCGCCAGTTCGAGCACGGCCTCGATGACCCGCTGCCGGATGTCCGGCTTCTTCATCGGGGGCAGCGGCAGCGAGATGTCGTCGAACGCGATCGTCAGCCGCATGCCCGGGCGCAGCAGCTCCGGCAGCGGCTCGGAGTCGATCGGGTTCAGCAGCGCGTTCTGGATCGCCTCGTCGACGTCGCGGACCGCGGGCAGCGCCTCCGGCGGGTACACGACCCGGGTGCCCTGCGGGAAGCGCTCCAGCAGGAACCCCTCACCGTTGTGCACGAGCAGTGGCGGTGTGCGGTCGTCCACCTCAAGCACGAAACCTGGCCGAGACATGTTCAGAACCTCTCTCGTCGTACGTTCAGCGCCCTCATGAGGCCCTCACATCGAAAGCAACCTTGACTGTTCCCAGCCGGCCGGCGGAGTGCGCATGGTCGAGCGCCTCGCGCCAGCGGTAGAGCGGATAGCGGGCCCCGACGATCCCGTCCAGCGGGGCGCGGCCGGCCAGTTCCAGCGCGGTCTCGAACGCCGGGCGGCCGTTCGGTTCCTCCCGCGCGGAGGCGTACGTGCCGGTGACCTCGAGTTCGCGGAACCACACCGGCGACAGGTCGGCGCCGCTGGCGGGCATCCCGGACAGCACCACGCGGCCGCCGGCCTTGGTGACCCGCAGTACGGTGTCGATCGAGTCCTTGCTGCCGACCGCGTCGACCGCGACGTCCACGCCGCCGAGCAGGAACTCCCCCGCCCCGAAGTCCGGCTTGAGCCGGAACGCCCCGGTCGACCGCCGTACACCGCGGAACACCTCGTCCGGCGCCACGACATCGCTGGCCCCGAACGCGCGGGCGAGCTCACGCTGCTTGGCGTGCTTGGCGACCACGGTGATCCGCCCGGCCTGGGTCAGCTCGCGCAGCGCCAGCGTCGCGAACAGTCCAACGGCTCCGGCGCCGCTCACCAGCACCGACTGGCCAGGCTCCACCTTGGCGCGCAGTGCGGCGTGCACCGCGCCGGCCAGCGGCTCGACCAGTACGGCGCGCTCGTCGGACATCCCGTCCGGTACGGCGTACAGCTGGCTGCGGTGAGCGACGAGCAGGTTGCCCCAACCGCCCCCGGTGTCCTGGCAGAACCCGGTCTGCAGACCCGGCGCCACGTGGCCGACTGTGATCCGGTCGCACCGGTTGGTGTTGCCTGCGACGCAGTTCTCACAGGGCTCGACGCCGCGCGCCGCGCAGGTCAGGACGCTGTCCATGACCACGCGCGTACCCTTCGGCAGATCCTCGCAGTCGTCCAGCAGCTCGCCGACGACCTCGTGCCCGGGCACGAACGGCATCGACACGACCGCGGAGAAGTACAGCTTCGTCGAACCGGTCACCATGCCGAGGTCGGAACCGCAGATGCCGGACAGGATCGGCCGGATCCGCGCCCAGCCCTCCCGCTCGGCCTTCGGCTCGTTGATCGTGACGAGGCGCAGTGGCGCGGCCGGTCCGGTCAGGATGCCAGGGATGCGGCCACCGACCGCCTTGGCCGCCAGGAACTTCGCCGGCGACCGGTACATCTCGAGAGCGAGCATCATCGGGCGTTCACCCCAGGGAGCTCCAGACGGGACGGCGTGGACGAGGTCTTCCAGTCGACGATCTGCCAGCGCGCGGCCCGGGCGGCCCGGAACAGCGACACGTCCGGCGAGACCGCGACCGGGTTGCCGACCGTCGACAGCATCGGAAGGTCCGAATGGCTGTCGGCGTAGGCGTAGGACTTGGACAGGTCGATGCCGGCCTGCCGCGCGTGGTGCTTGATCCACGCGGCCCGCGACTCACCGACCAGCGGCGGTCCGGACAGGAAGCCGGTGCAGCGACCGCGGTCGTCGACCGCCAGCTCGGCCGCGACGATCTCGTCGAACAGCGGCTCCAGCGGCCGCGTCAACGGCCGCACCGCGCCGGTGATCAGGATCGTCTTGTGCCCCGCCGCGCGGTGCTCGCGAATCCGCCGTACGGCGGCGCCGCTCAACCGCTCGAGTACGTGCTCGGACAGGATCTCGTCGACGATCTGGTTCAGTTCCTCCAGGTCCGCGCCGGCGTACCGGCGGTAGATGGTGCGGAGGAACGTGCCGCGGTCCTTGCGCTCGGCGGCGATCAGCTTCGGCAGCTTGCGGAGCATCGCGCCGATCTCACCGGCCCGCTGCGGACCGTCCAGCTCGGGCAGCCGCATCCACAGGTAGGTCTCGATCACGTTCGACGACAGCAGTGTGCCGTCCATGTCGAAGGCCGCGATCACCTGCGACTCCGACGACGGCTCGACCTTCTTCAGGACGCCGGCGGACTCGGCGAGCGCCTTGTTCCGCTTCTTGCGGACGACGTCCAGGCGGCGCATCGACTCGGTGACGCTCGGGCAGTGCACTTCCTGCAGGTAGTGCTGCCAGTCGACGACCGCGGTGTCACAGGCGAACTTCTCCTGGTCGTCGCCCTCCAGCGCGTTGTGCAGGGCGAGGACGTTGTCGTCGATGAACTGCAGTTCGGCCTGTGCGTACTCGGAGTACAGGTCCATGTAGCGGCGCAGGAAGTCCAGGCGCCGCTTCTGTACGTCGAGTTCGCGCGCGTACTTGCGGGTGCGCTCACCGCGCGGGACGCGGGTGATGACGGCGTCGGCGATCTTGTGCGCGCGTTCGCCGTACCTGAGCATCGTCTCGACCGAGTCGCCGCCGGGGAACTTCCAGACCGGCAGCCGTACGGCGCCGCGCTCGCCGAGGTCGAACGGGTGCTTGGAGAAGTACGCGCGGACGCCGGCGTACAGCTGCTCGAAGGTCAGCGGGTTCCGGGCGCCGGAGCCGATGTGGTAGTACTCCGGCTTGCTCAGCT
>DASXXB010000381.1:0-9515 GCA_036503355.1 Kribbella sp. | reverse complement strand
GCGTCGAAGTAGCTGTTCCACTGGAAGATCGCGTACATCAGCGCGATCACCGCGATCACCGGCTTGGACAGCGGCAGCACGATCGACCACAGGAACCGCAGGTCGCTCGCGCCGTCGATGGTCGCGGCCTCGTAGAGCTCGTCCGGGATGGTCGAGCGGAAGAACGTGCGCGCGATGATCACCTGCCAGACCCCGATCGCGCTCGGGATCACCATCGCCCAGCGGGTGTTCAGCATCCCGAGGTCCTGGACCACCAGGTACGTCGGGATCAGGCCGCCGGAGAACAGCATCGTGAAGATCAGCAGGCTCATGATCACGTTCCGGCCGAAGAACGTCCGGCGCGACAGCGGGTACGCGATCGCGATCGTCAGCGTGACGCTGATCAGGGTGCCGCTGATCGCGTAGATGAACGAGTTCAGGTAGCCCTTCATGATCAACGGATCGCTGAAGGCTTCCTTGTACGCCTTCACCGAAGGCTCGATCGGCCACAGCAGCACCCGGCCGGCGCTCACCGCCGATGGGCTACTGAACGAGTTCGCGACGATGTAGATCAGCGGCACCGCGACCAGGATCAGCGCGATCCAGAGCATGATCTTCACGCCGAGCAAGAAGATCTTGTCGGTGCGCGTCTCCTCGATCACGGTCCGCTGCGACCGCGCGCGGTTCGCCGTACGGCGGAATCCCTGCAACGTGTCGCTCATCCACGTCCTCGCTTCGCTCCGGGCGCGGATGAGGCACGGTACGCGCTGTGCCCTTTGATGAACTCACTTCGTTCGTTCATGACCAGAGTCCGTTTCCGGTGATGCGCTTGGCGGCGAAGTTCACGCCCAGCAGCAGGAAGAGGTTGATCACCGAGTTGAACAGCCCGATCGCGGTCGCCATGCTGAAGTCGGCGTTCAGCAGACCGGTCTTGTAGACGTAGGTGGCGATGATCTCGGACTGCGCGGTGTTCAGCGGGTTCTGCAGCAGGAACGCCTTCTCGAACCCGATCGACATGATGTTGCCGACACCGAGGACGAGGATGATCACCGCGGTCGGCATGATGCCCGGCAGGTCGACGTGCCGGATCCGCTGCAGCCGGCTGGCGCCGTCGATCCGCGCCGACTCGTGCAGCGCCGGGTCGATCCCGGACAGCGCCGCGAGGTAGATCACCGCGGAGTACCCGGTGGTCTGCCAGACGTCGGACCAGACGTAGATGTGCCGGAAGTAGTCCGGCCGGCCGAGGAAGTCGATCTGCGGTACGCCGAACAGCCCGATCGCGTCGTTGACGAACCCGAGCCGCGGCGACAGCACCAGGATCGTCATCGAGACCACGACCACGGTGGAGATGAAGTACGGCGCGTACGTGACCAGCTGCACGGTCTTCTTGAACCGCCCGTTGCGGATCTCGTTCAGCGCGATCGCGAGGACGATCGGGATCGGGAAGCTCGCCAGCACCGTGTAGACCGACAGCAGGAAGGTGTTCTTCACCAGGGTCCAGAAGACCGGGTTCTGGAAGAACAACTCGAAGTTCTTGAACCCGACCCACGGGCTGCCCCACGGACCCTTGACCGGGCTGTAGTCCTTGAACGCGATCACTGCGTTCGCGATCGGGACGTACTTGAAGATCACGAAGTACGCGAGCGGTACGACGACCAGCAGGTAGAGCTGCCAGTGCCGCCGCAGGCTGCGCCGGGCCTGGGTCCGGCGAGGGGTTCGCGGTGGTTTCCGGCCGGCTGTCTGCGCCGCCCGCGGCGCCGGTGCCGCGGGCGCCTGTTTCACCTCGAAGGTTGCGCTCACTCCGCATCCTTTCCCTCACGCGCTGGAGTGGAACCGATATCCGATAGGATCTCGGGTTTCGCTATCCCGGAGGATGACACATCATCCCGCCGGAGTGGAAGAGGTCCGGCCGGTCGATACCGGACGGTGACCCAGATGCCCAGATCCCTTGCAGGCAAGGGATTCTCAAAGTTGCCGAGCGCAACGAACAACCACTGAACGAGCCAGCGATCCGATGGCAGGCCATCGGATCCCGGGCACACCTCAGTCGAGCCCGGGGTCGCTCTGAGCCGACGACCCGCGAAGCTCTGACGAATTATTTTCTGCCGTTAACTATATGGCAGTCAACCCGCCCACGACGAACTGTGTCAAGACCCGACGGCGGTCGGAGGCGAGGGACCCGGAAGGTGATCACGGGTCAGGAAGAAACCTGACCCGACCATCACGGGGGAACGGCCGGGCCAGGCAGTCGAAATGATACTCCTGGCAGGCAACCGGCACCGGGTAATTCGGAGGCGGACGCGCCGCGTACCGCTCTACTCTTGGCGCCATGCGAACCCGCTCCTGACCGCGCACGACTGTGTGCGCCACGCAAGCGCTTGACCGGCGCAGGTAACCCCCGGTCGCGCTTTGTCCTGCCCGCACGCATGTCAGGAGCACACCCGCGATGCCCGGATTCCGTTCTGCCGACCCGACCAGGACGTACTACGTCTACAACGCCGCCTGGGCCTTCCTGGCCGCCCTCTCGTTCACGCTCAGCGCCGTCTACTACGTCCGCGACGCCGGACTGAACCCGCTCCAGATGGTGCTGGTCGGGACCACTCTGGAGCTCGCCTGCTTCCTCTTCGAGATCCCGACCGGCATCGTCGCCGACCTGTACAGCCGCCGGCTCTCGATCGTGATCGGCTTCGTGCTGATCGGCGCCGGTTTCCTGCTCCAGGGCCTGGTGCCCGCGTTCCTGGCGATCCTCGCCGCCCAGGTGCTGTGGGGCATCGGCTTCACGTTCACGTCCGGCGCCGACCAGGCGTGGATCACCGACGAGCTCGGTGCCGAGCGCGTCGACGGGGTGTTCGTGCGGGCCCAGCAGTTCGAGCTGGGCGGGACGATCGCCGGCACGGTCACTGCCGGGGCGCTCGGACTGATCAACCTGCCGCTGCCGATGGTGGTCTCCGGTGCGGGGATGATCCTGCTCGCGCTGGTACTCGCGGTGTTCATGCGGGAGCAGAACTTCCACCGCACGCCGCGCGAGGAGCGGGAGACGTTCCGGCAGCTGGCCGAGACATTCAGGAGCGGCCTCGAGGTGGCTCGCCGGCGCCCCGTCGTACGCACGCTGGTGATCATCAGCCTGATCGCCGGACTCGCCAGCGAGGCGTTCGACCGGCTGTGGTCGGTGAAGCTGCTGACCTTCAACTTCCCGACCGTGTTCGGTACCTCGGACCCCGCACTCTGGTTCACCGCCCTGGCGTTGGCCGGCACGCTGCTCTCGCTGGGCGCGTCGCTGTTGCTGAACCGCTTCTCCGCCGCACGCCTGCAGGCCTCGCACCCGACCGGCATCCTCGCGACGCTCGCTGCGCTGGACGGCCTCGGCATCTTCCTGTTCGTGTTCGCCGGGCACCTCTGGCTCGCCCTCGCCGCGCTCTGGCTGCGGCAGATCGCCGACACCGTCGCGAGCCCGATCCACTCCGCCTGGCTGAACCGGCACATCGACTCGCGGTCCCGGGCGACCGTGCTCTCGATGGTGTCGCAGGCGAACGCGATCGGTCAGGTCGCCGGCGGCCCGCCCCTCGGCGCCCTCGGCCGCCGCTCGTTGCGCGGGGCCTTGCTCGCGTCCGGGCTGATCTGGATCCCGATCCCGGCGTTGTACTTGCGGCTGCGGACCGCCCGCACTGACCAACCGCACCGACCGGGTGATCCCACGCCTGACGGACCGTCGGAGACGGCGGTCCCGCGGGCTTGATCAGTGACGCAGGTCCGCCTCAGTCGTCGATCTTGACCCGCACGGCCTCGCGGCGGTTGTCGTACGACGACTTGATCAGGCTGACCACCGTCGTCACCAGCAGCGTGCCGACGATGAAGCCGAGCGAGGTGAGGATGCCGATGTGCGGCAGGTGGATGGCACCGATGTCGTCGATGTGCGAGCCGTGCAGCGCCTCGATGATCAGCTTCACGCCGATGAACGCGAGGATCACCGACAGCCCGACGTTCAGGTAGATGATCCGCTCCAGGAGGCCACCGATCAGGAAGTACAGCTGCCGCAGGCCCATCAGCGCGAACGCGTTCGCGGTCAGCACGATGTAGGCGTCCTGGGTGAGCCCGAAGATCGCCGGGATCGAGTCGAGCGCGAAGATCACGTTCGCCATCCCGATCGCGGAGATCACGATCACCAGCGGGGTGAGCTGCCGGCGGCCGTTCGTCCGGGTGGTCAGGTTCGAGCCGTCGTAGTCGTGCGACAACGGGAGGATCCGGCGCATCGCCCGCAGTACGGCGTTCTCCTGGAAGTCGCTCTCGTCGTTCTCGCCCTCGAGCGCCAGGCGGATCGCGGTATAGACCAGGAACGCGCCGAAGATGTAGAACACCCAGCTCGCCGCGGAGATCGCCGCCGCGCCGGCCAGGATGAAGATCGCCCGGAGCGCCATCGAGACCACGATGCCGATGTACAGCACCTTGTCCTGGGCCAGGCTCGGGACGGCGAACCGCGCCATGATGATCACGAACACGAACAGGTTGTCGACGCTGAGGCTGTACTCCGTGATGTACCCGGCGACGAACTCGCTGCCCGACTGCCCCGGACTGAACAGGAACAGCCCGAGCGCGAACAACCCGGCGAGGCCGACGTAGAACAGCACCCAGCGGGTCGCGTCCTTGATCGTCACGGTGTGGTTGCGGCGGGCGATCACGATCAGGTCGAACGCTACGATCGCGAGCAACCCGGCGATCGTGAGCACCCAGACCAGGGGTGGCATGACAGAGACCATGACGAACCTCCGGACGTCGGCGTACTTCCAGCGTGGTCCGGAGGTCTCTCCCACCCGGATGGCCTCGAACTCGACCAAGCGGGCCGGCAGCACCGGTTCGGCCGTCCAGGCCTCCCGTGATGACGACGCTGCCGCGCCGGACCGGCGCCCGCGGGCGAGGTCCGAAGGGATACTCCCCTCCTCAAACGCGTCAAGTGTATCCGGTGCCGATCGATACCACCGTTCGGCAGGTCACATCCCGGCGCGTTACGACAACTGTATACCGCATACTGCCTCCAGCAATAGATCATCACTGAATATGAGACATCAATGTCTCAAATGAGTTAGACTCGTCTCATGGCTGTTGATCGGGAGGACGTCCTACGCGCCGCGGCGGGGCTGCTGATGCGAAGGTCCGCGGCAACCATGGACGAGGTTGCCCGGGCGGCCGGAATCAGCCGCGCGACGCTGAACCGGCAGTTCGCCGGGCGGGAGGCGCTGGTCCGGGCACTCGAGGACCTCGGGATCGCCGAGTGCGAGGCCGCCGCTTCCAGGGCTGCGGTCGACGACGGCCCGGCCGCGGACGCCGTACGCCGTCTGGTGCGCGAGCTCGAGCCGGCCGCCGGGCTGCTCGCGTTCCTGTACTCCGAGAACCAGCTGTTCGAAGGCGACGAGCAGAACGAGGGCTGGGCCCGGCTGGACGCCCGCCTGGTCGCACTGTTCCGCCGGGGTCAGGAAGCCGGCGAGTTCCGGATCGACCTCAGCCCGGCGTGGTTGACCGAGGCGCTCTACGGACTGCTGGTGTCCGCGGCGTGGGCGATCGACGAGGGTCGCGTCGCCCGCAAGGACTTCACGACGAACATCACCGAACTGCTGCTCAGCGGCGCAGTACGGAGACCGCAATGAAGCAGCAAGTCACTCGGCCGGCGCGCTGGCTCGCGCTCTCCGTGCTGGTGCTCGCCGTCCTGCTCGTCGCGGTCGACGCCACGGTGCTCGGTCTCGCGACGCCGTTCCTGTCCGAGGACCTGAAGCCGTCGGGCAACCAGCTGTTGTGGATCGGCGACGCGTACTCGTTCGTACTCGCGGGCCTGCTGGTCTCGATGGGCAGCCTCGGCGACAGGATCGGCCGCAAGCGCATCCTGCTGATCGGCGCGACCGCGTTCGGCGCCATCTCGGTGCTGAACGCGTACGCGAACTCGGCCGAGCTGATGATCGTCGCACGCGCCCTGCTCGGAATCGCGGGCGCGACGCTGATGCCGGCCACGCTGGCGCTGATCCGCAACCTGTTCCGCGACCCGCGCGAACGCAGCCTCGCGATCGGGATCTGGGGTGCCGCCGCGTCGGCCGGGATGGCGGTCGGCCCGATCGTCGGCGGCGTACTGCTGGAGAACTTCTGGTGGGGCTCGGTCTTCCTGATCAATCTGCCGGTGATGGCCGTGCTGGTGATCGTCGGCGCGCGGCTGCTCCCGGAGTCACGCAACCCGGAGCCGGGCCCGTGGGACCTGGTCAGCGTGGTGCTGTCGATGATCGGGATGATCGGGATCGTCTACGCGATCAAGGAGTTCGCGGCGCACGGTTTCGCGTGGGTCCCGGTCGCAGCGGCCGTGGCCGGCGTCCTCGCTCTCTACGGTTTCGTACGCCGTCAGCGCCGCCTCCCGATCCCGCTGCTGGACCTGCGGTTGTTCCGCAGCCGTGGTTTCAGCAGCGCCGTACTGGCCGACCTGCTCACGATCCTCGGGCTGTCGGGGCTGATCTTCTTCCTGTCGCAGTACCTGCAACTGGTCCAGGATCGCCGGCCGATCGAGGCCGGGCTCGCGGAACTGCCGGCCGCGATCGGCGCGATCGTGGCCGGTCTGCTCGCGGGCCGGGCCGCTCGTCGGTTCTCGGTGCGCGCGGTGGTGGCCGGTGGTCTGGCTGCGATCGGGCTGGCGTTGGCGGCGCTCACCACGATCAGCCAGCACACCGGGTACCCGTTGCTCGGCGCGGCGCTGCTCGTCGTCGGCGCAGGGGCCGGGTTCTCGTTCACCGTCACGGCCGACGTGATTCTGGCCGCCGTACCGAAGGAACAGGCCGGCGCGGCGAGTGCGGTGTCCGAGACGGCGTACGAACTCGGGGCCGCGCTCGGGATTGCGCTGCTCGGGTCGATCGTCACCGGGGTGTATCGCGACTTCAGCAGCCCGGCCGGTACGCCGTCCGCGGCGCACGAATCGCTCGGCGGAGCGGTCGAGGCGGCTGCGCATCTTCCGCCGCCGGCGGCCGCGGCCCTGCTCGACGCGGCTCGGGAGTCGTTCGCACACGGCGTTTCGATCGCCGCCGGAGTCGGTGCCGTCGTACTGCTCGCGACCGCGGTCACCGCATGGTTCCTGCTCCGCGGGCAGAAGCTCGAACACTAGGCAAAAAGTTTCCGTTTCTTCGACGAGCTCTGGGAGATTCCGCCCGATCGGAGTACAAAGAGTTCGTAGGTCTTACCGCCCCTAGGGGGTGTCGCTCACTCCCACGTCGTAGCGAGCAGGCGCTCGGTGCGGTGCGTCGGCGTGCGGGGGCGAAGGTCTCGATGCGGAGCATCGTGGCCTTTGCACCCGTGCGGCGAGGTGCCGTGCCGAGTGCCCCGCAGTAGGCGATGGATCACCAGACAGGGCCTAGCCACCCTGGATCACCACCTTGCGGGTCGCGACCGAGGTGACGAGTTGGGCGCCGAGCAGCAGCACCACGATCCAGCCGAGCTGGAACAGCAGCGCCGCTCCGGCCCCGCCCGGGTTCCGGCCGAGCCAGATGTCGATCGGCACCTGGATCGTCGCGGCCCACGGCGTCGCCCGCGCGAAGTCACCGAGCCAGCCCGGGAACACCACGAGCGGCAGAATCATCCCGGAGAAGAACGTCGACAGCAGCAGCGCCACCTGCTCGGTGCCGCGGGTGTCGGTGATCCAGAAGCCGGACAGCGCGACCAGGTACCGGATCCCGAAGCTGATCACGACCGCGAGCAACACCCCGGCCGCGACCGCGAGCCAGGCCAGCGGCGATGAAGGGTACTTGAGGTCGAACACCAACTCCCCGGCGATCAGTGGAATACCGCCGCGCACGAGTAGCTGGAACAACGCCCGCCCGAGGTCGACCGACAGCCACCACAGCAGCAACTGCGTCGGCCGGTACAGATCCACCGCGATCTCGCCGCTGCGGACCCGCTCCCCCAGCTCCCCGGTCGTCGTGGCGCCCCAGATCCCGACGGGCATCAGCAACCCTTGCTGCAACCACACGAACGTCAACGCGTCCGCGGCGTCGTACCCACCGAGGCCGGGCCGTTCGTGCCACAGCGTCAGGTAGATACCGCACATGATGAACCCGAAGACCGAGTTCGTGAACGCACCGGACGCCGTCGCGATCCGGTACGTCGAGAAGCGCCGGAAGGACCGTACGGCGATCGCCCAGTAGACACCCACCACTACCTCCTCTCGAAACCAGGTGATGTCCGAGAGCCACAGCGGCACGCGAAACCGCCCCGGTTCCAGAAGGACCCGGGGGTTCGGACACCACTGTGACGGCGTGGCTGATCCACGCCGATTGTCAAAGGCAGAAGAGGGACGCTACGCCGCTCTCGGAGCGGCCGTCAACACAAATAACCGGTCCGGGCGCGGGACCGCTGCGCTGGATCAAAAGATGGGACCCGCGCCCGAACCGGTGCCGGGGAAAGCTACACCGTTACACCGTGTCGGTATTCAGGAGATGCGCAAGGTGCGTCGCGAACGGCGCCGGGTGGCTGGAGTAGCCGCCGTGGCCGCCCGGGAACAACACCACGGGCCACCCGAGGTGGTCGGCGACGATCTCGATCGGTCGCCCGGGCAGGTGCCTGCACGACTCCAGGCCGGCCGCCGGTACGACGCGGTCCGCGACCCGCTTCAGCACGTCCAGGTCCGGCACGTAACGGGTGAACGGCAACAGTTTGTGCTCGTAGAAGTTGGCCGCGTTCGCCTGCATGCGCTCGGCGAGTTCGCGGTACTCCGGCAGCAGGTCCTCGAGCGGCGGCATCGCGTCACCGTCCATGCCGGTGCCCATCATGAACACCACGTCGGCGGCGGTCAGCCCGTCCTCGCGGTAGGTGTTGTAAACCTCCTCGAAGAACGCGCGCGCGTCGGCCGCGTCCGGCAGGACCTCGGTGCACGGCGGCTCGTGCGCCACCAGCATCCGGACCCGGTCGGGGTGCCGGGTGATCAGCTCGAGGCCGGTGATCGCGCCGGAGCTGCTACCGAAGACGTACGCCGCTTCGTCGCCGGCCACCGCGTCGATCACGGCGAGCGCGTCCTGTGCCGACTGCTCGACGGACTCGTCCGCCGGCGCCCCGTCGTACCGGCTCCGCGAGTTGCCGCGCGGGTCGTACGTGACGACCGTGTACTCCGCCGCGAGCTGCCCGACGATCCCGGAGTACACCCCGGCGTCGGTCCCGCCGCCGGCGATCAGCAGCAGCACCGGCCCCGAGCCGGTGACCTCGTAGTGCAGCGTTGCCCCCGGCACCGCCAGTTTGTTGATCGTCTTCGCACCCATCAGGCGAGCCCCTTTCATCCACCCTCAGGTTGCGCCGCCCCGCTGGCACGCCGCGCACATGGCGCTGGCACGGTCCGGACAGCTCGACAGGAGGTGCCTCTCGATCGGCGTGCCCGTTACGCTCGCGCAGCCGCCTCCCGGCCGGCAGTCGGCGCACACGTCCTGTCGAGCTGTCGGTCAACCCGCCTCGGCGACCGCCGCGTTCTCGTCGAGGCCGGCCCACGGCTCCCGGGTCGGCGCCTCGCGGCGGCCCTGGGGGCAGATCTT
>DASXXB010000380.1:0-5389 GCA_036503355.1 Kribbella sp. | reverse complement strand
TCGTCCAGGATCGAGTCGACGTCCTCGTCGAGCCGCTCTTTACGCTCCTGGACGTCCTCCGACGCCTCGACCTGCTCGACCTCTTCCTCGGTCGACGAACGCTTCGGCTGCTTGTGCTGCTGACCGCCGTCCTTCGCCATGGCCTACACCTCCTAGAACCGCCGCCTGCGGCGGCCGCCCAACCGACCCTCGCAGTGTTTTCCTATACGGCGACCCTACCCGGCCGCACCCCCAGTAATGGTGCGAACCAGGTCACTGGCGGTGTCGCATTGGTCAAGAAGTGCCCCGACATGCGCTTTCGTACCGCGCAGCGGGTCCAGCGTCGGGATCCGCTGCAACGACTCCTTGCCCGGCAGATCGAAGATCACCGAGTCCCACGAGGCGGCCGCGACCTGCGGCGCGTACTGCTGCATGCACCGGCCGCGGAAGTACGCCCGGGTGTCGGTCGGCGGGTGCGCGACCGCCATCCGGATCTCCTCGTCGGTGACGATCCGCTGCATCCGGCCGGATTTCACCAACTTGTAATACAGGCCCTTGTCCGGGCGCAGGTCGGCGTACTGCAGGTCGACCAGGTGCAGCTTCGAGTCGTCCCAGTCCAGGTTGTCGCGGTCGCGGTAGGACTGGAGCAGCTTGTACTTCGCGACCCAGTCCAGCTGGTCGGACAGCTTCATCGGGTCGGTGGCGAGCTGGTCCAGCACCTGCTCCCAGCGGCGCAGCACATCCTTGGTCTGCCGGTCCGCGTCGTCGCCGTACTTGTCCTCGACGTACTTGCGGGCCTGCTCCAGGTACTCCGTCTGCAGCTGGACGGCGGTGATCTTGCGACCGTCCTTCAGCGTCAGCAGGTGCGTGCAGGTCGGGTCGTGGCTGACCTCGTGCAGCGCGGTCACCGGACGGTCGACGCTGAGGTCGTCGGTCAGCCAGCCGTCCTCGATCATCGCCAGCACCAGCGACGTGGTCCCGACCTTCAGGTACGACGAGATCTCGGACAGGTTCGCGTCGCCGATGATCACGTGCAGCCGGCGGTAGCGGTCCGGGTTCGCGTGCGGCTCGTCGCGGGTGTTGATGATCGGCCGCTTCAGCGTCGTCTCCAAGCCCACCTCGACCTCGAAGTAGTCCGCGCGCTGGCTGATCTGGAACCCGTGGGTCGCGCCGTCCTGACCGATCCCGACCCGGCCCGCGCCGGTGACCACCTGACGGCTCACGAAGAACGGCGTCAGGTGCCGCACGATCGACGCGAACGGCGTGGACCGGCGCATCAGGTAGTTCTCGTGGGCGCCGTACGACGCGCCCTTGTTGTCGACGTTGTTCTTGTACAGGTTGAGCTGCGGCGCACCGGGGATCAGCCGGGCCTGCCGCGCGCCCTCCATGATCACCAGCTCGCCGGCCTTGTCCCAGACCACGGCGTCGTGCGGGTTCGTCGTCTCGGGCGCGGAGTACTCCGGGTGCGCGTGGTCGACGTACAGCCGAGCACCGTTGGTGAGGATCACGTTCGCCAGGCCGGTCTCCTCGTCGGTGAGCTGGCTGGAGTCGGCCACCTCCCGGCTCAGGTCGAACCCGCGCGCGTCCCGTAACGGGTGCTCCTCGTCGAAGTCCCACCGGGTCTTGCGCGCGAGCGGCTGCGTCTGCGCGTAGCCGTTCACCACCTGGCTCGAGGTCAGCATCGGGTTCGCCCCGGGCTGGCCCGGCACCGAGATCCCGAATTCCGTCTCGGTACCCATGATCCGCCGCACACTCATGAAGTCGAGCCTACGCGGTACCGCCCCCGAAAGTGGTTGCTGTGTCCACAGGGTTACCTGCGAGACTGCCCGGATGGAGGACCCGGTGCGCAAGACGGTGGACGATCCGGTGGACGAGATGGTGGCGATCCTCGGCGACGGCGACCAGGTCGTCGGGTCCGCGCCGCGCTCGGTGATGCGGCGCGACAACCTGCGGCACGCCGCCACCGGCGTCCTCGTCCGGAATCCGGCCGGTGACATCTACGTGCATCGCCGTACGCCGGCCAAGGACGTCTACCCGCACTACTACGACTTCGCCGCGGGCGGCGTCGTGGCGGCGGGTGAGGACCCGTTCCATGCCGTCGTACGGGAGCTCGAGGAGGAGCTCGGGATCGCGGGCGTGGAGCTGACGCGGCTGCCGGAGGGCGACTACGCGGACGAGAACACCCGGTACCACGCATACCTCTACACGTGCGTCTGGGACGGCCCTGTGCGGCACCAGCCGGAGGAGGTCGAGTGGGGCGCGTGGATGTCCCCTGCCGAGCTCGTGGCGAAGCTGGACGGCTCTGAGTGGTGCTTCATGCCGGACACGGTCGGCCTGCTGGGTGCGTACGTCCGGAACCTCACCATCGCCGAGGGTTGGGACAGTGAGGCCTGGGTCGAGGGCGACTGGCTCTACCGGACGCCCCGCCGTCCCGAGGTCCGGCCGCGCCTGCTGGCCGAAGCGACCCTGCTCCCCTGGCTCGCGCCGCAGGTGCCCCTGCCGGTCCCACTGCCTGAGCTGACCCAGGACGGCGTACGTCATGCCCTGCTGCCCGGCGCACCGCTGTCTGACGCCGGGCTGGAGACGGGCCGTGAGCTGGGCGCGTTCCTGAAGGCCCTGCACGCTGTTGACCCGGCAGACGCGGTCGCTCACGGTGCATTGGACGCCGACACGGCGACGGCGCTCAAGGCCCGCGAACTGGCCGACTTCCGGACGCGGATCGTGCCGCTGCTGCCGTCCGGGGTACGGGCGACTGCGGGTGAGCTGCTCGATCGCGTCGCACAGGTCCGGACCTCGTTGGTGCACTGCGACTTCGGCCCGGATCACATCCTGATGACCGGCGAACGCATCACCGGGATCATCGACTGGACGGACGCCGTCATCGGCGACCCGGCGCTGGACCTCTGCTGGCCCCTCAACGGTGCACCGGCAGCGGTCACCACCGGCGTACTCGAGGTCTATCGACCGACCCCTGACCTGGTCGAACGCGCCCGCGACTGGGCCCGCCTCTCCCCCTGGTACGGCGTCCACCGCGCCCTGCTGCTCGACCTGCCCGACGACGTCGAGAACGGTCTGGCGGAGATCGTCTCCGCACTGTGATGCAACCAGCCGGCCGGCTGCTTTTCGTTTGAGCTGAGGTAGCGCGCGTCAGCGGATGCGGCGGGACATCGTGCGGGCGAAGTTGATGCCGACCAGGCCGATCCAGGCGATCAGCACGCCGAACGGGCCGATCATGCCGGCGGCGATCGCGGTGATCGGGATCGCGGCCGCGATCGACACGATCGCGAGCGCGAGGCCACCCGGGTCGGTCTCCCGGCTCGGGTGCCGCACGGCCGGGCGGTTCGGCGCCGGCTCCGGGAGCAGGCCGGCCCGGAACTGCCGGTCCCGCGCGTCGAGTTTCTCGAGGAAGCTGTCGATGATCTCGTTCTCGTACTCCGGCCCCAGTTCCTGCCGCGCCGCCACCGCGGCCCGCAGGTCCTTCCGCACCTCATCCGTCGCCATACCCAGCAAGCTAACCCCGCGCCCCACCCCCACCAATCGGGGAAACCCCCCGATCCCTCCGGGTGTTAGCCCTACCCCCGGCGCGGCTCTCCGGCGGACGGCTCGACGGGTGGAGATGCGCGAACGCCCGGCTGACGGGCGTCAGCCGGGCGTTGCGGGAGTGCTGGGTTACAGGTACTGACCGGTGTTGGTCGCGGTGTCGATCGAGCGGCCGGGTTCGGTGCCCTGCTTGCCGGAGATGAGCGTCCGGATGTAGACGATCCGCTCGCCCTTCTTGCCGGAGATCCGGGCCCAGTCGTCCGGGTTGGTGGTGTTCGGCAGGTCCTCGTTCTCCTTGAACTCGTCCACGCAGGCCTGCAGCAGGTGCTGCACCCGCAGGCCCTTCTGGTTCTCGTCCAGGAACGCCTTGATCGCCATCTTCTTCGCCCGGTCGACGATGTTCTGGATCATCGCGCCCGAGTTGAAGTCCTTGAAGTACAGGACCTCCTTGTCACCGTTCGCGTACGTGACCTCGAGGAACCGGTTCTCCTCGGCCTCGGTGTACATCCGCTCGACGGTGCGCCGGATCATCCCGTCCACACAGGCCTGCCGGTCGCCGCCGAACTCGTTGAGGTCGTCGGTGTGCAGCGGCAGTCCGGCGGTCAGGTACTTCGAGAAGATGTCCCGGGCCGCCTCGGCGTCGGGACGCTCGATCTTGATCTTCACGTCGAGCCGGCCCGGCCGCAGGATCGCCGGGTCGATCATGTCCTCCCGGTTGGAGGCGCCGATGACCAGCACGTTCTCCAGCGTCTCCACACCGTCGATCTCGCTGAGCAGCTGCGGGACGATGGTGTTCTCGACGTCGGAGGAGACCCCGGACCCACGGGTCCGGAACAGCGAGTCCATCTCGTCGAAGAACACGATCACCGGCATGCCCTCGGAGGCCTTCTCCCGAGCCCGCTGGAAGACCAGGCGGATGTGCCGCTCGGTCTCGCCGACGTACTTGTTCAGCAGCTCCGGGCCCTTGATGTTCAGGAAGAACGACTTCTGCTCGGCCACCCCGGTGCGCTCGGCGACCTTCTTGGCCAGCGAGTTCGCCACCGCCTTCGCGATCAGCGTCTTGCCACAGCCCGGCGGGCCGTAGAGCAGGACGCCCTTCGGCGGCTTGAGCTCGTGCTCCAAGAACAGGTCCTTGTGCAGGTACGGCAGCTCGACCGCGTCCCGGATCTGCTCGATCTGGCCGGACAGGCCACCGATCTGGGTGTAGTCGATGTCCGGGACCTCTTCGAGCACCAGCTCCTCGACCTCGGACTTCGGGATCTTCTCGTAGACGTAGCCGGAGCGGGGCTCCAGCAGCAGCGAGTCACCCGACCGCAGCGGTGTGTCGAGCAGTGGCGACGCGAGCCGCACCACCCGTTCCTCGTCCGCCTGCGCGATCACCAGGGCCCGCTCGCCGTCGGCGAGCAGCTCCTTGAGCATCACCACGTCGCCGACGACCTCGTACGCGCAGGCCTCGACCACGTTGAGTGCTTCGTTCAGCATCAGTTCCTGACCGAGCTTGAGCTCGTCCAGGTCCACCGACGGGCTCGCCGCGACCCGGAGTTTCCGGCCGCCGGTGAACACGTCGAGCGTGTCGTCTTCGTTCCGTCCGAGGAAGGTGCCGAATCCGGAGGGCGGTTGCGCCAGCCGGTCGACTTCCTCCTTCAGGGCGATGATCTTCTCTCGCGCCTCCCGCAGCGTGTCGGCCAGCCGCTCGTTCTGAGCGGTGACACTCGCCAAGGATGCCTGTGTTTCGGACAGCCTGCTCTCGAGCGACCGGCTGTCTGCCGGGTGCTCGAGCAGCCGACGTCGCAACGCCGCGACTTCGGCCTCCAGGTACCGGACCTGGTTACGCAGTTCTGCCGCGGTAGGACTCTCGTCTCCAGCCACG
>DASXXB010000379.1:0-13157 GCA_036503355.1 Kribbella sp. | reverse complement strand
ATCGACGTGGCCGAGACGATCGCCTGGTTCGCGGATCCGGCGTCCGCGGGCGTGACCGGCAACGTGGTCCGCGTCTGCGGCCAGAGCCTGCTGGGTGCGTGAGATGCCCACCCGACGGTACGACGACTCGCCGCGCTTCGGCGCGCTCTACGCCCGCACTGTCAAAGCGACCCTGCGCCGGGCCGACTACGAGCCGGACGAGGACGGCCTGACGCTGGAGCTCCCCCGGTCGGCGATCGACCAGGACCATCTGCAGACGTACCGCGAGGTCACCGGTTTCCAGGCCGGGCCCGCCCTGCCCGCGACGTACCCGCATGTCCTGGCGTTCCCGCTGCACCTGGACCTGATGTCCGACCCGTCGTTCCCGTACAAGCCGATGGGGATCGTGCACCTGTCCAACACGATCACGCAGAAGCAGCCGATCCCGCTGCACGCGGAGCCGTCGATCCGCGTGCACAGTACGCCGGAACGCCCGCATCCCAAGGGCACCGTGTTCGACATCGTCAGCGAGGTCTTCGTCGATCACGAGCTGGTGTGGAGCGACCTCACCACGCTGCTCAGCCGCACCGCCGGTACGCCGGACGCGCACGCCGACCTGCTCACGGACCCGGTGCTGAGCGCGAACGCGTGGTGGGACCTGCGCGGCAACCTCGGCCGCCGGTACGCCGCCGCGTCCGGCGACCGGAACCCGATCCACCTGTTCAAGCTCACCGCCCAGGCGTTCGGGTTCCCGCGCCAGATCGCGCACGGCATGTGGGCCAAGGCCGCCGCGCTCGCCTCCGTCCAGCGCGCCGGCCAACTGCCGGACGCGTTCACGGTCCGCGTGGACTTCCGCAAGCCGTTGCTGCTCCCGTCCCGTGTCCAGTTCGGCCACCAGCAGTCCGGCAAGACCCTCGACTTCGCGCTGTACGACGAATCACACGACCTCACCCACCTGATCGGACAGCTGCAGGAAGACTGAGGACCGCGATCCGGTCCAGCACCTCGCCGATCGGCGCCGGGGCCCATCGACGGCCGTCGCGTTCGCGGATCGCCAGCGAACCGGCTGAGGCCTCGCGGGCTCCGATGACCGCCTGGTACGGCGCCAGCCGGTTCTCGCGGATCCGGGCGCCGAGACTGCCCTCGTCGGCGTGCGCGACCTCCACCCGCAGACCCCTGTCGGACGCGCGCCGGGCGACCTCGACCGCGAGCTTCTCCTCGTCGTCCGAGATCGGCAGTACGACGACCTGGACCGGCGCGAGCCACGCCGGGAACGCGCCGCCGTGCACCTCGATCAGCTGCGCCATCGCCCGCTCGATGCTGCCGACGATCGCCCGGTGCACCATCACCGGCCGATGTTTGTTGCCGTCCGCACCGATGTACTCCAGCCCGAACGCGGCCGGCTGGTGGAAGTCGATCTGGATGGTCGACAGGCTGAACTCACGACCGGCCGAATCCATCATCTGGATGTCGATCTTCGGCCCGTAGAACGCCGCGTCCCCCGGCGCGTCCTCGTACTCCACGCCCGCGTCCTTCAGCACCTCGCGGAGCAGCTCGGCGGCCTGCGCCCAGCTCGCCGCATCACCGACGTACTTGCTCGCCGGGCTGTTGAACTCCGCGTCGACCGACGGCAGTGCGAGCACATAGCGGGACGCCGCGATGCCCAGGTCGGCGTACGCCTGGTTGATCAGCCGCAGCGCATCGGCGGCCTCCGCGGCGACCTGGTCGAGGCGGCAGAAGATGTGCGCGTCGTTGAGCTGCATGGCACGGACCCGGCTGAGGCCGCCGATCGCGCCGGAAAGCTCGGCGCGGTACTGCCCGCCGAGTTCGGAGATGCGCAGCGGGAGCTCGCGGTAGCTGTGCGCGCGGGAGCGGTACATGAGCGCGTGGTGCGGGCAGATGCTCGGCCGCAGTACGAGCTCCTCGCCGCCCATGTCCATCGGCGGGTACATGTCGTCGTGGTACTTCGCCCAGTGGCCGGAGATCTCGTACAGCTCCCGCTTGGCGAGCACGGGCGAGTACACCTGCTGGTAGCCGGCTCTTCGCTCGACCTCGGCGATGTAGCTCTCGAGTGCGCGCCGGACGGCAGCGCCGGCGGGCAGCCAGTACGGCAGGCCCGCGCCGATCAGTGGGTCGGAGTCGAACAGGCCGAGCTCGCGGCCGATCTTGCGGTGGTCGTACATGGTGGTCTCCTCGTCCAGGATGGGGCGAGGAGATCACCGGGTACGACGAAGCCCCGGGGCACTCGCCCCGGGGCTTTCGTTTCGACAGTCAGCTGTCAGCGCGCCGGGACATACTCCGGCGTCGTCGTCACTGCAGCGCGCTTGAACATGGTTCTAAGTTAGCAGATCGGAGTCCAGGCCGACCGGACGAATGAGTCCCTCCTGCGCGACGGACGCGATCAGGCGGCCGTCCGCGGTGTAGAGCCGGCCCGTCGCGAAGCCACGCGCTCCCGACGCGGACGGCGACGCCTGGTCGTACAGCAGCCACTCGTCGGCGCGGAACGGGCGGTGGAACCACAGCGCGTGGTCGAGGGACGCGGGCTGGATCCGGCGGTCGCCGATCACGATCCCGTGCGGGAGCAGGCTCGCGCCGAGCAGCGTCAGATCGCTGGCGTACGCGAGCACGCAGGCGTGCAGCCCGGGCTCGTCAGGAAGCTTGCCGGCGGCACGGATCCAGAACTGCCGCCCGGTGACACCCGCCAGCCGTACGTCGAGCGCCGCCCACTCACGGTCCCAGTCCGCAGCCGGGCGGCCGCTCTGCGCCTCCAGAACGGTGGCGAGCCGTGGAGCTTCTTCCGGCGGTACGACGTCGTCCGGCATCGGGTCCTGGTGATCGAGACCTGGCTCGGGGCGCTGGAACGACGCGGACATGTAGAAGATCGGCTTCCCGTTCTGCGAGGCCACGACCCGCCGGCTGCTGAACGAGCCGCCGTCGCGGGTCGGCTCCGCGCGGTACACGATCGGCACCGAGGTGTCGCCGGCGCGCAGGAAGTACCCGTGCAGTGAGTGCACCACGCGTGACGGCTCGACCGTCCGGCCGGCGGCGGCGAGGGCCTGACCGAGCACCTGCCCGCCGAACACCCGCTGCATCGAGGTCTGCGGCTGACGACCCCGGTACAGGTCGACGTCGATCATCTCCAGGTCGAGCAGCTCGACCAGATCCTCCAGCGACTCAGGCATGCCTCATCCTGACAGGCCCCTCGCCCACAAGTACGCCGTACCCACTGTGCAAACCGTCACGTGTCCCAGTCCATTTCAAGGGTGAACCCCCACAGTGCGGGGGCAGCGCCGTGCGGGGGCGGGGTGGGGAGGTTAGTTCTCGTCGTTGCGGTTGAGTTCGGCGAGGAACTGCTCTACCTCGGCGCCGAGTTCATCGGCGGAGGGGGTGGAGTCGGCGAGGAGGCTCTTGCGGCTCAGGGAGCCGGCGGCCGCGTCGTACTGCGTCTCCAGAGCCTTCACGACCGCGCTCGCGTCCTCGGAGGCGTCGACCTGCTCGTCGACCAGCCGGCCGGTGACGGCGGCCTCGTCGAGCAGGGCCTTGCTAGGGAGCAGCAGGCCCGTCGCTGCGGAGATCGCGTGCACGAGCGCGAGCGCCGCGCCCGGGAAGCGGTTCTCGGCCAGGTAGTGCGGGACGTGCACCGCGAAGCCCATCGCGTCCTTGCCGGCCTCGCCCAGGCGGACCTGGAGCATCGTGCCGGCGCTCGACGGGAGCTGCATCTCGCCGTCCCAGATGTTCGACCGGGTGACCAGCTCGGGCCGCGTCGCATGCGCGGTCAGACCGAGCGGCCGCGTGTGCGGGACACCCATCGGAATGCCGTGCACACCGATCGTGAGGGTCACGTTGTACAGGTCGATGAGCTGGCGGATCGCCCCGGCGAACCTGTCCCAGTGGTTGTCCGGCTCGACGCCCTCGAGCAGCAGGAAGTCCACTCCGGCGTCGTCGGTCACCAGATGCAGCGACAGGTGCGGCGGGGTGTAGTCGGTGAACCGGTCCTCGGCGAACGTCACCTCGGGCCGACGGGCCCGGTAGTCGTGCAACAGGTCGACGTCGAACCGCGCCAGCAACCGGTGGTCGAGCACCTCGAGCAGGTGGTCGGCCGTCACGCGGCCTGCTTGGCCGGCGTCCATGAAGCCGTCCAGCGAGTGCACCATGACCTTCGGCGTCGCCGCCGGGCCGGTCGCCACCGACTCGTCGACGATCTCGTAGAGGTCGTCCGGTCGCAGCATCGTCGTCTCCTTCGCATCACCAACAGGCACGTCTATTCTCCCCAACGCCGGGGCCGCGCGGACAAATTCCGGGATCGGCAAAGAATCCGGAATCGTCCACGACCTGGTGTTCGGCGAGACAGGTTGGAAAGCGCTTGCTAGGTTAGCGTCGTGAGCCCAGAACCGAACTCCGCCCTGACCGTCATGCTGGCGATGCACGACAGCACCCGCGCCCAGGTGTTGGTGCCGCGGGTCCGGCAGCGCCTCGAGGCCGTCGCCACCGTCCTGCCGGTCGGTCCCGGTGCCGGCTTCCTCACCGATCCCGCCGTACGGGCGGCACTCCCGGACGTCGACGTCCTGCTCACCGGGTGGGGCTGCCCGCGGATCGGGCCCGAGGTCCTGGACGCGGCGCCGAAGCTGCAGGCGATCCTGCACGCGGCCGGCTCGGTGAAGGCGATCGTCGACCCGGTAGCGTTCGACCGCGGGATCCAGGTCTCGTCGGCGGCCACCGCGAACGCGCAGCCGGTCGCCGAGTTCACGGTCGCCGCGATCGTGATGGCCGGCAAGCGGGCGTTCCGGCTCGCCGCGCAGTACCGGCTGGAACGCCGCAAGGGTGACGCGCACGGGATGCCGGGCAACTACGGCGCGACCGTCGGCCTGCTCGGGGCGTCCCGGATCGCGCGGATGGTCGCGGAGCGGCTGCGGTCGTTCGATCTCGACGTACTGATCAGTGATCCCTATCTGACCGCGGACGAGGCCGCCGCTCTGGGCGCGGAGCTGGTCGACAACGACACGCTGTTCAGCCGCAGCGACATCCTGAGCGTGCACGCGCCGTTGCTGCCGGAGACCGTGGGACTGGTCGACGCCCGCCTGCTCGGCCTGCTGAAGGACGGCTCGGTGCTGATCAACACCGCCCGCGGCAAGATCATCGATTCCGGGGCGCTGCTCCACGAGTGCGCGACCGGGCGGATCGACGCCGTCCTCGACGTCACCGACCCGGAGCCGCTGCCGCCGGACTCGCCGCTGCTCGACCTGCCGAACGTCTTCGTCACCCCGCACGTCGCCGGCGCCGTCGGCAACGAGATCGCCCGCCTCGGCGAGCTCGCGGTCAGCGAACTCGAACGCCTCGCCGCCGGCCAACCCCTCCAGCACGCCATCACCCCCGCAGAACTAGGAAGGCTGGCATGACCCGCTTGATCCTCCCCGACACCGACCGTGAGCTGTCGCGCCAGACCGGATGGACGCGGGCGCACTGGGAGGCGCTTGCGGACCATCTGCTCGACTCGCTCGTGCCGTACTTCTCCCCCGGCGCGTCCCTGGTCGAACTCCCGGGCCGGCCGAGCCGCTCGGGTACGGCGTCCGACGCACTGGAGGGCTTCGCCCGGTCGTTCATGCTCGCGGCCTTCCGGATCGCCGGCGTGCAGGGCAAGGGGTGCGAGCAACTGATCGAGCGGTACGCGCGCGGCGTCGCGAACGGCGCGAACCCGGACCACCCGGAGGCCTGGCTGCGGCTCACCCCGAGGTCCCAGCAGATGGTCGAGGCCGCGGCGATCGCGGTGTCGCTGCACGAGACCCGTGAGTGGATCTGGGACCGCCTCGACACGCGCGCCCAGGAACACGTCGCGGAATGGCTCGGCGGGTTCAACGGATCCACGACCCACGACAACAACTGGCGGCTGTTCCAGGTCGTCAGCGAGCAGTTCCTCGCCTCCGTCGGAGCCCCGTTCGAGCAGGCCGACATCGACGCGGGCCTGGACCGCATCGAGGACTGGTACGTCGGCAACGGGTGGTACTCCGACGGCGACGGGCAGAACTTCGACAACTACATCGGCTGGGCCATGCACCTGTACCCGGGCCTGTGGGCGCGGATGGCCGCCGCGACCCCGGGAGCGCAGTACGAGGACCGCCTGAAGCTCTACAAGGAGCGGATCAAGCTCTTCCTCGACGACGCCGTCCACCTGGTCGGGAACGACGGCGCGCCGATCTACCAGGGCCGCTCGCTCACGTACCGGATGGCGGCCGCGACGCCGTACTGGATGGGCGCGATCCTCGACTCCACCCCGCTGACGCCCGGCGAGACGCGCCGGCTGTGTTCCGGGATCGCTCGTCACTTCGTGCAGCACGGCGTGCCGGACGAGCGCGGTGTGCTGACGCTCGGGTGGTACGACACGTTCCTGCCGACCACGCAGCAGTACTCCGGACCTGGTTCGCCGTACTGGGCCTCGAAGGGGTTCGTGGGGCTGATCCTGCCGCCCGAGCACCCGGTCTGGTCGGATCCCGAGGATTCGATCCCGCTCGACGACGCGGACCAGCAGAAGGCGATGCCAAAGCCGGGGTGGATCGTGCACGCGAGCCGCCACGACCAGGTCGTGCAACTGGTGAACCACGGCGCCGACCACGCGCCCGTGACCGAGCCGCAGGGCGTGGAGCCCGCGGGTGACCCGCACTACAACCGCCTGGCGTACGCGAACCACGCGGGGCCGGACCTGTCCGACCTCGAGCCGGGGATCGACAACCTGATCACGCTCGTCTCCCCCGACGGCTTCACGAGCGGTCGCGGGCGGATCCGGCGCTTGGGAGTCGACGGCCGTACGGCGTCCTCGTGGCACAACGCCTGGCTCGGATCCGATGGCCCGTGGCGGATCGAGATCACCTCGGTCGTGCACAACGGCTGGGAGCTCCGCTGCGCCTTGGTCGACGGGCCGGCCGGTGCACTGGTCCGGAGCGGCGGGTTCGCGGTCGCCGGCGAGTCTTTGCCAACGGCAACGGTCAGCGAGAGCGCTGCCGCGACGCGGAACGACGACGGTCTGGTCTCGGCGGTCGTGAACCTGCACGGGTACGACGAGACCGGCGTACACCGGGCGCTCGGCGTGAACCCGTTCGGAGCGCACTCCGCGACGCCGTACCTGACCGCCCCACACCACGGCGACCCGCTCGTGCTGGTCAACGCCGTACTGCTGACCAGGGATGCCCTCCGGCCGGAAGCGCTTGCCGAGGGCATCGATGTCACCGTCGACGGTACGACGGTACGCATCGGCCTGCCCGACGGGAGCGCCGAGGTGGTCGAACTCGGGGGTCGGCATTAGATTGGCCGGATGAGTACGTACGAGAAACTGCTGCAGGAACAGATTCGTAACGAATTCACGGCGTCACAGCAGTATGTGGCAGTCGCTGTCTGGTACGACGACCAGGACCTGCCCCGGCTGGCGGCGCACTTCTACAAGCAGTCGCTCGAGGAGCGCAACCACGCGATGATGATGGTTCAGTACCTGCTGGACAAGGACATCCGTCCGCACATCCCGTCCGTGGGTGACGTCCAATCCGACTTCAGCTCCGCGATCGCGCCGCTCGAGCTCGCACTGGCGCAGGAGATCACGGTCACCAAGCAGATCGAGACCCTCGCCCGCACCGCGCGCGACGAGAGCGACTACATCGGCGAGCAGTTCATGCAGTGGTTCCTCAAGGAGCAGGTCGAGGAGGTCGCCGCGATGAAGACGCTGGTGAACGTCGCCAAGCGCGCCGGCGACAACCTGTTCCACCTCGAGGACTTCCTGGCCCGCGAGGTCGTCGGCGACGCCGGCGCCGACCCGACGGCCCCGACCGCTGCCGGCGGAGCGGTCTGACCTACCAGCTCCCGCCTCCACCACCTCCGCCGCCGCCTCCCGAGGAGGACGACGACGAACTGCTGGAGGAGAATCCGGAGGACGAGCCGCCGCCGGTGGACGGCGACGGCGGCTCGGCGAACGTGCTGGAGACCGTCGTGGAGATGTTCCCGGCGGTCCAGCCCGAGTCGTAGTACGTGCTCGAACCGGCGTACCAGGCCGGCGTCGCGGTCAGTCGCCCGGAGTCGACGAGCTGCTGGCAGACCTGCTGCCAGCGGTCCGCCAGCCCGAGAACCAGAGCCCACGGCAGGTACTTGCTGAAGATGTCCTCGCCGTCCTCGAACCGCAACTGATCCGCCTCGGCGGTCGTCAGGTACTGCCGGAACCCGATCACCTGATCCGTCAACGCCCGCCCGAGCGCACTCCGCCGTCCACGCCGGCGCTGCAGGATCAGGTCGACGACCGCGTTCAGGATGGCGAGAACGGGCAGCGCGATCACGATCGCCGGTCCCAGCCAGAACGGTGCGCCGAATTTCGCCATCCGCACGATCAGGCCGACCAGTGCGGCAACCGCCGCGAGGAACACTCCGCAGCCGAGCGGCACCCACCCGTAGCCGGACTTCACGACGGTCGCGCGATGCGGCAGCCCGGCGTACCACTTCCGTTCCTCGACACGCTTCCACAACGCCTCACCCATGCGCTCGGCCGCCCGCTGCGGCCGGGTGTCCCCGATCGCCGGCGCCGTCAGCCGCACCTCGGCACCAGGCTGCTCCTTGGGGAACAGCCCCTTCAGCAACGCCTTCTCGTGCGCAGCCTCGGCGATCGAGGCATCCACCAGCACAGCACGGCGTACGTCGTTCTCGTTCTCGATCCGGACCGCTCCGCGAACGGCCAGATCGACGAGGGTTGCCGCGACCTCGGTGGTGTCGACCTTGCCGTCGATCAGCAACCCGCCCTCGGCCGCCGTGATGTCGGGCGGCGAGAACGCGACCGGGATGTCCTTGTCCGCCAGGCGATCCGGCGTGGTGCGGACCGCGAGGCCCTCGGGCGGCACGGTCCCTGGCGGCATCCCGTCGTACCGCAGATCGCGTCGACGGCGGACCACCAGCTTGCCGCCTACTACGGCGAGGACCGTCAGCAGTACGGAGATGATCGCGGCGGGCCGACTGACGCCGTACCTGGCGAGGAAGCCGGGCGGATCGACGACGATCGGCGTGTCGTTGCTCACGGCACCGGCCTTGATACCCACGACGATCGTCAGTCCTTCACCGCGGACAACGTCGGTTTCCTGGGTGAACGTCGCCTTCCCGGCCGCGATCGTCTTCTGGTTGCAGCTGTCCGTGGATCCGGGCGGGCCCGCGTTGCAGGCGACTCTGGTCACGCCCTGTGGGACCGTCGCCGTGACGACCACGCGGTCGAGCGGCGCCTCCCAGCTCGACCCGGTCGCGTCCCAGTAGAGCTCGCTGTGATCCGCGAAGTGCCGCAGCGCGCCGCGCACGTCGTAGCTGATCCTGTACGTCGCGTCGCGCCCGGGCACTGTCTCGTTCGAGGAGCCGATCTTGATCCGCAGTACCTGGTTGCGGGCCTTGTTCGTCCTGGTCGTCGACGTCGAGAACCCGGCGGGCGCCATCGGCGACGACACCTGGATGTTCGTGACGTCGTACCGCTGGTCCTTCGCGGGGTCGTCGACGTAGGGCTCCCGGATCACGAGATCGCGGAAGATCCCGTGCCGGTCGGGGTCCCCGAAGTGGTAGTCGATCGTCTCGGTCACGTGCAGGACGCCGTCCGGCGTCACGTCGTACGCGATCGTCATCGACTCCACCCGGTCCCCGATCGCCGCCGACGCGGGGACCGCGTACCCGGCGAGCGCGATCGCGAGGACGAGCAGACTGACCACGACCCCGAGCGCACGACGCATGCGCGCGACATTACCGAGAGTAGAGGTCGCGACTACCAACTGCCGCCACCGCCACCACCTCCGCCGCCGCCCGCGGAACCGGACGACGAGGTGGTGGAGCTGCTGCTGTACGAGCTGAAGCCGGACGAGCTGCCGCCGCCCGAACCGGCCGCAGGCGTGGGTGCCGGCGGCGGCGAGAACGTGGTCTGCACGGACTGGCTCACCGAGGACGGCAACCAGTTCGAGTAGTAGTACGGCTGGGTGCCGACGTACCAGCTGGGATCGGGCGTCAGGCGGCCCGCCTCGACCAACTGCGCGCAGACGTGCTGCCAGTGGTTCGCGGTCCCGAACGCGATCGCCCAGGGCAGGTACTTCGAGAAGATGTCCTCGCCCTCCTCGAAGCGCAGTTGGTCGGCCTCGGCCGTGGCGATGTACTGGCGGAACCCGAGGACCTGGTCCGCGACGGCACGACCGACCGCGCTGCGTCGCCCCCGCTGTTTCCGCCCGACCCACATCCACAGCAGGGTCAGCACTGCGCTGCCCGGCAGGATGACCGCCACTACCCGTCCGGCGGTGGCCGGACCGGCGCCGATCTGCAGGAGGCCGAAGGCAGCCACAGCGAGCCCGATCGTGAGCAGCCAGCCGACGCCCCTCGAGCCGCCTCCGCTGCCCGACGCAGCCGGCAGACTCAGGTACCACTTGTCGCGCCGAATCCGGTTCCACACTTCTTCGTTCATCTTCGCCGCGACCTCGACCAGCGTGTAGTCGCCGACCGCCGCACGTTCGAGCGCCCTCTCCTCGCCTGGCTCCTGCTTCGGGAACAGGCCCTTCAGCAGCACTTGTTCGTGCGCCGCCGTCGCGACGTCGGGGTCGACCAGGATCACCTTGCGCGCCCCGTCGTCGGTGTTGTCGATCCGCACCGCACCGCGCACCGCGAGGTCGATCAGCGTGGCCGCGAGGGCGGTGGACTTCTGGGTCGCGTGGATCATCAGGGCTCCCTCGGCGACCGCGATGTCCGGCGGCTCGAACGCCACCGGGAGCTGGTCCTCGGCGAGCTGGTCCTTCCCGATCTGAGCCTTCTCGCCCTCCGGCGGAATCGTCCCCGGAGGCAGGCCGACGTACCGCTGGTCCCGATTGCCGTGCCGGTTGTAGAGGATGCCGGCTGCGACACCGGCGGCGGTGACGAGCGCCGACACGGCGAGCGCGATCCAGGACATGCCCTGGCGTTCCAGCCAGTTCGGCGGATCGACCACGATCGGCGCGTCGTTCTGCACGGCGCCGGCCTTGATCCCGGCGACGATCGTCAGCTCGCTCCCGCTGGGCAGCGTTCCCGAGGTGAACTTCCCGACGCCGCCGGTCACCGAACTGTCCGCGCAGACGCCGGCCGTGCCGGTCGAGCCGCTGTAGCAATCGACCCGTTGCACTCCCTGCGGTACCCGCACGGCGACGGTCGCCTTGGTGATGGTCGCGTCCCACTTCGAGCCGGTCGCGTCCCAGTACAGCTCGCTGTGGTCGTCGAAGTGCCGCAGCGCACCGCGGACGTCGTACGAGATCTCGTACGACGCGGTGCTTGACCAGATGGTCCGATCCTTCGACCCGATCTTGATCCGTAGGGTCTGGTCGCGGTCGCGGTTGAACTTCGTCGTCTCCGTGGTGAAGTGGTCCGAGGCGTCCGCGCTGTACACCGAAATGTTCGAGACCTCGTACTTCTGGTCCTTCGCCCGGTCGTCCACGTACGGTTCGCGGATCACCAGATCGCGGTAGATACCGTGCCGTCCGGTCTCGTCGAACTTGTAGTCGATCGACTCCTTGACGTGCAGTACGCCGTCCGGGGTCACCGTGTAGCTGATCGCGAACCACTCGATCTCGTCGCCGTACGTCGCCGGCGCGGCCTGCGCAGGCACCGTGGGTACGGCGAACACGCCGACCGCGACGGCGGTGAACACCGTGCTGAGAAGGACCCCGATCGCCTTACGCATAAGGGGACGGTAGCGGGTCTCAAGGCCACTGGAGGTTCGGCTACCAGCTGCCGCCGCCTCCGCCGCCGCCACCGCCGCCGGACGAGCCGCCGCTGAAGCCGGACGAGCTGCCGCCGCCGCTGCCGGAGCTCGACGGGGTGGGCGGTGGGTCGAAACTGTGGGCGAGCGTCGAGCCGACTGCGCCGGCGGTCCAGCCGGAGGTGTAGTACGACGGGCCGGAGTACCAGTACGGGTCCTGCGGGATGCGGCCGGCTGCGACGAGCTGCTCGCACACGCGCTGCCAGCGGTCGGCGAGGCCGAAGGCGATCGCCCAGGGCAGATACTTCGAGAAGATGTCCTCGCCCTCCTCGAAGCGCAACTGGTCCGCTTCGGCGGTGGCGAGGTACTTCTTGAAGCCGACCAGCTGGTCGGCGACCGCCCGGCCGGCCGGATTCCGTTGCCCACGGCCACGGATCATGATCCAGACGATGATCGCGACGACGACCGCGATCACCGGCACCGCGACCACGACGCCGCGCCCCGCTCCCCCGGTCGCGGCGCTGGCCACCGTCCCCATCAGGCCGGCGCCGACCACCCAGATCCCGATCATCGCCATGCACGCACAGCCGAAACCGTTCTTGAAGACCGAGCCGCCACCGGCCCTTGGCATCCGCAGGTACCACTGGCGCGCTTTCACCTGGTCGCGGAGCGCCCTGATCATCCCGTCGTGCGCGTGCCGCATGGTGTGGTCACCGACCGCGCCGCGCTCCAGCACCACCTCGGAGCCGGGCTGCAGGGTCGGGAACAGGCCCGACATCAGTGCCTGCTCGTGCGGTGCGGTCGCGGCTGCCGGGTTCAGCAGCACGGCCTTCTGGGTGCTGCCGTCGTTGTCGATCCGGACCCCGCCACGCACGGCCATGTCGATCAGCGTCGCGGCCGTCTCGACCGTGGTCGCCTTCGCGTCGATCAGCAGGCCACCCTCGGCCACCGGGATCCGCGGCGGCGCGAACGCGACCGGGATCTGGTCCTCGCGCAGGTCGTCCTTCACCGGTTGGGCGGCGATCCCGTCCGGCGGGAACGTGCCCGGCGGCATTCCGGCGTACCGCTGGTCCTTGTTGCCGAACTTCGCGTACAGCGCGGCAACCACGATCGCGGCCGCGCTGACCAGGGCCGCACCGATCACGGACAGCCAGGACAGGCCGTTGCGCTCGAGCCAGCTCGGCGGGTCGACGACGATGGGTGTGTCGTTCTGGACGGCACCTGCGGTGATGCCGGCAACGATCGTGAGCTGGTTCCCGCTCTCCAACTGGCTCGCCCCGAACACGCCCTGACCGCCACTCACCGTGCTGGAGGGGCACTTCTGGTTCGAGCCGGGAGTGCCGATGAAGCACTCGACCCTGGTCACGCCCTGCGGGACGGTCACGTTCACCCGGACGTTCTCGATCGTCGCGTCCCAGTCACGGCCGGTCGCGTCCCAGTACAGCTCGCTGTGGTCGTCGAAGTGCCGCAGTGC
>DASXXB010000378.1:0-2446 GCA_036503355.1 Kribbella sp. | reverse complement strand
CCTGTTCGCGCAGTCGGTCGGGTTCCTGGACAACATCTGGCTGCTGATCATCCTGTACACCTCGATGAACCTGCCGATCGCGGTCTGGATGCTGCGCAGCTTCCTGTCCGAGGTGCCGGTGGAGATCCTCGAGGCGGCCTCGGTGGACGGCGCCTCGCTGACCCGGACGCTCCGGTCGGTGGTCGCGCCGGTGGTGACTCCCGGTATCGCCTCGGCCGCGCTGATCTGCTTCATCTTCAGCTGGAACGAGCTGCTGTTCGCCCGGGTGCTGACCGGCACAGTGGCGCAGACGGCTCCGGTGTTCTTGACTGGGTTCGTGACCAGTCAAGGATTGTTCCTCGCCAAAGTCTGTGCCGCGTCGCTGGTGGTGTCGCTGCCGGTGCTGATCGCCGGGTTCGCCGCGCAGGACAAACTCGTCCAGGGCCTCTCGCTGGGGGCGGTCAAGTGAAGTTGTCCACTGCCGCTCTCGATGCCCTGCGCAACGACGTCGGTGTGCCTTCCTACGACCGTACGACGGTGACGCCGGGGATCGTGCACTTCGGGGTCGGAGGGTTCCACCGCGCGCACCAGGCGATGTACCTGGACCGGCTGATGTCGGAAGGCAAGGCACTCGACTGGGGAATCGTCGGTGTCGGGGTGCTGCCGAACGACCAACGGATGGCGGAGGTGATGAGTGCCCAGGACAGCTTGTACACGTTGGTGATCAAGCATCCGGACGGCACTCTGGAGCCTCGCGTCATCGGCTCGATCGTGGGCTACCTGTTCGCACCGGACGACCCGGAGGCCGTGCTGGCCCGGATGACCGACCCGGCGACTCGGATCGTCTCGTTGACGATCACCGAGGGCGGGTACCACGTCAACCAGGTGACGGGGGAGCTGGACGCGTCGGATCCGGCGCTGGCGGCGGATCTCGAGCCAGGAGCGACGCCGCGCAGTGCCTTCGGGTTCATCGTCGAGGCGCTGCGCCGGCGCCGGGAGGCCGGCGTACCGCCGTTCACCGTGATGTCCTGCGACAACATCCCGGGCAACGGGCACGTCGCGCGGAAGATGATCTCGTCCTTCGCGCGGTTGAAGGATGCTGCATCCAATCCGTCCCCACCCCACCGCCCCGGTCAGGCGACAGCCGAGTTCCTCGAGAACGAGGTGCGGTTCCCGAACTGCATGGTGGACCGGATCACGCCGGTCACCACCGACGCCGACCGTGCCGCGCTGGCCGAGCGGTTCGGCGTCGAGGACGGCTGGCCGGTGGTGTGCGAACCGTTCACGCAGTGGGTGCTCGAGGACGACTTCGGCGGGGTCCGGCCGCCGTACGAGGACGTCGGTGTGCAGATCGTCGAGGACGTCGAGCCGTACGAGCTGATGAAGCTGCGGCTGCTGAACGCCTCGCACCAGGCGCTGGCGTACCTCGGGTTCCTGTCCGGGTACCGGTACGCGCACGAGGTGTGCCAGGACAAGCTGTTCGTCGACTTCCTGCTCGGCTACATGGACAACGAAGGTACGCCGACGCTGCCGCCGGTGCCGGGTGTCGACCTGGACCGGTACAAGCACCAGCTGATCGAGCGGTTCGCGAACCCGGAAGTACGGGACACGCTCGCGCGGTTGTGTGCGGAGAGTTCGGACCGGATCCCGAAGTGGCTGCTGCCGGTCGTCCGCGAACAGCTCGCCGCCGGGCGGGAGATCGGGCGGTCGGTGCTCGTGGTCGCGTCCTGGGCGCGGTACGCCGAGGGTGTCGACGAGCAGGGGCAGCCGATCGAGGTCGTCGACCGGTTGCGGGACAAACTGGTCGAACGCGCGCAGCACAACCGGGACGATCCGCTGGTGTTCATCTCCGATCCGGACCTGTTCGGGGATCTCGCGTCGGACGAGCGGTTCGTGACGCCGTACCGGGCCGCATTGCGGTCGCTGCACGAGATCGGCGCCCGCGCAACGCTGGAAGCCCTCTAATGTGGGGTCATGACTGAGCTGAGGCTGGTCGCCGGAGTGGACTGCTCCACCCAGGCGACCAAAGTTCTGGTGTGCGACGCCGAGACCGGAGAGGTCGTTCGCGAGGGGCGGGCCCCGCATCCCGACGCCACCCAGGTGGATCCGGCCGAGTGGTGGAAGGCGTGGGAACTGGCCTCCGACGGCATCCTCGACGGCGTCCAGGCGATCGCGGTCGGTGGCCAGCAACACGGCATGGTGCTGCTGGACGACACTGGTGAGGTCGTCCACCCGGCCGTGCTGTGGAACGACACCAGCTCCGCCGACGCCACCACGGAACTGATCGCCGAGCTCGGCGGCCCCGAGGCATGGGCCGAGGCGATCGGGTCCGTCCCCGTCCCCTCTGTCACCGTCACGAAACTGCGCGGGCTGCGCGACGAGGCCGCCCGCGCCGACGCAGCCGCCGTGCGCCGGGAAGCCGCGCGACGCGCGGCGGCCGTGGTCCTGCCGCACGACTGGATGACGC
>DASXXB010000377.1:0-41157 GCA_036503355.1 Kribbella sp. | reverse complement strand
GTGATCGTCGTCGTGATCACGACCTGCGGAGCGGCGCCCAGCCGCTGCTGGAAGTGCCGCCCCAGCTGCTCGTTGAACAGCTGGTCGGACCCGACGATGGTCAGGTCGCTCTGCATCGCGAAGCTGTCGTACCCCTGCAGCACCGGGTACACCAGTTCGTGGACGGCGATCTCCCGCCCGGCGGCGACCCGGTCCCGGAACATGTCCCGGCTCATCAGCTGCGCCTGCGTCACCTGGGCGAACAGCGTCAACAGTTCCGCGACCGGCATCGCGTCGTACCACTCGGAATTCCGGCGTACCTCGAAGACCTCAGGGTCGGTTCGCAGTACCAGCGAGACCTGCGAGAGGAAGGACGCGGCGTTGGCGTCGATCTGTTCGGGGGACAGCACCGGACGCGTGGAGGAGCGGCCGGTCGGGTCGCCGACGCGCGTGGTCAGGTCGCCGAGCAGGAACACGACCCGGTGCCCGAGGTCCTGCAACTGGCGCATCATCCACAGGTTGACCGCGTGCCCGAGATGCAGGTCGGGGGCGGTGCAGTCGACGCCGTACTTGATCCGCAGCGGCCGCCCGGACGCCAGGCGTTCGCGCAGATCGTCCTCGCCGACGATCAGGTCGGTGGTCCGGCGTAGCCGGTCGATCACAGCATTCATCCGAGGGTTCCTCTCAGGACGAGGCACCCGTACACCAGTGCCTCCGGGAAACGGAAAGAGGCAGGAACCGTGACGGTTCCTGCCTCGGAGGCTCTGGGGGAGCGACTGCGGGGACTACCGGATGCCGGCTCCTCCCAGAGCCGGTCGATAGATCACACAGTGCTTGGTCACACCGGGAGGCTAGCAGGCGAGTCGGACGCAGTGGAACCCGATTACGCTCGAGGGGTGATCGACGAGCGGGTGGTACTGGTGGACGAGCGCGGGCGCGCGATCGGGACCGAGGCGAAGGCCGCGGTCCATCACGCGGCGACGCCTCTGCACCTGGCGTTCTCCAGTTATGTCGTCGACGCGGACGGACGGGTGCTGCTCACCCAGCGGGCGTTCCACAAGCCCACCTGGCCGGGTGTCTGGACCAACAGTTGCTGCGGGCACCCACTCCCGGGCGAGCCGGCCGATCAGGCCGTACGTCGCAGGCTCGCCGACGAACTGGGGATCGTCGTGGACGCCGTGGATCTGGTGCTGCCGGAGTTCCGGTACCGCGCCGAGATGCCGACCGGCGTCGTGGAGAACGAGCTCTGCCCTGTGTACCGAGTGTGGTGGACCGGTGACCCGACGCCGAACCCGGCCGAGGTCGCGGCCTACCGCTGGGTCGAGTGGCCCGAGGTACGGCGCGTCCCGGACCTCTCGCCCTGGTGCCTCCTGCAACTCGACCAACTCGTCGGGCACCCCGTCGACTGGCCGGTCGGCGACCCTGCCCGCCTACCAGCCGCCGCCCAGGTCTGACTCCAGCAGATCGTTGTGTACGGCGACTGCCGTCGTACTGGCATGACCCGCTGCCCCGATCGCGAGCAGCGCCGGCGCTGCCGTCGTACCGGCCGCATAGACGCCGGGCACCGTCGTCCGTCCGCCGTCGTCCGCGACCACCGCGCCGTCGGCGACCTGACAACCGAGCCGCTCCGCCAGATCGCTCTGCTGATGCTGGCGCACGACCACGAACACCCGCCCTGCGGCGAGTTCATCACCGGTGGCCAGCCGTACCCCTGATCCCACCTCGACAACGCGCTCGGTCCGGACCTTCACGCCGGCCAGAGACAGTCGCTCGGCCTGGGCATCGGTGAGTTCGTCGCCATCCGTGCAGAACACGACGTCATCGCTCCAGCGACTCAGCAGCAGCGCCCGCGCTACGCCTCGCTCCGGCGTACCGCGCATCCCCAACTGCACGAGTGGCTGATCCCGCACCTCCCACCCGTGGCAATGCGGGCAGGCCACCACCGTCCGGCCCCATCCGTCGGCAACACCTGGTACGTCGGGAAGCTCGTCGCGCAGGCCGGTGGCGAGAACCACGACCCGCGCGCGTTCGCCGCCGACCACGAATCCGTCGTCGTCCGCGGTCACGTCCTCGACACGCACGTCACGGACCTCGACGCCGTACTCCGCCACCTGGCGGCGGCCCACGGCCAGCAAGTCACCCGGTGCCTGATCGACCGCCCCGAGGTAGTTCTGCACGTGCGAGGCATCCCGGTTCCGCGCCTGCCCGTCGTCGAACAGCACCACCCGCCGGCGCGCCCGCCCCAACGTCAGCGCCGCCTGCAGTCCCGCCACACTCCCACCGATCACCGCGACATCCATGCCTTCATCATACGAGACAATCGGTCTCATAATTTGAAATTCGCTGGCCGTGGCCGATCGTGGGGCCTGTTAATGACCAGGTGATCCGGATCAGGCCCGTCGAGACCGACGCCGACTACGAGGCCTGGCGGCAGGTACGCCTCGCCGTCCTGCCGTACGAGCGCGCGCCAAGCGTCGCCGAGCTCCGGAAGGCCGAAACGTCGCAGCGCCTGCTCGTTCTCGCCGAGCTGGGCGGAGAAGTCGTCGCGCACGGAAGCTCCGACCGCTCGAACGAGGGGGACCGTGGCTCCGTGATCGCGCGCGTCCGTCCGGAAGCACGCCGGCAGGGCGTCGGCACCGCGCTGCTCCGGGTGCTGACCGAACACGCGTCGGCCCAGGGCTTCACGATCGTTGGCTGTGCCATCGACGACGACGGTTCGCTCGCGTTCGCGAAGCGGTTCGGCTTCGCCGAGTTCCTCCGCCAGGTGGAACAGGTACGCATGATCGCCGACGAGCCGTGGCCGGACGTGCCGCCCGAGTACGACGTCGTACCGGTCGCGGAGCGTCCCGAGCTGTGGGCCGCGGCGTACGAACAGGTCGCGATCCCGACGCTGCCCGATCTCGACACGACCTCGCCGATGCAGGTGACGGCGGAAGAGTGGGCGACGGAGTGGATCAACGACCCGGCCTCGATGTTCCTGGCGGTGGCCGGCGACGAGGTGATCGGCGTCGCCGGGCTGTACCTCGACACCGACAAACCCGAGCGCGCCGAGGTCGGCTACACCGCCGTGCGGCCGGACTGGCGGGGCAAGGGGGTGGCGTCGACGCTCAAGCGGACGAGCATGGCGTGGGCGGCCGAGCACGGCATCACCGAGATCTACACCTGGACCCAGGAGGGCAACCAGAACATGCGGCGACTGAACGAGCACCTCGGTTTCACGTACCGAACGGTGAGCGTCAACGTCCGCGCTGAGCTACCGCTGCAGTTCCCGGAGTAGCTCAGGGCCTGACCACGAGCGGCGGTCGCTCTCGGCCGCCCGGATCAGGTCGACCAGCCGGCTGTTGACGGGCGCGGCCCGCCTCAGCGACGACGCCAGCCGGACGACCTCGCCGTTCAGGTAGTCGATCTCCGTCGGCCGGCCGGCCTCCAAGTCCTCCCACATCGACGTCCGGGCGAGCGGATCGACGGCCAGCACCTTGCTCGCGAGGCGCCGGAACAAGAAGTCCGGCAACCGCAGTACGGCGGGGAAGCGATGCATCGGTACTGCGAGGAGTTGCGCCGGGCGAATGCCTGCCGCGTCGAGCAGCCCGAGCGCCTCGGCCTGTGCGGCCGCCAGACAGCGACGGTACGCGCGCTGCGACAGCTCGTCGCGGAGCGGCAGGTTCGACAGCGCGTTGATCGGGTTGTTCAGGTTGAGCAGCAGCTTCGCCCACTGCACGGGCAGGATGTCGTCGTGCAGGGTGAGCGGCAGTCCGGCGCGTTCGAAGGCGTCGAGGTACGGCGCGAGCGCGGGATCGCGTTGGACGTCGAGCTTCCCCTCGGTGCCCTGATGGAACACCCCGCCGCCCCGGTTCAGCACGTTGAACGGGACCATGCCGGTCACGACGACCTGTGACGTCAACCGCGACCGCAGTACCTCGCCGTTGCGTACGCCGTTCTGGAAGCTCACCACGACAGCGCCCGGCTTCAGGACGCTGCTCAACTCGTCTGCTGCGCTCTCGGTCGCCGCCGACTTCACCGTCACCAGCACGAGATCGGCATCGGAGGCAGCGGCAGGTGTGGTTTCGAACGGTACGTCGGCAACGCGAAGGTCGGCGCCCAGATAATCGGTCAGCCGCAGACCGTGCCCGGCCAGCACGTCGGCCATCCGTTGCCGGCCGACGAACGTCACCGGCGTCCCGGTCGCGGCGAGCCGTCCGCCCACGTAACACCCGATACCACCCGCGCCGTACACCACGATCCGCACCGCTCCACGGTACAGACCGACGGGTTACCTCGGGGGTCTGGTGGAGACGTGCAGATGGTCCCCGGGCTCGTAGTGCGCGGCGGTCTCACCCGTGCCATGGCGCCGCGTCGACCGCGCGAAGGTCAACGTCTCGAGACCGATGGCGTACAGGCTCCACAGCGCGAAGGCGAGCGAAACCAGGGCGATGACGATCAGTGGAAGCGCGATAACCGCACCCATGGCGGGCCTCCAATCCAGCAGCCGTCCCGGTACCCAGTCACCTGCTTCCGCATGCGCCCCTGGAGGTTCAGTGCAGCCGTACGCGCGGATCCAGGACGGCGTACCCGATGTCGACCAGGATGTTCGCCACCACGACCGCGGCGGAGGCGAACAGGACGATGCCGATGATCACCGGCAGGTCCTGCTGGTTGATCGCGACGACCGCGGTCTGTCCCAGTCCCGGCAGGCTGAACACGGTCTCCGTCACCACCACACCTCCGATCAGCTGACCGAGGTCGATGCCGAACTGCGTGACGACCGGCGTCAGCGCACTGCGCAGGCCGTGAACATAGATCACCCGGCTCTCGCGGATCCCCTTCGACCGCGCGGTCCGGATGTAGTCCTCGCCGAGCACGTCCAGCATCGAACCGCGGGTCAGCCGGGTATACGTTGCCGCCAGCAACAAGGCGAGCGCGACCCAGGGCAGCAGCAGGTGCTGGAACCACGGCCCGAAACCTTCGGCCAACGGCGAGTACCCACCGGCCGGGAACCAGTTGAACCCCGCCAGCGTGAGCCGGAAGTACAGGAAGTACAGCAGCAGGAGGCCGAGCAGGAACGAGGGGAACGAGTAGAAGAACAGCGAGAACAACGTCAGCCCGCGGTCCGCGAGCGAGCGCGGGTGGGTGGCCGAGACGACGCCGTTGAAGACGCCGAGCAGCAGCCACAGGATCGACGCGCCGAGAGCCAGCGACACCGTGATCGGCAGCGCCTGCCCGATGATGTGCGTCACCGGGACCTGGTGGTAGTAGTCGTATCCGAGGTTGCCCTTCAGCGCGTTGCCGAGGAAGTGCAGGTACTGCTTCCAGACCGGCAGGTCCAGCCCCAGCCGGTGCTTGATCAGCGCGATCGTCTCCGGCGTGCCCTGCCGGCCGGCGAGCGTCTGCGCGACGTTGCTCGGCGCGACGAAGAACAGCCCGAACACCGCGATGCTGATCAGCCACAGCACCAGCAGTCCGTGACCGATCCGGCGGATCAGGAACATGGCCATGATCAGCTCCGATCCGCGCGGGGGTCGAAGGCGTCCCGGACCCCGTCACCGAACAGGTTGAAGGCGAGCGTGGTGATCAGCAGCGCCAGGCCGGGGAACAGGATGAACCACCACGCGGTCGTGTAGTAGTTCTGCGACTCGCTGATCATCCCGCCCCAGTCGGCCGTCGGCGGCGGCAGTCCGAGCCCGAGGAACGACAACGTCGCCTGGACCACGATCACCACCGGGATCAGCAGCGTGGTGTAGACGATGACCGGCGCGGCCACGTTCGGCAGTACGTCGACGAACATGATCCGCGCATCGCCCGCCCCGAGCGAACGGGCCGCCTCGACGTACTCGCGTTCCCGGATCGACAGCACCTGACCGCGGACGATCCTGGCCACCGACGCCCAGCTGAAGCACCCGATCACCAGCACCGTGACGGTCAGGCTCGGACCCGTGACTGACACCAGTGCGATCGCGACCAGCAGGAACGGCACCGACAGCACCACGTCGATCAGCCGCGCCAGGATCGTGTCGGTGATCCCCCCGAGGAACCCCGCAGCAAGCCCCAGCACGACGCCGATCGCGACCGTGATGGCGGTCGCGATCACGCCGACCAGCAGTGAGACGCGGGCGCCGTACGCGATCCGCACCAGGATGTCCCGGCCGAGGTCGTCGGTGCCGAGCCAGAACGTGCCGTTCGGCCCGCGCGGCAGTCCGTCCGGGGTGAGCCCGAGGTCGCGGTACTGCTCGTTCGGCGGGTGCCCGGTGATCGCGGTGAACACCGGCGCCAGGATCGCCATCAGCACGATCAGCACGATCACGGCCAGCGAGATCATCGCCACCTTGTCCTTGCGCAGCCGCCGGACCGCGAGCGAGAACGGGCTACGCCCCTCGATCGCCTTCGGCTCCTCGACAACATCGACGAGGTCCAGTGCAGTCGTCATGATGCCTTCAGATCGGGTACGGCGGTGGAGAGGTCTTCGCCCACCGTGAGCGGGTAGAAGCAGGCGGTTCGATGGCCTGGTTTGTCGTCGAGTACCGGTTCGAGTGGGGGTTCCTCGGCGGCGCAGTCCAGCCGCGCCTTCGGGCACCGCGTGTGGAACCTGCACCCCTCCGGCGGGTTCGTCGCGGCCGGGATGTCGCCACCCAGGATGATCTGTTCACGGCTGTCGGCAGTGTCCGGATCGGCCACCGGAAGCGCGGACAGCAAGGCCCGCGTGTACGGGTGCCGGGTCATCCCGAACAGCTGGTCGGTCGGGGCCAGTTCGACGATCTTGCCCAGGTACATCACCGCGATCCGGTCGCTGACGTGCCGGACCACCGACAGGTCGTGGGTGATGAAGACGTAGGTGAGGTTCAGCTCCTGCTGCAGATCGGCGAGCAGGTTGATGATCTGCGCCTGGATCGACACGTCCAGCGCCGACACGGGCTCGTCGCAGATCACCAGCTTCGGGCGCAGCGCGAGTGCTCGTGCCACCCCGATCCGTTGCCGCTGGCCACCGGAGAACTCGGCCGGGAACCTGTTGTAGTGCTCGGGATTCAGCCCGACCAGCTCCATCAGCTCCTGTACCTTCTTCTTCCGCTCGTTGCCAGTGGCAATGTTGTGGATCGCGAACGGGTCACCGATGATCGACCCGACCCGGCGGCGCGGGTTCAGCGATCCGTACGGGTCCTGGAAGATCACCTGGACGTCGCGCCGCAACGGTCGCATCGCCTTCCGGGACAGCTTGGTGATGTCCTTTCCCTCGAACCACACCGAGCCCGACGTCACGTCGTACAGATGGGCCATGCACCGCGCCAGCGTCGACTTCCCGCAGCCGGTCTCGCCGACCAGCCCGAGGGTCTCGCCCCGGTGCACCTCGAGCGAGACACCGGCGACGGCCTGGACCACGTCCTTGGAGTGCGTGGGGAACTCCTTCCGGACGTCGTCGACCTTCAGCAGTACTTCGTTCATGACGCCACCGCCTCGTTCACGTTGTGGGGGAGCCAGCAGGCCGACTGGTGACGCGGGTCGCCGCCCACGTTGAGCAGTGGCGGCGTCTCCGTGCACTTCTCGAAGACGTGCGGGCAGCGGGCCGCGAACGGGCAGCCTTTCGGCAGGTTGATCAGGCTCGGCGGCGTTCCCGGGATCGGGGTCAGCCGGTCACCGCTGCGCGCCGGCAGCGAGGCGAGCAGACCCTGGGTGTACGGGTGGTGGTTGCGGTAGAAGATGTCCCGGCGCGGTGCGCGTTCCATCACCGCGCCGGCGTACATCACCACCACCTCGTCGGCCATCTCGGCCACCACACCCAGGTCGTGGGTGATCAGGACGATCGCCGTCCCGAACTGTTCCTGGAGCCGGCGCATCACGTTCAGCACCTGCGCCTGCACGGTCACGTCGAGCGCGGTGGTCGGCTCGTCCGCGATCAGCAGCGCCGGGTCGAGCGCCATTGCCATCGCGATCATCACCCGCTGCCGCATCCCGCCGGAGAACTGGTGCGGATAGTCGTCGATCCGCTCCGCCGCCCGCGGGATGCCGACCAGCGTGAGGAGTTCGGCGGCCCGTTTCCGCGCGCCCTGCTTGCTGATCTCCAGGTCGTGCGCCCGGATCATCTCGACGATCTGCCAGCCGATCCGGTACTGCGGGTGCAGGCTGGACAGCGGGTCCTGGAAGATCATCCCGATCCGCGCGCCGCGCAGCCGGCGGAGCGTGCGCTCGTCCGCGGTGATCAGGTCGGTGCCGTCGAAGAACGCCGTACCGGAGACCTGCGCGCCCCGGGTGAGGCCGGTGATGGTCTGGGTGGAGACGCTCTTCCCGGATCCCGACTCGCCCACCACGGCGAGCGTCTGGCCGGCTTCCACGTCGTACGACAGGCCCCGGACGGCACGGACGGTACCGTCCGGGGTGTCGAAGGAGACCCTGAGGTCCCGTACTTCCAACAGAGCCATGAGGTCAGCCCTGCTTGTCCTTGTCGATCCATACGTTCGTCGGGTCGAAGTTCTGCATCGCGGGTACGTAGTTCGCGTTGTGCACCTGCGCCGCGTGGTAGTTCGGGTTCTTCGGGTTGGTCAGCGGGAAGAACGGCGCGTCGGCCATCACCTGTGCGTCGGCCTTCGCCCACAGGTCCGTCGCCTGGTCCAGGGTCGGGGCCTTGATGGCCTGTTCGATCATGGCGTTGGTCGTCGGGCTGTTGTAGAGACCGAAGTTGCTGCCGACCGGCGGGAACGACGGCTCGCCGGAGAACAGCGGGTTGAAGAACGACAGGGCCGCGTTGCCGTACCAGTCAGCACCCCAGCCGGCCAGCGACAGGTCCCAGACGCCGCGGTGCGCGACGCTCGGCACCTGCAGGTACTTCACATAGAAGTCCGCGTTCGGTGACGGTACGCCGGTGACCGTGATGCCGGCCTTCGACAGGTCCTGCTGGATCGTCTGGAAGGCCTTGCTGCTGCCCTCGGAGGCGTTGCGGTACAGGAACTTCAGCGTCAGGTGCGGGAAGCCCGCCTCGGCCAGGAGTTGCTTGGCCTTGTCGACGTTGTACGGGTACGGATCGATCTGCTGCGAGCCGACGATGTTGTCCGGCAGGACGTGGGTCAGCGGCGGGTTGATGGTCGGGCCACCGAGCACCTGCAGGATGTGGTCACGGTTGAGTGCGTAGTTGATCGCCTGCCGGACCTTCACGTTCGCGAGCGCCTTGTTGTTGTTCGGCGACACGGTGTTGTAGATGACGTACGGGTTGCTGGACGCCGTCATACCGAGGTTCAGGTTCTTGTCCTTCTTGGCGATCAGCGCCGGCAGCTGCGACGGCGGCGGTCCGGCGTCGAACTCCATGTCGGCGGTCGGGGTCCCGGTCTGCAGCTGCTGCTGGATCGAGTCCTGGCTGACGGTCTCGTTCACCACGATCTTGTCGACGTACGCCTTGCGGACCGGATCGGAGGCGGCGTCCCAGGCCGGGTTGCGCGAGTACGTGATCGACTTGGTCGGCACCCACGAGTCGACCTTGTACGGGCCGTCGGACGGGAAGTGGTTGCCGAGCTCGGTGCTGGCCGGCAGGTACTTGAGCGACTCGACCGGCGCCGGCGAGAAGGCCGGCAGCGTCAGCATGTCGACGAAGTACGTGGCCGGCTGGGTGAGGTGGAACTCGACCGTGGTGTCGTCCTTGGCGACCACACCGGGCAGCGGCGTCTTGTCGATGTACTCCTGGATGCCGGCGACCGTCTTCGGCGCCTTGGCGAAACCGTCCGCGAACGCCTTGTAGCCGACGATCAGGTTCGCGAAGTCCGGGATGCCGCCGAACGGCTGCTGCGGGTTCGCGGTCCGCTTCACACCGCGGACCACGTCGGCCGCCGTCACCTGGCGGGCCGGGGAGGTGTCCCACTTGGCGCCCGGGCGGATCTTGATCGTGTACGTCTTGCCGTCGGCGCTCATCCCGCCGTTCGCGGTGGTCGGGATGTCCGTGGCCAGGTCGACCACCGGTTTGGTGTTGTCACTGCCGGGATCGGCCGGGTACGTGAACAGTTGCCGGCTCCACATCCGCAGGTTCAGGTAGCCGATGGAGTAGTAGCTGACGTTGGGGTCCATGTAGTCGACGTCGCCGGTCCCGAGCATGTTCAGGGTGCCGCCGGTGACCGCGGTGCCGGCCGTGCTGGATCCGGACGGTGATTTCCCGCCGTTGCTGCAAGCCGCGAGCGTGAGGCTCGCCACGGCGGCAAGGGTTACCGCCGCCAGTCGCCTTCTGGCCATTGGTCCTCCTCCGGGACTCGATAGCGCCGAAGCTAGGACTTCCGGGCGCGGCCGGAACCGCGATCACGGAACCGTCAAACAGATGTCACCGGGGCCCCGCGCGAAGATGTCGGATTCATGACAACCGTTACCGGCGCCTCGCCCGCCGGTGAGCGACACTGGTCCCGTGACACACAGCTTGCTGTTGGTCGACGACGAGCCGCGGATCCGGCGGGTACTGCGGCTTGCCCTCGAGGACGAGGGGTACCAGGTGGCCGAGGCCGCCAACGGGTACGACGCTCTGGCCGCGCTGCGCCGGGAGCCGCCGGACGTGGTGCTGCTGGACCTGATGCTGCCCGACCGGGACGGTTTCACGGTGTGCCGGGAGATCCGCCGCGCGAGCGACGTACCGGTGATCATGGTGACCGCGCGCACCGACAGCCACGACGTGGTCGCGGGGCTCGAGGCCGGCGCCGACGACTACGTGACGAAGCCGCTCGTCGCGAAGGAGCTGTCGGCGCGGATCCGGGCGCTGCTGCGGCGGGTCGAGCCGGCCAACGCCCGCCAGGCCGAGCTGCTCGAGGTGGGCGACCTGCGGATCGACGTACCGGGGGCCGAGGTGACCCGCGACGGCGAGGTGCTGCCGCTGACCCGGACCGAGTTCAAGCTGCTGGCCGAGCTGGCCGGTGCCGAAGGCAAGGTGCTCAGCCGCGAGCAGCTGCTGTCGAAGGTCTGGGGCTACGGGTACTTCGGCGACAGCCGGATCGTCGACGTCCACGTCCGGCGGCTGCGGCTGAAGATCGAGCGTGACCCGGCCAGTCCGAAGCATCTCGTCACCGCCCGCGGCCTGGGCTACCGACTGGTGAGCTGACCTTGCTGGGACGAGTCACCCTCCGCGGCCGGGTGATGCTGGCGTACGGACTGCTGGCGCTGGGGCTGTCGTCCGTGCTGGCGATGGTGACCTGGGGCGTGGTCTCGAACTACCTGACCGAGCAGCGCGAGCAGTCGGCGCGGCTGGTGACCGAGGACAGCACCACCGCCTTGCGCTACGGCCTGTTCGGCGTACCGAAACCGTGCCAGCCGGGGCGCGAGCGGGCCGAGTGCCCACTCCCGTCGCTGCAGGACGGCGTCTCTCCGATGGCGGTCCTGAACAGCCTGCCGACGACGGACTCGGCGGCTTCGATGCTGTACCTCGACAAGCATTGGTACGCGTTGACCGGCAAACCTTCCGATCTGCCGCCGGACCTGATCCAGACCGCACTCGGCGGTACGGCGGTGCAGCGCCGGATCGAGGTCGGCGGCCAGTCGGTGCTCGCGGTCGGCGTACCGGTCGGACTCGGGTTGCAGGGCAACGCGTTCTTCGAGTGGCATCCGCTGTCGGCGCTGGAGCACACCCTGCGGACGTTGAAGATCACGCTGGTGGCGGCGGCGATCGCGACCACGCTGGTCGGGCTCGCGGTCGGACGGCTGGCGAGCACCCTCGCGCTGCGGCCGCTCGCCGAACTGGCGCGGGTCGGCGACGAGGTCGCGCGCGGCAAGCTGGACGCCCGGTTGCAGGCCGAGAACGACAAGGACCTCGGGAGCCTGGCGCGGTCGTTCAACCAGACCGCCGCGGACCTGGAGCGCCGGGTCGCCGCGGACGCCCGGTTCGCCGGTGACGTCAGCCACGAGCTGCGGACGCCGTTGATGACGATGCTGAACTCGATGCAGCTGATCCAGAACCATCGCGACGAGCTGCCGGCCGCGGTCCGCGAGCCGGTCGAGCTGCTCGGCGACGACCTCGACAGGTTCCGCCGGCTGGTGATCGACCTGCTGGAGATCTCCCGCGACGACGGCGGCGACCGGGGGAGCCGGGAGATCGTCCGGATCGCCGACCTGGTCCGCGCCGCGGCCGACGCGGCCGCCGGGCGTGAGGTCACCGAGGTGGAGCACGAGGCCGAGGGGCTCACGTTGCAGGCCGACAAGCGACGCCTGGAGCGGGTGGTCGCGAACCTGGTCGAGAACGCCGAGGACCATGCGGGCGGCTGCAAGGGCGTCGGCGTGCGGACCGGTGGTCTCGGCGTCGTGATCACGGTCGACGACGCCGGCCCCGGGATCGCGGTCGAGGACCGGGCCCGGATCTTCGAGCGCTTCGGCCGCGGCGAGACGTCCGGCCGTGGTCGCGGGGTCGGGCTCGGCCTGGCGATCGTCGCCCGGCACGTCCAGTGGCATCGCGGCACCATCCGCGTCACCGAGCGCCCGGGCGGCGGCGCCCGCTTCGTGATCGAGCTGCCGGCGAAAACCAGCTGACGCCGCTTGCCCGCTCCGGTTACCGTGGGCACATGGCTACTTGCCTCTGTGTCTAGCTGACGCACTCACATCCACAGGTGAAGTGCGTCCACTAGTATTCACGGAGAGTAACCATCATGATCACCGTTCGCGGTGTTGATATTCGCGTCCCCGCTCAGCTGCTGCTGGCCGATGTCTCGTTCACTGTCGGCGCGGGCGACCGCGTCGGGCTCGTCGGCCGCAACGGCGCCGGCAAGACCACGCTGATGAAGACGCTGGCCGGTGAGGCCCGTCCCGCGGCGGGGCAGGTCAGTGTCACCGGGTCGGTCGGCTATCTCCCGCAGGACCCGCGTGCCGCGGATCCCGCGATCACCGTCACCGACCGCATCCTGTCCGCCCGCGACCTCGACGACGCCGTACGCCGGTTGCGGGCGGCGGAGACTGCGATGAGCACGGCCGCCGGTGCCGCACAGGAGAAGGCGATGGCGGCGTACGCGCGGGCCGAAGCGGCGTTCCAGGCGGGCGGTGGCTACGCGGCCGAGGCCGAGGCGGCACGCCTCGCAGCCGGTGTCGGCCTGCCGAACCGCGCGCTCGAGCAGCCGATCGGCGAACTGTCCGGCGGGCAGCGGCGGCGCGTCGAGCTGGCCCGGATCCTGTTCGCGCAGCACGAGACACTGCTGCTCGACGAGCCGACCAACCACCTCGACGCCGACTCGGTGCTGTGGCTGCGGCAGTTCCTGCTGTCGTACCCCGGTGGCCTGATCGTCATCAGCCACGACCGGGAGTTGCTCAAGGCAACGGTCAACCGGGTGTTCCACCTGGACCCGCAGCGGCTGACCATCGACCTGCACAACACCGGCTGGACGAAGTACCTCGAGCAGCTGCAGCTGGACGAGCGCCGGCGGCAGCGCGAACGTGCTGTCGCCGAGCGCAAGGCCGCGGTCCTGCACGCCCAGGCGGCGAAGATGCAGGCCGGTGCGTCGACCGCGGCGGCGGCGAAGAACATGGCCCGCCGCGCGGACAAACTGCTCGCGGACCTCGAGCCGGTACGCCGGGCCTCCCGGGTCGCCAAGATCCGGCTCCCGGCCCCGGCGCCGTCGGGCCGTACGCCGCTGTCCGCGGTCGGCCTGAAGAAGTCGTACGGTGCTCTGCAGGTGCTGAACGGCGTGGACCTGGCCGTCGACCGAGGCAGCAGGGTCGTCATCCTCGGGCTGAACGGTGCCGGCAAGACCACGCTGCTGCGGCTGCTCGCCGGGCGCGAACAGCCGGACGCCGGACGCGTCGTACCCGGTCACGGTCTGCGGCTCGGGTACTTCGCCCAGGAGCACGACACCCTGGACCTGGCCGGGACCGTCCGGCAGAACCTGGCCTCGGTTGCACCGGGGCTGACCGACGGGGAGGTCCGGAACGTGCTCGGGTCGTTCCTGTTCAGCGGCGACGACGTCGACAAGCCGGCCGGCGTGCTGTCCGGTGGCGAGAAGACGCGACTGGCGCTGGCCGGGCTCGTGCACTCCAGCGCGAACGTGCTGCTGCTGGACGAGCCGACCAACAACCTCGACCCCGCCTCGCGGGAAGAAGTGCTCGGGGCGGTCGGCAGCTATCCGGGCGCGATCGTGATGGTCACCCACGACGAGGGCGCGATCGAGTCACTCCGCCCGGACCGCGTCCTGCTCCTCCCCGACGCCACCGAAGACCTCTGGTCCGACGACTACCTGGACCTCGTCTCGCTGGCGTAGATCAACCCTGGGGTTGAGATCCGGGTTCCACCCGGGTCTCACCTCCGGGCTGACGTCTCGGACAGTGGATCCGAGGAGAGTTGTGGCCAACAACCAAACTCCTCGGAAGGAACTGAGATGTCGGCCGTAATCGGAATCCTGATTGGCGTGCTGGTGCTGGTACGGGTGATCGGCCGGCAGGTGACCGGGTCGCTGGTCACCCCGAAGTCGCTGGGCCTGATGCCCGCGATCCTGCTGATCGTAGGCGTCTACACACTGTCGTCCGTCGTACACACGGCGAGCACGGGCGAGCTGGCTTTCTTCGCCCTCGAATGCGTGGTCCTGCTCGGCTTCGGCCTCGCTCGCGGCGCGAGTGTCCGGCTGACGCACACCGACCAGGGGCTGTTCCAGAAGGGCACGGCCGCGACGCTGGTCCTGTGGCTGCTCACGATCGCCCTGCGGATCGGTACGACGTTCGCCGCGGCGGCACTGTGGCCGCACAGTCCGGTCAGCCAGGCGACGATCGCGCTGACCATCGGCGTCACGATCGGCGCGCAGAACGCGATGGTCTACCGGCGGGCGCTGGCCATGAACGCGCCACTGGCCACGCAGCGCTCCTGAAGTGGGCATGATGTGAGCATGAGTTGGACGCTGTCGGGCCAGGTGCGGGATTCCTCCGTGCCTGGCCTGCTGCTCCGTGCGGTACCTTCGGTCATCACGATCATCTCGGTCGTGGTCGCCGCGCGCAGCCACGACGACCGGAGGCTGCCGTTCTGGGCGATCCTTGTCCTCGGCGCGGTGGTTGTGCTCGGCAACATCTCGCTGTTCGGGCTGAAGTTCGGCGTGCCGCCGGGTGCGGCCGGTTACGGGATGCTGGCGTTCACCGTTGCCGGATGCCTGCTCTGGTACGCGTTGCCGGCCAGCGCGATGATCACGATCCCGTTCTACGCCGGCCGCGCCGCGGTCCGGTACTTCCGGGCGCAGCCGCTGGAATGGGTGATCGTTGCCATCAGCATCGTTGGGGCCAGCGTGCCCTTGTACGTGACGACGCGGTCGATCCCGGGCGCGCTCGGCGCCGCGTTCGGGGTGGTCGCACTGACGCTCGCGGCGGTCAATCGGCGGTCGCGTGAGCAGCAGTTGGAGGATCTCGAGGTGTCGCTGGCCCGCAAGCAGGCCGCGATCGAGGAGCACGAGCGCGCCGCGGCACTTGCGGAGCGGGCGCGGATCGCGCGCGACGTGCACGACGTACTCGCGCACTCCCTGGCCGGCTTGTCGTTGAGCCTGCAGGGTGCGCGGCTGATGCTGGTCCGGGACGGCGCATCACCGGACGCGATCGAGCAGGTGACGCGGGCGCAGGGCCTCGCTGCGGAGGGGCTGGCCGAGGCGCGGCGGGCAGTGGCGGCGCTGCGCGAGGACGCGGTTCCCGACGTACGGGCGCTCGGTGATCTCGTGACGGCGTACCGGCTGGAGAGTGGGGCGGCGGCCTCGTTCGATGTCGACGGTGTGGAGCGGGAGTTGCCGGCGGAGGTGCTGGGCACGTTGTACCGGACGTTGCAGGAGTCGCTGGCGAACATCCGCAAGCACGCGCCGGGTGCGCCGGTACGGGTGCGGCTGTCGTACGGCGACGTGGTGGCGCTGACCGTCGACGATCAGCAGGACCAGCGCCCCGAGCGGGCCGCGCCGGGCGGCTATGGTCTGCTCGGGATGCGTGAACGTGCCGACCTGGTCGGCGGATCACTGGAAGCCGGCCCGACCTCGACGGGCTGGCGCGTCGAACTGAAGGTGCCTGCGTGAGCCTGCGAGTTGTGGTCGCGGACGACCAGACGGTGGTCCGCGAGGGGCTGGTGACGCTGCTGAAACTGCTGCCCGGGATCGACGTCGTCGCCGCGGCGTCGGACGGGCGGGAGGCCGTGCAACTGGTGGCCGAGCACGACCCCGACGTACTGCTGGTGGATCTGCGGATGCCGCACGTGGACGGTGTCGAGGCGACCCGGCAGGTGCGTACGGACCATCCGCGGACCGAGGTCGTCGTGCTGACGACGTACAGCGACGACGACTCGGTGCTGTCCGCGCTCCGGGCGGGAGCCCGCGGATTCCTCACCAAGGACGCCGACGCGGAGTCGATCGGCCGCGCGCTGGAGGCGGCCGCGAACGGCCAGTCGATCCTCGACGCCGACGTCCAGCGCCGCCTGATCGAGGGCGCAGCGGCCAAGCCGGTCGCGGTCACCGACTCCGGCCTCACGCCCAGGGAGCTGGAGGTACTGCGCCTGATCGCCGAGGGCCTGTCCAACACCGAGATCGCCCGCCGCCTGGTCGTCAGCGAGGCGACGGTCAAGACCCACATCAACCACCTCTTCGCCAAGGCCAACCTCCGCGACCGGGCCCAAGCCGTCGCCTACGCCTACCGCCTCGGCCTCGCCTGACGCACCGCTTGCTGGTTGTGGGGGTGGTGCACTACCGTGAATATATGAAGAGTTCTGCAGATGTGCAGCTCGACTCGTGCAATGTGCGGCTGGTGGATCCCGAGCGGGTGGCCAGTGTCAACGCCAGGATGCCGGGTGCGGAGGACATCGTCGACACGGCCGACGTGTTCGGACTGCTCGGTGACCCGCGGCGGCTCAAGCTGCTGGTCGCGCTGCTCGACGGGGAGCTCTGCGTCTGCGACCTGGCCGTGATCACCGGGCTGAGCGAGTCTGCGACGTCGCACGCGCTCCGGCTGCTGCGCGCGCACCGCGTGGTCGCCGTACGGCGGGACGGGCGGAACGCCTTCTACCGGCTCGACGACGCGCACGTGCGGATGCTGCTCGACCTCGCCGTCGCGCACACCGAACACACCGACGCCATCCATCCGGAGAGGTCGCAAGCGTGAGCGCCGGTCACGGCCACGGTCATGCGGTGAGCGTGGCTGCCGACCGCAAGCTGCTCAGCGGCGCGCTCGCGCTGATCGTCGGCTTCATGATCGCCGAGGTGATCGTCGGTCTCGCTGCCGGTTCGCTGGCTCTCGTCACCGACGCGGCGCACATGCTCACCGACGCGATCGCGATCGCCCTTGCACTGCTGGCGATCCGGCTCGCCGCGAAGCCACCGGCCGGTGGTTTCACCTACGGTTTAAAACGCGTCGAGATCCTGTCCGCGCAGGCGAACGGCATCACGCTGCTGCTGCTCGCGGCGTACTTCGTGTACGAGGCCGTCAACCGGCTGATCCACCCGCCCGAGGTGAAGGGCGCGCTGGTGCTGATCACCGGCGTCGCCGGCATCGTGGTGAACGTGCTCGCCACCTGGCTGATCAGCAAGGCGAACCGTTCCAGCCTGAACGTCGAGGGCGCGTTCCAGCACATCCTCAACGACCTGTTCGCGTTCATCGCCACCGCGATCGCGGGGCTGGTCGTGCTGACGACCGGCTTCACCCGGGCGGACGCGATCGCCGCGTTCGTGGTCGCCGTACTGATGCTCAAGGCCGGCATCGGCCTGGTCCGCGACTCCGGCCGGATCTTCCTGGAGGCCGCGCCGACCGCCATCGACCCGCAGGCGCTCGGCGCCGAGTTGTGCGCGGTCGAAGGCGTCGTCGAAGTACACGACCTGCACGTCTGGGAGATCACCTCCGGCGAGCCCGCCGCGTCGGCGCACGTCATCGTCTCGGAGGGCCTGGACTGTCACCAGATCCGGGTCCGGATCGAGGAGGTGCTGGCCGAGCGCCACCACCTGACGCACTCCACCCTCCAGGTCGACCACGCCACCACGGGCCGCGTCGAAGAGCACTGCAGCGACTCCCACGGCGTCGTCCACAGATCAGCTGTCACAACCGCTGCGCCAGCACCTGACCCGGCCAGTCCGGCGCATTGATCCGCGGTACGGCGAACGCGACGTCCCGCGTGAAGCCCTGCCGCTCGTAGTACCGGACCAGCGCCTGATCACCGCCCGCGAAGCAGTCCACCCGCAGCAGGCCGACGCCGGCCTCGCGGGCCAGCTCCCGCGCATGGTCGAGCAGCGTGCCGCCGAGGTTCTGTCCGGCGTACGCGCGATCGGTGACGAGCAGCCGAACGTACAGTTCGGGCTCCGCGGCCGGCGGCACGTAGTCCAGCGCCGTACCGACCGCGAGTGCGCCGACGACGCGGCCGGCGACCGTCGCGACCCACAGTCCGCCGTCGTCGGCGAAGCCGGTGATCTGCTCGACGCGGCGCGGGCTCGTCGAGTGTGCCGCCGTACCCCATTGGTCCGTCCGGCCGCGCGCGACCAGCCACTCGGTGGCACCGTCGAGGAGCGCCAGAACCGCCGGTACGTCGTCCCGCCCCGCCCGGCGGATCCTGATCTGCACATCGTCCAGAATAAGTTGCCCGACGATGTCGAAAACCGGCCCGCGGTCTCTACCCAGGGGTGTAGAGAGAGGAGCTCACCATGAGCAAGCTGGACAAGACCTTCACCGCACCGCTGCTGAAGAGCGACGCCAAGGGCGGCTGGACCTACGTGCAGATGCCGGGCTCGGCGGAGTACTTCGGAACCCGCGGACTGGTGAAGGTGCGCGGCACGATGGACGGCCACCCGTTCGAGAGCTCGTTCATGGCTCTCGGTGACGGAACCCACAAACTGCCGGTCAAGGGCGCGCTGCGGACCCTGCTCGGAAAGCAGCCAGGCGACCACGTCACCGTGCATCTGGAGGAACGTATCGGATGACAGTGACTCTCATTTGATCTGAGATCACCGTCACAGCCGGTCATGTCCTGAGTAAGGACTGTGTGAAGAATCAGTCCTGACCCGCTGCACGGGTAGGGATCATCCGGGCCCGGACCGTAAGTTCGGACCGGGTGGTCCGACGAAGAGGAGTGAACGAAGTGCTACGGGGCTCATGGGGCATGTTGTTGGCATGCCCAACACAAGGCCTGGTCGCGGAGCCGGTCAGACCGTGATCACGCTGAACAAGGTGCTCGGCGCTGCCGGGGTGGTGCTGCTGCTGGCCGGCGCGCTGCTCGGGTTCCGGTCGGTCTCGGCGAGCGGGACGAACTGCGGTTCGGCGTTCCGCCCGGCCGCGGGGATCACGCCGATGGCCTGCGACAACGCGCTGAACGGCGCCAGCACGCTGACCACGATCGTCGTCATCGCCGGCGTGCTCTGCCTGATCGCCGCCGTCGCCTTCAAGGTCCTCCGCGACCGCGGTACCGAAAAGGTCGATGCCTGAGGCGTACCTTCCGTGGCAGGGTGCGGGAGTGACGATCGAACCGTTCCGGCTGGACGTGCCGGACAGCGAGTTGGCCGATCTGCGCCGCCGGCTGGAGCTGGTGCGCTGGCCTTCGGAGTTGCCGGGATCCGGGTGGTCCCGCGGCGTACCGCTCGGGTACCTGCAGGAGTTGGTCGAGTACTGGCGGAACGGTTACGACTGGCGGGCTGCTGAGGCACGGTTGAACGAATGGCCGCAGTACACGACCGTCGTGGACGGTGCCGTGGTGCACTTCGCTCACCTCAGGTCGGCGTCGCCGGATGCGATCCCGCTCGTGCTCACACACGGCTGGCCCGGATCGATCGTCGAGTTCACTGACGTCGTACCGCTGCTGAACGACTTCCACCTGATCCTCCCGACCATTCCGGGCTTCACGCTGTCCGGTCCGACCCGCGAGTCCGGGTGGGAGTTCAAGCGGGTCGCCCGCGCGTGGACCGAGCTGATGACCCGGCTCGGGTACCAGCGGTATGGCGTACAGGGCGGGGACTGGGGTGCGGCGATCTCCCGCGAGGTCGGGCGGATCGACCCCGAGCGGGTGATCGGCGTACACCTGAATCTGATCCCGGGCGCCGGCGCGACGTCGGAGCCGACACCTGCGGAGCTTGCCCCGTTGGATGCGGCGGAGCGCGAGCGAACGTGGGCGTCGTGGCGGCGGCAGCAGGAGTTCGCGGCGGAGCAGCAGGGGTACGCCGACCTGCAGTCGACGCGGCCGCAGACCCTGGCGTACGCGCTCACCGACTCACCGGTCGGGCAGCTCGCGTGGATCGCGGAGAAGTTCGAGGCCTGGTCCGATACGCCGATCTCGCGGGACCTGCTGCTCACCAACGTGATGCTCTACTGGCTGACCCGGACCGCGGGCTCGGCCGGCGCGATCTACTACGAACGCGCGCACGCGGCGTACTGGGGCCAACCGGCCGAGCCGTCGCGGACGCCGACCGCGCTGCTCGACCTGGCGCACGAGAACTTCATCCCGTTGCGGCACAAGGTCGAGCACACCGACAACAACATCGTCCGCTGGACGAGTCATCCGCACGGCGGGCATTTCGCGGCGCTCGAGCAGCCGGAGCTGCTGGCCGCGGACATCCGGTCCTTCTTCAGGGCTTGAGTATCAGCTTGCCGGTGGACCTGCGAGCCAGCAGGTCCTCGTGCGACCGGCGCGCTTCGGCCAGCGGGTACTCGGCGCCGACGAGCGGACGCAGCTGCTTGCGCGCGGTGAGGTCGAGCATCGCCTCGAGCGGTTCGACGTACATGCCCGGAAGGTCCATCGCGGGAACGAGCCAGAAGCCGGCGACCGAAAGGTTGCGCTGGGCAAGCGCACTCGGATCGACGGAAGGTCGTCCCTCGCGGCCGGCGTTGCCGTAGTTGACCAGCCGGCCGAAGTCGGCGAGACACTCGAGGCCGGCCAGCATCGTCGGGCCGCCGGTCGAGTCGAGTACGACGTTCACGCCGCCGGTCGCCGCCCGCACGCGTTCCGCGAAACCGTCCGGATTGTTGTCAACGGCAACATCCGCGCCGAGCTCCAGGGCGAGCTCGCGCTTGGCCGGCGTGGACGCCGCCGCGATCACCTGGCTGGCGCCGAAGTGCTTGGCGAGCTGGATCGCGAGCGAGCCGACGCCGCCCGCGGCCGCGTTCACCAGGACCGAGTCCCCACAGTTCATCCGGGCGCTCGTCCGCAGTACGTGCCACGCCGTCAGCCCCTGGATCAGCAGCGCGAGCGCCTGCCCGTCGGTGACCTCCTCGGGTACGTCGACCGCGCGGCGCTTCGGCGCCACGGCGTACTCGGCGTACCCGCCGCCCGTCTCGAAGATGGAGGAGAGGATCCGGCGACCGGTCGTTGTCCGGCCGACGATCTCGACGCCGGGGACGAACGGGAGCGTCACGCGGCCGCGGTACGAACCGTCGGTGCGATGGGTGTCGGCGAAGTTCACGCCGGCGGCGGTGACCTCGACGAGCAGCTCGTCCGGTCCGGGCGCCGGCGGGTCGAGCTCGGCTGGGACGAGTACCTCGGGGCCGCCGAACTCGGTGACCTGGATCGCGCGCATATGGGGTGCCTGTCCGATCTGTCGGGCGAACTATCGTTACGCCATGAGTTTTACCGGTTTTCCGGCTGCCGCGCTGGACTTCTACGACGATCTCGAAATGGACAACACCAAGAGCTTCTGGACGGCGCACAAGCACGTCTACGAGGAGTCGGTGCGGGCACCGATGGCGGAACTGCTGGCGGAGCTCGAGGAGGAGTTCGGTACGGCGAAGTTGTTCCGCCCGTACCGTGACGTGCGGTTCGCCAAGGACAAGACGCCGTACAAGACCCACCAGGGCGCGTACGTCGCGGTCGCGCCGGCCACCGGGTGGTACGTGCAGGTGTCAGCTCCCGGTGTCCGCGTCGGCGCCGGCTTCTACGACGCGACCGCCGAGCGGCTGGCCCGGATCCGCACCGCCATCGACGAGGACCGCCGCGGCAAGCAGCTGGAGAAGATCCTCGCGAAACTGGCGAAGGCCGGCTGGACGATCGGCGGCGACAAACTCAAAACCAGCCCCCGCGGCTACGACCCCGACCACCCCCGCATCGACCTCCTCCGCCACAAAACCCTCACCGTCGGCAAGAACTACGGCTTCGACCCCTTCATCCACACCCCCGCCCTCACCACCCACATCCGCACCGACTGGCAAGCCACCAAACCCCTCATAACCTGGCTGACCGACAACACCTGACCTCTGGGAGCCCCCACGCACGCTACGCAGACGCTCTCTTCGTCGCTCCGCTCTTCAGCGCGTCCGCTCCGCGAGCTCCACCCGCCCCCGGCTGGCGCCGGTGCACAGTTGCCGGCTGCCGCCGGCGACCTGCGGGCTACCGCCCGCGCATCAGCTCGCTACCGCTCGCGAGAGTGACCCCCTCGTAGCGCCGACGGCCGTGGTGGGTCGATCAGGCCTGCCCAACAATCGCGTCCGCAGCCCATCCCGCACCACGACTAGGGTCCGGCCTACACACGCCTAGCTAGTCGTCGATCGTGCTCACCGTTCCGCCGGGCCCGGCGGAACGTGACGATGGCTGCCACGAGACCGGGACTGGGGCGACCGTTGCCAGTTCCGTCAGCTCATCCAGCATCGCGCCAGCGGCGAAAGATGTCGTTGAGGCGCTCCCAGAGCCTCGCCCACCATCCTCGGCGTCGCTGCCCTCTCACGTGTCCGGCGTAGCCGGCTCAGCCGGATCGTTCGTCACTCGCAAGGATCCGAATCGCCGCCGCATTGCCGCCTCGTACTCGGCGGCCGAGGCAGGATCGCAGACGTGGTCGGCGATCACGTGCTTGCCGAACCACACGCGGATGCGGCGGTGGGTCGGGAGCGGCAGGTTCGTGACGGTCATCGATCGCTGAGGTTCCGTGCGATGTCGCGGACCATGAGAATCGCAACGACAATCGTGCCGGCGACCAACGCCCACATGCCGGGGATCACACCAAGCCACCTCGTTCCGTACAAAGTCCGTCGTACTGACATCACGACGGTACGGAGCGTGATGTGCCTTGTACCATACGAATCTGCGCCACGATCGGGCCGCGCGGGCGGACCGAACGGACCGCACACTGACCGATCGACTCGCACGGCGTACCTTGACGGGCTCGAAACGAGAGGTTGTGGACAATGCCAAGACCGGCCGGCCCGCCAACCGTGCGACTGCGCCGGCTGGCAGCCGAGTTGCGAACTCTGCGCGCCGACGCCGAGCTGACGCGCGAGCAGGTCGAAGAGCAGACCGGCGTCAACCAGTCGACCTTGTGGCGGATCGAGAAGGGTCAGGCTCGGCCGCACGGCGGCACGCTGGAAACCTTGTTCGACCTGTACGGCGTCGACGACGAGCGGCGCACCAATCTGCTCGAGCTCGCGCGCGGCGCGAAGTCGCCGGGCTGGCTGCGTCAGTATCCGCACTACTCGGACACGATCTCGGACGGCTATGCGGCCTACATGAGCTTCGAGGCCGAGGCGAAGGCGGTGAACAACTACGAGTCGCTGCTCATCCCGGGCCTGCTGCAGACAGAGGACTATGCACGGACGATCATGGTCGACGGTTTCGGCGCCGACACGGACACCGTCGAACGGCGCGTACAGGTGCGTATGGAGCGTCAGGCCATCTTGTTACCAGAGCGGGTGGGGCGAGATCCGCTCGAGTTCTGGGCAGTGATCGACGAGGCTGCGCTGCGGCGGGAGGTCGGCGGCATCAGCGTCATGCGTAGGCAGCTCGGCCGGCTACTGGAGCTCGCGGAGTTGCCCAACGTCACCCTGCAGATGATTCCGTTCGATCGCGGCCACTATCGCGGCATGGACAACTCGTTCAGTCGGCTCCGGTTCGGAGCGTCGGTGCCCGACATCGTGCATGTCGAGGGTCTCGCAGGCGACCTGTTTCTCGAGTCCGAGGTCGAGGTCGATCGATTCAGCCTGGTCTTCGACCACCTGCGAGCTACGGCGCTGAGTCCGCGGGACTCCAGCGCCTTGATCGCGGCCATGATCCAGGACTGACCGGCGTCATCCACAACCTTGCGTTTCGGCGGGCGTGTCGTACTGCGTTGCGCTGAACACGTACGTGCCCGGCACTCCACGCTGTCCTGAAGGTCCCTTCGGGCGCCAGAGATTCACATGGTGCCAGGAGTGGCTGGCTCCGTACGGTCGTGCCATGACCAGCGCACAGGCCAACCTGACCTTGTGGCCCGACGATTCACCGGACCCGGGCGCCAGCGTGCGACCCACGCTCTATTGCTACGCCTGTGAGCGTCTGGTCGGGAGACTGCGCGATCTCGTCGACCTGCAGGAGGCCGCGTACCGCATTGCGCTCGACACCGGCTACCGCCCAGGTCCCCTCTTCATAGAAGAGGACGACTCGGGGCAGGCGATGGAGGCGCTGATCTGCGCGGCGACCTCAGATCGTGGGGGAGCGGCCGTTGCGATCCCGCACCGCGGTCATTTCGTCCCCCTCGGCTGGCCCGACGAGTGGCAGCAACTCATCGAACGGATCACCGGCCGGCCGCTCGTCCTCACCCGTCTCATCCCATGATCAGCGGGGCGGGCATGCCGGCTTCCCTGTCGCCCGTGCCCGTCCCGCTCTCCACCACCGGAGGAGTTCTTCGGTCAGGCTTCGAAGTCTTTGCGGATGTTGAGGAGGATGTCGCGGGTCTTGTTGGGCTGGGGGGCCGCGACGCAGAGGGATTCCATGGCGGCCGTGTACTGGTCGAGCTCGTCGAGCTTGTCCAAATACAAGGCGCTGGTCAGGTGCTCGATGTAGACGGTGTCCGGCAGGTCCGAATCCGGGAACCGCAGGATGCTGAAAGAACCGCCGGCCGCCGCGTGGCCGCCGATCGACAGCGGGACCACCTGCAGCGTGACGTTCGGCAGGTGCGAGACCTCCATGAGGTGGTTCAGCTGCTCGACGATGACCTTGGTGCCACCGATCGGACGGCGCAGCGCGGCCTCGTCGATGACCGCCCAGACGCGCACCGGGTCCGGCCGGCTCATCACCTCCTGGCGGTTCACCCGGAGGCTGATCCGGCGCTCGACCTCTTCGGCCGGGATCATGCCGCGACCGAGCTGGATCACCGCGCGGATGTACTCCTTGGTCTGCAGCAGGCCCGGCACGAACTGCAGCTCGTAGATGCGGATCAGCTGAGCGGACGCCTCGAGGTCGAGGTAGGAGTGGAACCAGCTCGGCAGCACGTCACCGAAGCGGTGCCACCAACCCGGGTTGTTCGCCTCACGGGCGAGCGCGAGCAGCCGGTCGCGTTCCTCGTCGTCGTCCAGGCCGTACAGCTTGAGCAGATCGGCGACGTCGCGTTCCTTCAGGCCGACGCGCCCCAGCTCCATCCGGCTGATCTTGGACTCCGACGAACGGATCTCCCACCCCGCGTCCGAGCGGCTGATGCCGGCCGCCGCCCGCATCCGGCGAAGGTGCCCTCCGAGAATGATCCGCAGCGTGGTCGGCCCGCTCTGCGCGCCCGACTCGGTCACACCAACCTCCCAGCGGCCCCAGTGATCCTCATCAACCTCACCCGCAGGTGCACATCATCGCACGCTGCGGCGCCGATCTGCCGGACTTCTTACAAAAGAGCATCGATTCCGCATCGGCGATCACGGAGCGTAAGAGTAGCCGATCCCAGCTTCCGCGTATTTGTCAGCACATAGTAGCCCTGCTCAGCGCAGGCGAACACCGTTCGCCGACGCTCAGCAGGCTCGATCCAGGCGGAAAGGGGGCCAGAGTGGTCTCGAAATGGAAAACGTGCGGATGCACGTGCATCGGGCGCTTGCATTCGCCGCGTGCCGACGCCATGATTGCTTCATGCACAGAAGGTGAGCTGGATCTCGCGAAACGTGACCTCACGTGATCCGGCAGGCCGGTCCTACAGAGCGCCGACGGCCCCCCGTTGGCTTGACTGGTTGGGGAACCCGAGTCGATGAACGACAACGACAGTGAAGTTGTGGAGCAGACCGCCGGGATGGCCGGCGGCCGCGCGCCCGAGGAGCTGACGGAGCGGGAGATCCAGGACTTGGTCGCGCGTTGCCCCGAGCAACAGCGTTGGGCCTTCGAGGGCTGGTTGCGCGGCGTCCGCCAACTCGACGGCGACCCGATCGTGAGCTTGGCTCCATGACCACCGACAGAGCAGTAGGAGGACGGAAGATGGTGCGGATCTGGCTGGGTGACCACCTGATCGCCGAGTACGTCGCCGAGCCGGACCGCGCCTCGCGGTACCAGCGGGTGATGACGCCGAAGTTCACCGGATTGCGCATCACCGTTGACAATGCGGCCACCGGCAAGGCCTCGGAGCTCCCGAGCGAACAGCTCTGGCCGCTCACCGTCCAGTAGTCCGTACCCGCCCCTCAGGCACGCCAGGGCCGACTCTCGCCGGAGAGTCGGCCCTGGCGTTTTGTGTACGCCGTCAGCGCGCGCTCGTACGTCGGCCGCGCGGACCGGCGTACTGCTGCTCTCCGGGCACAAGAAAGGGCCCCTTCGTCACTCGCCTGGCGAAGGGGCCCTTGCTCTGGTGTTGCTTTGTACTGCTTTGTCCTGCGTTGTGCTGCTCAGACGAGGTACTCGAACTCGCCGTCGTGGACGCCACCGAGGAATGCCTCGATCTCGGCCTTGGTGAACACCAGCGCCGGGCCGCCCGCGAAGCGCGAGTTGCGCACCGCGACGCCGCCATCAGGCAGCTTCGCTACCTCGACGCAGTTTCCGGACGGACCGCTTCGCTGACTCTTCTTCCAGCTCAGCTCGGCGTTCGAGTCGCCCGGCATGCCGTTGTAGATCTCTGTCATTTGTCTGCACCTTCCATATGCGGCTGCAGATGCACGTGCATTTGGCCTTGCATCTGCATCGTACACACTTTTGGGCCGTGTGTCCGCACCCTTACTAGTTGTGACATCGATGCGCTGAAACGAGCGTTCGATCCATGAATCCGGTCGCGGTCGGTGACGGATTTCTGCATCGCCGTCGGCGGCGGCGCCAGAGCGTGCATGCATGAGATGGCGAGAGCTGGGTACGTGTTCTGGTGCAGGCATGACCGTGGTTCAGCGAAGTGCCACGCCGTGACAACAGTCGCGAGGTCATACCAATGGTCACAAGCACGATGGAGCGGGCTTCGGTCCCGCACGGCGCCCCGAACGATCGGGCCGCCCGAGAAGCAGCCACCCGGGAACTGATGGAACGGCGGGCGGCGAGCACCGCCGAGGACGAGCGGCAGGAACTTCTCGAACAGGTCGTCGAACTGAATCTCGAGATGGCCAAGGGCATCGCGCGCCGCTTCCGCGGCCGTGGCGCCGAGGCAGACGATTTGGAGCAGGTCGCCTATCTGGGACTGGTGAAGGCGGCCCACCACTACCGGCTGGAGGCCGAGACCCCGTTCATCGGGTTCGCGATCCCGACCATCCGCGGTGAGGTCAAGCGGTACTTCCGCGACTGCGCCTGGACGGTCCGGATCCCGCGCCGGCTGCAGGAGATGCAGGGCACGATCGCGAACAAGCTCCCCGAACTGGAACAGGAGCTGAACCGCGAACCGACCCCGGCCGAACTCGCCGCGCATCTCGAGGTCGAGCTGACCGAGGTCGAGCAGGCGCTGGCGGCGAAGGGCTGCTTCAACGTCCTGTCGCTCGACCGCCCGGCCGAGGCCGACGCCGAGCTGACGCTCGCGGACGTGGTCGCGGACGACGACGACGCGAGCATCGACCAGCTCGAGACGGTCGAGATGCTGGAACCGGTCCTCGCCGATCTCGGTGAGCGCGACCGCCGGATCCTGCAGCTGCGTTTCGTCGAAGGCTGGACGCAGTCCGAGATCGGCAACGACATCGGCGTCAGCCAGATGCAGGTCTCCCGGGTCCTCCGCCGGATCCTCGACGACCTGCGCGAGAAACTCACCCCCACGCAATTGGCGGCCTAGGAGCGGATCGCCAGGCCATCGCAATCACCGTCGGCGGATCCGCTTGAGCGTGCCGGGTCGGCCTGCCGGCGGTTGTGATGGCCTGGATGTCCGCAAGACTCGCTGGCTGCCGGATCTCACCCAGGGTGCCGGGCTAGCTGCACAATGGGGGACGACGAGGGGATGAGTCGTTGCTGTTGGCACTGCGGATGTTCAAGACCGTGCCCGTGGACGCGGTCGCGGTCCTTCGCGCGTACCCGCCGATGGTGGTCTGTTTCGCGGCCGCGCTGACCGGCACAGCCCTGGTCTTCGACGTCTTCTATCTTGTCGCCAGCCCGGGGCTCACCCTCGCACTTGTCTATACAGTCCCAGTACTCGCGGGACTGATTGCCGGACTGGTCGCGGCGGCCGACGATGTCGGGCTCGAGCGCCGGGTGCTGCTGCGCACGGTCGGCGTGGCCGTTGCCCTCGGCATCACCAATGCGATCGTGGTCGCGATGATCGCCGCGATGTCCCGCACCGACCCGTCGAACTGGTCGGCCGGCGGCCAGTCGGTGCTGTTCGCCGCGTGCACCGTCTTCGCGGTAGCTCTCTCGATCGTTGCCTGCAGCAAGCTGATCGACGCGCTCGGCCTCGAGTTGCGCACCCGCCTGCCGCACCGACGCCATCATCGTCCACCGATCGCGGCCCCGGCGGTCGCCCTGGCGGCGCCGCGCCCGCGGGTCGGCAAGGAGGCAGCGGCCCGCGCCGAGCCGCCGCCGCCTCCGACTCCGCCGCCTGTGGCGGTCGACGAAGAGGACACCATCCCCGTCTTCGTCCCGCCGCCTCCGAAGGTCGTCGACCTCGACGAGGCGCGCCCGGTGACCCCGTTGGGTGCTCCGACCGCGAGCGCACCACGCCAGCGCCGCGCGCCCCGGCGTACGAACAAGCCTGGCCGCCGCCCTGGCACCTGACAGGCCGGGCCCGCCTGACGCGGCCCTGACGCGACCCTGATGCGACACTGTGCGGAATGTGGGACCTGATTGTTGTCGGAGCGGGACCGGCGGGTACGTCGGCCGCGCTCGGAGCGTTGGCGGCGGACCCGACCCTGTCGGTCCTGCTGCTGGATCGGCACGAGTTCCCGCGGGACAAGGCGTGCGGCGACGGTATCGCGCCGCACGTCCTCGACCTGCTCGCCGGCGTCGGCGTCACCGGCATCCTCGACGACTGGACCCCGGTACGCCGTTTCGTGCTGAACCGCGGCCAGGCCGGTGTCGATCGTGAGCTCTCCCGGCCCACCTGGGTCGTCCCGCGCGCCGTGTTCGACCACCGGCTGGTCGAGGCGGCTCAGGCGGCCGGCGCGCAACTCGTCCGGCGTCGCGTCCGCAGCCTCGCGGTCGGGCGCGGATCCGTCGCGGTGGACGACCTCGACGCGCGCTTCGTCGTCGGCGCCGACGGCGCCCATTCCGTCGTACGGCGGGAACTCGGCGCGAAGTCCGGTCCGGTCGCGCTGGCGATCCGCGGGTACGCGCCGACCCCGCCCGCGCGCGCGGCGGCTCAGGTGATCGCGTACGGTCCCGGGCGGCAACCGTCGTACGCCTGGTCCTTCGACCGCGGCGACGGTTGGTCGAACGTCGGGTACGGCGAACTTCTCGCCGGCACGCGCCCGAGCCGGGCGGACCTGCTGAAACACCTGGACACCCTGCTTCCGGGGGCGACCGAGGGCGGCGAGTCGTGGTGGGGCCACCACCTCCCGCTGGCCGGATGGAGCTGGAGACCACAACGAGGACCGGTCCTGCTCGCGGGCGACGCGGCCGGCCTGATCAACCCGATGACCGGCGAGGGCATCTACTACGCGGTCGCCACCGGTCTGCTCGCGGGCCGCTCCATCGCCGACGCCCTCCGGGCCGGTTCCTCGGACGCCGGTACGCCGTACCGGCGCCGCACGTCCCGCCTGCTCTCCCGGCACCTCCGCGACACCGCACTGGTCGCCCAGCTCAGCCGCTCCGCCCGCATCCTCGATGCCGGAATCCGCGCAGCAGCCGCCGACCAGCACATCTTCGACGACCTGGTGGAACTGGGCCTCGCCGACGGCACCCTCACCCGCCGCCTACTCCGCACCATCCTGCCCTGAGTTCTTCACCGCGTAGTCCAGCGCGTCGGTGACCCGAGCTACCGGCCAACCCAGCGCGGCGGCGACTTCGTCCGCGTCGAGCAACCGGTCGGCCTGCCACAGAACCGCGAGCACCGCGAGGCAGTCCTGGAACCCGGCGCCGCCGGACATGTCGTCACCGAGCCGACGGAAGAACTCGGCCATGTGCATCAGTCGCTCACCGGCCGGCGTGTCACGCCCGAGCAACTCGATCCCTTCGGCGGCGGTCTCCGCCCAGTTGTGGTTGGTGCGCGCGCTCACCTCCCATGCCTTCAGCCAGACGTCCTCGGCGATCACATAGTGCTGCAACCGACGGACCGGACCGGGTTCCCGGCGCACCATGCCGACCTTCTCGAGGTAGCCGATCGCCTTCGAGATCGACGCCGGACTGACCCGCAGCTCCTGGACGAGCGCGGCGGCCGTGAGCGTGCGCGAGTCGGACGTGTACAGCAGCGCGAGGACCCGCGACGCCATCCGTGGCAGCCCGCCCTCGACCATCATCGCCGCGAACCGCTCGACATATTCGCGCCGCGGATCGCCCGTGATCACGCGACCCACCCCGGCTGACGAGAGCTGACGGCGGCGAGCCCGCGCGGCGGTCGCGTAGTGCGCGTGATCTGCCCGGTACCCGCCCGCACCGCCGTTCCGCGCGACCTCGCGACTGATCGTTGACGTCGGGCGCTGCAGTTGCCGCGCGATCTCGGCGTACCCGAGACCGTCCGCCAGGCCGGCCGCGATGTCGAGCCGGTCCTGGTGACTCAGCCTGCCTCCGGGCATCGGGCAACCTCCGTGCGTTCACCGGCAGCTCATTGCAACGAGTTGCGTTCTCTTACAGCTTCATTGCACAGAATGCCAGGTTTTACAGGGTTCTGCGACCTGATCATCGCGTGAGGCGATTGCCGATCTGGTGAACGCAACATACCTTGAGCGGCATGGTGATGACAGTTGACGGCCTCCGGATGCGGTACGGCGACACCGAGGTCCTGCACGACGTGACCTTCGCCGCGCGGCCCGGCGAGGTGCTGGCGCTGCTCGGCCCGAACGGTGCCGGCAAGAGCACGACGATCGAGATCCTCGAGGGCTTCCGGCTCCGTTCGGCCGGCCGGGTCGAGGTGCTGGGCGCGGACCCGGCAACGGCCGGCGAGCGTTGGCGGTCCCGGATCGGCATCGTGCTGCAGTCGTGGCGCGACCACGGCAACTGGCGCGTCCGCGAACTCCTGCATCACCTCGGCACGTACTACGCGCCGTACTCCACCTCGACATCGCCACGCCCGTGGCCGACCGACGAACTGCTCGGCGCCGTCGGCCTGACCGCGTTGGCCGGCCAGAAGATCAAGACCCTTTCCGGTGGACAGCGTCGCCGCCTCGACGTCGCGATCGGGATCGTTGGCCGCCCCGACGTACTGTTTCTGGACGAACCGACCGTCGGCTTCGACCCCGAAGCGCGCTCGGAGTTCCACGAGCTGGTACGCCGTCTCGCGGCCGAGCAAGGCACCACGATCCTGCTCACCACCCACGACCTCGACGAGGCGAGCAAACTCGCGCACCGGATCCTCGTCCTCGCCGCGGGCCGCATCATCGCGTCCGGTACCACGGCCGAGCTCAACCGGCTGATTGCAGGGGAGGACGAGGTGCGCTGGACGGTCGACGGGCAGCCTTTCCGCAAGTCGACGACCGACTCGACGGCGTTCGTCCGCGGCCTGTTCTCGGCGTACGGCGACGCGCTCGGCGACCTCGAAGTACGCCGGGCGTCCCTGGAGGACACCTATCTCGCGCTCGTCCGGGAGCAGTCATGAGAACGGGCCGGCAACGCGGACTGATCGAACTGCGGCAGTCCTTCACCAACGGTCCGGAACTGTTCAGCCATTTCCTCTGGCCGGTGCTGATGCTGGTCGCGCTGTTCTTCCTCCGGCATCGCGACTTCGGCTCGACCGGGCTGCTGCTGGGCGCGCTCGCGCTGCCCAGCATCCTCGGGATGAACGCCGCGATGGGCATGGTCAGCATGAGCCAGCAGCTCACCGCCGACCGCGAGGACGGGACGTTGCTCCGCGCCAAATCCCTGCCGAACGGAATGACCGGGTACGTCGTCGGCAAGGTCGTCTCGGTCGCCGGTGGGCTGATCGCCGATCTGGCGATCCTGCTGGTGCCAGGGCTGTTCCTGGTCGACGGGATCACGGTCGGCTCGGCGCACTGGTTCACGCTCGCGTGGGTGCTCCTGCTCGGCCTGGTCGCGACGTTGCCGATCGGCGCGATCCTCGGCTCGGTCTTCACCAGCGCGCGTTCTCAAGGCCTGATCCAGCTGCCGATGCTCGGGCTGATCGCGATCTCCGGCATCTTCTACCCGATCACCGCCCTGCCCGCGTGGTTGGCGTGGATCGGCCAGCTCACGCCGGTCTACTGGATGGGCCTCGGCATGCGATCGGCACTACTGCCGGCCGAAGCCGTGACAGTCGAGGTCGGCACCTCCTGGCGGCACCTCGAGACGGCCGGTGTGCTCGGGCTCTGGGCCGTCGCGGGTCTGTTGCTTGCTCCCGTCGTACTGCGGCGGATGGCGCGTCGTGAGTCCGGCTCCAAGGTCGCCGAACGCCGCGAGCGGACGCTGACGCGGGTCGGATGATGGGGGTATGGATGAGATGACGGCGTGGGTGGTCGAGCGGGCGGGACCTGTCGACGGTGGTCCATTGCGGCGAGTACGCCGTACTGTCCCGGAACCCGCCGCCGGAGAGGTCCTGGTCAAGGTCGAGGCGTGCGGGATCTGCCGCACCGATCTGCATCTGGCAGAAGGAGATCTGCCACCGAAACGCCCCGGTGTGGTCCCGGGCCACCAGGCCGTCGGCACCGTGGTCGCGGCGGGTGGTGTCGCCGAGCAGCGCTTCGGGATCGGGGATCGGGTCGGGATCGCCTGGTTGCGGGGGACGTGCGGCCGCTGCGAGTTCTGTCGCCGTGGAGCCGAGAACCTCTGCCCGCGGTCGACGTACACCGGATGGGATGCCGACGGTGGATTCGCGCAGTACGCCGTGGTGCCGCAGGACTTCGCGTACGCGCTGCCGGACGATCGTCCGGCGGTCGAGCTCGCGCCGTTCCTGTGTGCCGGGATCATCGGCTACCGCGCACTGCTCCGCGCGAACCTGCCGCCGGGCGGCCGGCTTGGCATCTACGGCTTCGGCTCCAGTGCGCACCTGACCGCGCAACTCGCGGCCGCTCAGGGCGCCGAGCTGTTCGTGATGACCCGCGGCGAGCGGAACCGGGCGCTGGCCCGTGAGCTCGGGGCTGCGTTCGTGGGCGAGACCGCGGATCGTCCACCCGTACCGCTCGACTCGGCGATCGTGTTCGCGCCGGCCGGTGACGTGATCCCGTATGCGCTCGAAGCGGTCGGGCCCGGTGGAACGGTCGCGGTCGCGGGCATCTATCTGTCCGACGTACCGGTGCTGAACTACGAGCGGCACCTCTTCCACGAGCGCGACCTGCGCAGCGTCACCTCGAACACCCGTCGCGACGGCGAGGAACTGTTCCGTCTGATCGCCCGGCTGCCGGTCGTCGCGCACACCACCGTCGTCCCGTTCGGCGCGATCGACCGGGCGCTGGCGGACCTCGCGCACGGCCGGGCGAGTGGGTCGCTGGTCGCCGTCGTCGACGAGTGAACCGGGCGCGTTAGAACTGGGTGAAGATTCCCTGGAGGGGTCCTGCCGGACTTCAGAGCGGGCTGCTAGCTACGTTAGATTTGATCAAATGTTGCCAGGCTGCCAGGGAGTGAACGTGCGGATGTCGGAGCTGACCCACCACTCGTGGTCGGTCCTGGCGGTCCCGCGTCCCGGCAGTCCAGAGCGCAGTCCAGAGCGCAATCCAGAGCGCAATGCAGAGCGCAGTACAGAGGGCACCCGAGAGGGCGGCCGGTGCTGAGCAGGATCCTCGGCGTGGTGGGTGCGGTCCTGCTGGTCGTCGGGGTGGTGCTCGCCGTTCGCCCGGTGCACGCGGGCGGGGACGGCTGCGGCTCGGTCTTCCGGCCCGGCGAGGGCATCACGCCCATGCAGTGCGACGCCCGCCTGAGCAGCCGCGGCACCCTGGTGACCGGCTTCGGCGCCGGCGGCGTCGCCCTGGTCGTCACCGCCCTCACCCTCACCGCCATCCGCGACCGCCGCACCCGCACCACCTCCTGACCGGAAAGACCCGAATGGTTGACCTTGACACCGTGTCAAGGCCGAAGCTGGCTGCATGTTCACCATCGGAGACTTCGCGGCGTTCGGGCAGGTGTCGGCGCGGATGCTGCGGCACTACGACGCGCTCGGGCTGCTCCGGCCGGCGGTCGTCGACGAGGCGACCGGGTACCGGTTCTACTCGGCCGACCAGTTCAGCCGCCTGAACCGGATCGTCGCGCTCAAACACCTCGGGTTCAGCCTGCAGCAGGTCGGCGAGATCGTCGACGCGAAGCTGTCGGCCGAACAACTGCGCGGCATGCTGCGGCTGCGGCATGCCCAGCTCGAGGACGAGCTCGCCCGCGGTACGGCCCGGCTGACCAGCGTCGAGGCGAGGCTCCGGCTCATCGAGAGGGAAGGTCACATGCCGACCGACGACGTTGTTCTGAAGCGCATCGCCCCGATCCGGGTCGCCGAGCTGTCCGCGATCTCGCCCAGCTACGACGGTGCGGACATCGGCCCGGTGCTCCAGCCGCTGTTCGGGCAGTTGTTCGAGCGTCTCGGTGCAGCCGGCATCAGCCCGTGCGGCTCTCCGGTCGCCTACTACGAGGACGCCGGCAACGAAACGATCCGCGTCCACGCCGCCGTACCTGTCGACACAGGTACGGCGGCCGACGTCGACCTCACCGAACTCCCCGAGCTGAGCCAGGCGGCCACGATCGTCCATCAGGGCGACATGATGGAGGCCGAACGCAGCATGCAGACGCTGGCCCGATGGATCGAGGACAACGGCTACCGCAGCCACGGGTACGCGCGCGAGGTCACGCTCCAGTTCGACCCGGACAACCCGGCGAACTGGGTGCACGAGTTTCAGATCACCGTCACAAGGCCAAGCTGATCGTTGCGAACGAGTGGGGCGGTAGCGTCACCCGCAGGCCGCGGGGGTCCGGGGACACCGGCAGGGGGACCGGGGCCACCGTGTCCGGGTTCGCCATTGTGTTGTAGGCCTGGGGTTCGGTTGCCGTCAGCAACCGGCCGGTGATGTCCTGCGGGGTTCCGCCGCGCAGATCCAGTACGACGTCGACCGCGGACACCGGATCGAGGTTGCTGACCGAGACCAGTCCGCGCCCGTCCTTCAGCGAAGCGGACGCCGACACCAGCTCCATGGGCGTACCGTCGAGATCGTAGGACGGTCCATCGATCACGTACACCGGCAGAGCGTCGGCGTCCTGATGGCCCTTGTTCATCTCGAAGACGTGGTACGTCGGCGTGCGCACGAGCCCGCCCTGATCGTCAGTGAGCAGCATCGCCTGCAACACGTTGACGGTCTGCGCGATGTTCGCCATCACCAGCCGCTCCGCGTGCCGGTGGAACACGTCGAAGTGCAGGCTCGCCACCAGCGCGTCCCGCATCGCGTTCTGCTGGTACAGGAACCCGGGGTTCGTCCCCGGCTCGACGTCCCACCAGGTGCCCCACTCGTCCAGCACCAGGCCGATCTTGCGCTCCGGGTCGTAGGCGTCCATCAACGACGAGTGTGCGCGGATCACCCGCTCGATGCCTTGCGCCTTGGACATCGTCCGGTAGTACTCGTCCAGGCCGAACGAGGTCGCGCTGCCCTTGTGCTCCCACGTCCCGGCGACCGTGTAGTAGTGGAACGAGATCGCCTGGAAGATGTTCTTCGGGTCGCGCCCGCAACCCAGGCAGCTGACCGCCTTCAGCAGCGCCTCGGTCCACGCCAGGTCGTCGTCCGACGCGCCGGCCGCGATCCGGTACAGCTTGTTGTCGCCGTGGTCCTTGAGGAACGTGGCGTACTGCCGCGCAAGGTCGGCGTACGCCTCGGCCCGCAGGTTGCCGCCGCAGCCCCAGGCCTCGTTGCCGATGCCCCAGAACGGCACCTTCCACGGCTCGTCGCGCCCGTTCGCCTTCCGCTGCCGCACCATCGGGCTGTCGCCCTCGCGGGTCAGGTACTCGACCCACTCGCTCATCTCCCGCACGGTGCCGCTGCCCACGTTCCCGTTCACGTACGGCGCGGCGCCCAGCAGCTCGCACAACGCCATGAACTCGTGGGTGCCGAAGTGGTTGTTCTCCTCGACGTTGCCCCAGTGCGTGTTCACCATCGACGGCCGGTCCGCCTTCGGCCCGATGCCGTCCTTCCAGTGGTACTCGTCCGCGAAACACCCGCCCGGCCACCGGAGGTTCGGGATCTCGAGCGCCCGCAGCGCCTCGACCACGTCGAGCCGGATGCCGCCTTCGTTCGGGATCGGCGAGTCCTCGCCGACGTAGAACCCGCCGTAGATGCACCGTCCGAGATGCTCGGCGAAGTGGCCGTACAGATGCCGGCTGATGGTCGGTCCCGGTACGTCGAGATCGATCACGACCCGTGCTTCAGGCATGGAAGTCTCCTCGTTCTTTACAGTGGGGCGCATGGGAAAGCCGTCGAACGTCGTGACGATGGCCGATGTCGCGCGGTTCGCCGGGGTCTCGACGATGACCGTGTCGAACGTGATCAACGGCCGGCCGCGGGTCGGTCCGGAGACCCGCGAGCGGGTGCTGGCCGCGATCGGCGAGCTCGGGTACCAGGTCAACCTGGCCGCCCGGCATCTGCGCGCCGGGCGGACCGGCGTGGTCGGGCTCGCCGTACCCGAACTCGAGGCCGCGTACTTCGCGCAGCTCGCCAGCCGGCTGGCCGACCGCTTCGAGGCGCACGGCCTGCGGGTCGTCACCGAGCGGACCGGCGCCAGCCGCGAGGGTGAGCTGGACGCAGTTTCGTTCTCCCGCCTCCGGATGTACGACGGGTTGATCCTGAGCGTGGTGGACACCGACCCGGCCGAGCTCAGCCGGCTGCGGACCGACGCGCCGGTGGTGATCATCGGCGAACGCGCGCGGCCGTCCCGCTTCGACCACGTGATGATGGACAACGTCGACGGCTCCCGCCAGGCGACCGCGCACCTGCTCGCGAACGGCGCCCGCCGGATCGCGATGATCGGCGGCGACCTGGCCGGCGTCGCCACGATGCCGGCGCTCCGGGCCGCGGGCTACCGGACCGCGCACATCGAGGCCGGGGTTCCGGTCGACGAGGACCTCAACGTCCGGTGCTCGTTCCGCCTGCGGGACGGGTACGACGCGGTCCGGGCACTGCACGACCGCGGGATCGCGTTCGATGCGGTGTTCGCGCTCACCGACGTGGTCGCGATGGGTGCGCTGCGGGCGCTCGCGGACCTCGGGCTGCGGGTCCCGGACGACGTCCAGGTGATCGGGTTCGACGACATCGAGGAGTCGGCCTACCTGGTGCCGGCGCTGTCCACGATCGACCCGGGGCACGACGCGATGGCGGACGCGATGACCTCGCTGCTGATGCGCCAGATCAACGGCACCGCGGTGCGGGAGCCGCAGGAACTCGTCGTACCGGCTCAGCTGGTCGTCCGGGGTACGACGAAACCTCGCTCCTGACGCCGGCCGTCGCTGCACGGCAGTAGGTATATCGATAAACACCGGCCCTGGCAAGACCTGTGTTCCCGCCGGTCGCGCGGGCTTGTAACGAAAATGAGGTCTTTACCTACCAATAGCTGTTAGGTAACCTTCCTAACAATTCTGCTCCGCGCCCCCGGAGGTATCTGATGAGACTGCGCCTGTTCGCGCTGGTGTTACCCGTCGGCCTGGTCGCCGCGCTCGGTGGTTCCGCCGCCGACGCCCGGACCGATGCCGACACCCTGCTGTCGCAGGGGAGGCCGGTGATTGCCTCGAGCATCGAGGACGACACCCTGACCGCGTCGAAGGCGGTCGACGGCAGTACGTCGACCCGCTGGGCCAGCGCCGAGGGTTCCGATCCGCAATGGATCCGTGTGGACCTCGGCCAGGAGGCCGCCGTCGGCCGGGTCAGACTGAACTGGGAGGCCGCGTACGCGAAGGCGTACCGGATCGAGGTCTCGGACGACGGGACCAGCTTCAGCACCGTCAAAGAGGTTGCGGACGGCAACGGTGCCACCGACGATCTGACCGGTCTGCAGGCCCACGGCCGGTACGTCCGGGTCGTGGGCACCCAGCGCGGCACGTCGTACGGCTACTCGCTGTGGGAGCTCCAGGTCTACGGCACGAGCGACTCGACCGGCGACACCCAGGCGCCGACGGTTCCGGGCGGACTGAAGAGCACCGGCGCCACGGCCACCTCGATCGCGCTCAGCTGGACCGCCTCGACGGACAACGTGGGCGTCAGTGCGTACGACGTACTGCGTGACGGGACCGTCGTCGCGACGACGGCTGACACGCAGTACAACGACACCGGACTGACCGCGAACACGGCGTACAAGTACTCGGTGCGCGCCCGCGACCTGGCCGGGAACGCGTCCGCCGCCACCGCGCAAATCACCGTCACGACCAGAGCAGGCGGGGCCGGTGGCTTCGTGCTCGCGGCCGCCGGCGACATCGCGGACCGCTGTACGGCGTCCGACTCCGGCTGCATCCATCCCAAGACCGCGAAACTGGTCGAGGCGATGGATCCGGCCGCGGTGATCACGATGGGCGACAACCAGTACGACGACGCGCATCTGTCGGACTTCCAGAACTACTACGCGAAGACGTGGGGGAGGTTCAAGAGCATCACGCACCCGATCCCCGGCAACCACGAGACGTACGACGATACGCCGTACCAGGGGTACCACGACTACTTCGGGTCGATCGCGACGCCGCAGGGCAAGAACTACTACAGCTGGAACCTGGGCAACTGGCACTTCGTCGCCCTCGATTCCAACGACTTCGTGAACGACGATCTGCGCGAGCCGGCGCAGCTCACCTGGCTGAAGCAGGACCTGGCGAACAACACCAAGGGCTGCATCGCGGCGTACTACCACCATCCGCGGTTCAGCTCCGGTGACCACGGCGACCAGGCCGGCGCCGCGCCGCTGTGGAACGCGCTGGTGGCGGCGAAGGCCGATCTGGTGCTGAACGGGCACGACCATCACTACGAGCGGTTCGTGCCGCAGAACGCCGACGGTGACAAGGATGCGAACGGGCCGGTCGAGATCATCGGTGGCATGGGCGGTGCGCCGCTGTACCCGGTGAAGGCCGCGCACCCGACCACCGCGAAGATCGTCGAGGACTTCGGGGTGCTGAAGCTGTCGATGACCGACACCACGTTCGCCACCCACCTGATCGGCCTGGACGGCAAGGTGCTCGACAGCAGCCCGACGTACACCTGCCACTGATGTATCTCGCCTCCGTCGGCCCGTTGCGGGCACCGCTGCGCCGGGTCCCTGGAAATGTCGTTGCCCTAGGCATCGTCAGTCTGGTGACCGATGTCTCGGCCGAGATGGTCACCGCGATCCTGCCGCTGTACCTGGTCTTCGGGCTCGGGCTGAACCCGCTGCAGTTCGGCCTGCTCGACGGCTTGTACGCCGGAGCGACTGCGGTACTGCGGCTGGTCGGCGGACATGTTGCCGATCGCTGGCGACGGTTGAAGGCCGTCGCCGGCGTCGGCTACGCGCTGTCGGCGATCTCGAAGCTCGGCTTCCTGGCCGCGGGCTCCACGGTCCCCGCGATCGGCGCGGTCCTTGCGATCGACCGCGCCGGCAAGGGCATCCGGACGGCACCGCGGGACGCGTTGATCTCGTTGAGCAGTGCGCCGGAAGCGATGGGCCGATCCTTCGGAGTCCACCGCGCGCTGGACACCGTCGGCGCTTTCCTCGGCCCGTTGGTCGCCACAGTCATCCTGTGGGCGAGCCTCAACGACTACAACTCGGTCTTCGTCGTCAGTTTTGCGCTGGCCGCGTGCGGAGTCATCCTTCTGTCCGCCTTCGTCCGCGACCAGGCGCCCGCCACCGCCCCAATCACCGTCCGACCCGCAGGTGTTGGGCTGCTGCGTGATCCGGATTTCCGCAGAGGTTGTGTGTGGGCAGCGGCGCTCGGCCTGTTCACCATCACGGATTCGTTCGTCTACCTCGCCGTACAGCGCCGCTTCGACATCGGCACCAGCCTGTTCCCGTTGCTTCCGCTGGGTACCGCCGGCACATTTCTGCTGCTCGCAATCCCGCTCGGCAGGCTCGGCGATCGTATGGGCCGCTGGAAGGTGTTCCTCGGTGGCCACCTCGCGCTCGTCCTCGCGTTGCTGATCGTCTGCGGACCCGTCGGCGCGTGGTGGCTGGTTCTCGCGCTGCACGGCGTCTTCTACGCTGCCACGGACGGTGTCCTGCCAGCCGCGATCGGCCCGCTCCTTCCCGAGCACCTCCGCGCGAGCGGCCTCGCCGTACTGCAGACGGGTCAAGCCCTCGCCCGCATGGCGGCGGCCGTCACGGTCGGCCTGCTCTGGACGCTCTGGGACCTCCGGCCGGCGATCCTCGCGATCACGATCGCCCTTCTGGCGGTAACGATCGCCGCCGCCGTCTTCAAGCCCTTGGAGGTACGACGATGAGCCGCCGACTGCTCGTCACCGCGATCGGCATTCTCGCCCTTGTCGGCGGTGCGATCACGTACGTCGTCCAGGCGCGCGACGGCGGCGCTGCCGAGAACGCCGTACCGATTGTCACGGGGCAACCGATGCGGCTCGACGGCAGGACGCTGTTCTTCCGCAATCTTGCCGACGGACCGGACTCCGGCGAACTGTCCGCCGTACCCGTGGATGATCCGGCTGCCGCCCGGCGCGTGGGGAAGCTGCGTTGCGACCGGTTCGCCGCCGCCCACGGCACCGCGATCTGCCTGCAACTGAAGGCCGGTACGCTCCCTGCGCTGACCGAGCTGATCGTGCTGGACGCTGACCTGCGCGAGCGGCATCGCGAGACGCTGCCCGGTACGCCGAGTCGCGCGCGGGTGTCTCCGGACGGACGGATCGTGAACTGGACGGTGTTCGTCACCGGCGACTCGTACGCCGCGACCGGGTTCTCGACCCGCACCGGGCTGTACGAGGTGGACACCGGGCGGCTCGTGAAGAGCATCGAGGAGCTGGCGGTGTTCGTCGACGGGAAGCGGTACTTCGCCTCGGACGTGAACTACTGGGGCATTACGTTCGGTGCTGATGGCAACCGTTTCTACGTGACCATGGCGAGCAAGGGGACGACGTACCTGGTCGAGGCCGACTACCGCGCGTACCGCGGGACGGCGATCGCCGAGAACGTCGAGTGCCCGTCGCTGTCACCCGACGGTCGCCGGATCGCCTACAAACAGAAGA
>DASXXB010000376.1:0-2854 GCA_036503355.1 Kribbella sp. | reverse complement strand
GCTGAGGACGGGCAGCGGGTGGTCAGTTGAGCTCGAGGCCCGGGTACAGCGGGAACTTGTCGAGCATCTCGGCCGAGGCGGCCTTGGTCTTGTCGGCGACGCCGTCGGCGAGGACGTACTTCGCCTTCGACGGGGCGCCGGCGGAGGTGGTGGTCGGAGTGGTCGACGACAGCACGTCCACGATCAGCTCGGCGACCCGGTCGAACTCGTCGGCGCCGAACCCGCGCGTGGTGAGGGCCGGCGTACCGATCCGGACACCGGAGGTGTACCAGGCGCCGTTCGGGTCGCGCGGTACGGCGTTGCGGTTGGTGACGATGCCCGCGTCGAGCAGCGCCGACTCGGCCTGCCGGCCGGTGATGCCGTACGACGAGACGTCCAGCAGCACGAGGTGGTTCTCGGTGCCGTCCGTCACGAGCTTCACGCCGCGCTTCATCAGCCCCTCGGCGAGCGTGACCGCGTTGTCCGCGACGGCCTGCGCGTACGTCTGGAACGCGGGCTGCCGCGCCTCGGCCAGCGCGACCGCCTTCGCGGCCATCGTCTGGCTCAGCGGACCGCCGAGGACCATCGGGCACCCGCGGTCGACGGACTCGGCGTACTCCGGCTGGCACAGCACCATGCCGCCCCGCGGGCCACGCAGCGATTTGTGCGTGGTGGTGGTCGTGACGTGCGCGTGCGGCACCGGATCGAAGTCACCGGTGAAGACCTTGCCCGCGACCAGGCCGGCGAAGTGCGCCATGTCGACCATCAGCGTCGCGCCGACCTCGTCGGCGATCTCGCGCATCTTCGCGAAGTTCACCTTGCGCGGGTACGCCGAGTAGCCGGCGATCAGGATCAGCGGCTTGAACTCGCGCGCGGTCCGGGCAACCTCGTCGTAGTCGAGCAGCCCGGTCGACGGGTCGGTGCCGTAGGAGTGCTGGTTGAACATCTTGCCGGAGATGTTCGGCCGGAAGCCGTGCGTCAGGTGACCGCCGGCGTCCAGCGACATGCCGAGCATCTTCTGGTCGCCGAGCGCCTTGCGGAGCTTGGTCCAGTCCTCTTCGGACAGGTCGTTGACGTGCTTCGCTCCGGCCTCGGCCAGCGCCGGGGACTCGATCCGCTGGGCCAGGATCGCCCAGAACGCGACCAGGTTCGCGTCGATGCCGGAGTGCGGCTGGACGTAGGCGTGCGGGGCGTCGAACAGTGCCTGTGCGTGGTCGGCGGCGGTCTGCTCGACCGTGTCGACGTTCTGGCAGCCCGCGTAGAAGCGGTGCCCGACGGTGCCCTCGGCGTACTTGTCCGACAGCCAGTTGCCCATCGTGAGCAGCGTGGCGGGGGAGGCGTAGTTCTCGCTGGCGATCAGCTTCAGCGAGGAGCGCTGGTCGGCCAGCTCGGCCTTGATCGCGCCGGCGATGGTGGGCTCGACCGCGGCGATCACCTGCAGCGCGTTGTTGTACGCGGCGGACGCGGCGGCGGCGTCGAAGGACTGAGTCATCTTTGTCTCTCCTGCGGTTGCAGTGGGTCGAAGGCACCCAGGCGCACGGTGCCGACGGGTTTCGCTCCCCGGTGGTTCTCCACCTTCAGCGCGCCAGTCGCGACGGCCTCACCCTATCGCGCGCTCGACGATCTGCTCGAACGGCGTCGTTCGCGGCAAGGTACCGAACACGCCACCCCAGTCACCGGCCAGCCGCGACGCCACGAACGCGTCCGCGACGGCGGGTGTCGAGTACCTGATCAGCAGCGATGCCTGCAGGCACAGGGCCATCCGCGCGGCCAGGCGGCGGGCGCCGGCCTCGGCGTTCTCGATGTCAGCAAGCGCTTGCAGTACGTCGTTCACCGCCGCATCGAGCCGCGCATCAGCACCTTGCACCGCGGCCAGTTCGGTCAGCCAGGCGTCAAGCGACTCGGGCTTCCGCAGGGCGCGCAGTACGTCGAGAGCGTTGACGTTCCCGGACCCTTCCCAGATCGAGTTCAGCGGCGACTCGCGGTAGAGCAGCGGCAGCCCGGACTCCTCGACGTACCCGTTGCCGCCGAGACACTCCAGTGCCTCCGCCACCATGAACGGCGTCCGCTTGCACACCCAGAACTTCGCCAACGGCAAAGCAATCCGCCGAAACGCGGCCTCCTGAGCCGCACCCCGCCCCGCGTCGACCGCCGCGGCGAGGCGCATGGCGAGGGCTGTTGCTGCTTCACTCTCGATGGCGAGATCTGCGAGGACGTTCTGCATCGCCGGCTTGTCCGCCAGCAGCCCGCCGAACGCCGACCGATGCCGCGTATGCCAGACCGCCTCGACCAAAGCACGCCGCTGCAGCGCAGCCGACCCGAGCACACAGTCCAGCCGGGTCGCCGCGACCATCTCGATGATCGTCCGCACCCCGGCGCCCTCGTCGCCGAGGCGGTAGCCGATCGTGCCGCGGAACTCGACCTCGGACGACGCGTTCGACCGGTTGCCGAGCTTGTCCTTCAGCCGCTGCAGCGCGAACGGGTTCCGGTTGCCGTCGGCAAGGACCCGCGGTACGACGAAGCAGCTCAGCCCGTCCGGCGCCTGCGCCAGTACCAGGAACACGTCCACCTGCGGCGCGGAGCAGAACCACTTGTGCCCGTTCAGCTGGTACACGTCCCCGGCGGGCGTTGCCGTGGTGAGGTTTGCCCGTACGTCGGATCCGCCCTGCTTCTCGGTCATCCCCATCCCGGCCAGTACGCCGTTCTTCGCGGCGGCCGGCAGCCGTCGTACGTCGTACTGCGTGGACGCCAGCTGTGGCACCCATTCCTTCGCGAGCTGCTCGTCCGTCTTGAGTGCGGGCACGGCGGCGTAGGTCATCGAGATCGGGCATCCGTGGCCCGGCTCGACCTGCGACCACAGGTAGAACCCGGCCGC
>DASXXB010000375.1:0-2947 GCA_036503355.1 Kribbella sp. | reverse complement strand
ACAGGTCGGGTACGACCACAGCTATCTGTCGCAGGTGGAGCGCGGGCAGCGGCCGGGCTCTGCCGACCTGGCGCGGCTCTGCGACGAGCAGCTCGGCACTGCCGGCCGGCTGACTGCCACGTTCGCGCAAAGGCCTGCACGAACACGACAGCAGGCAGACGCGTTGGAGGCAGGTTCGTTGGAGGCAGCTTGGCGAGGGCTGGTCGGCACACTCGACGCCGGCGCTCCCGCCGAGCTGTTCAGCGACTGCCGTGCGGTGCCTCCGGCCGCGCTGCTGCCAACCCTGCTGGCTCAGCTGCGCGGTGCGGACGGCACGGAGGCAGTCGAGCTGAGCGCCCTGATCGCGGAGACGCTGACAAGGCAGGACGACCGCAGTACGGCGCGGCGGTGGTGGTGGGCTGCCCGAAGCGCCGCAGACAGCGTCGGCTACGGAGGGACCGTGCGCGCCAGGGAGACGCTCTGCGGGCTGTCCGAGCGCCGCGCATTGCCCGAGCTACTGGAGTTGGCGGACGAAGCGGTTGGCCTCGATCGTCAGAGCTACCTGCCGCGGGCAGCGCGCGCGTTGGTCCTCGCTGAGCTCGGCCGGCGTCAGGACGCACACGGCGCGTTGCAGGAGCTGATCGGCATCGGCGACGAGCTCGCACCGACGTACCAACTGCACTGGGCGGAGGGACGCGTATGCACTCTCCTTGGGTACGGCGTGGCCGGCTGTGTGTTGCTGGAGCGCGCGCGGGAGCTCTGCCCCGAGCTCTGGGTCGGCGACCGCGCCAGGCTCGACCTGTGCCTCGCGGAGTGCCTGGCGGTTGCGGGAGAGCCCGCAGCCGGCCTGGCGATGGCCCTGCGTGTGCTGGTGGAGCTACCGGACGAGTGGCACGACTCGTTGGTGTACGACGCCGCCGAGCGCGTGCTGCACGTCGTACAGGCGCAGCCAGGCTCGGCCGAGCTGACGTGGTGGTTGGCGCGGAGTGGCCGGAGTGTGGGCGGCGGGTCGAGGTGGAGGTGAGGGCAGGGGTAGCGTGCGGCAAGTGACAGGTGAACAGGTAGTGACAGACGCATGGGACTACGCGGTCGAGCTGCGGAGCGACCCGGCCAGCGCGGAGGCTCGGGCTGCCGTGCTCAAGGACCCTGCGTTCGGGCAGTCCTTCACTGACCACATGGTGGTCGCCAACTGGTCGGCCGACCGTGGATGGCACAGCCCGAAGGTCACGGCGTACGCACCGCTCTCGCTCAGCCCTGCTGCCGCTGTCTTCCACTACTCGCAGGAGATCTTCGAGGGCCTCAAGGCGTATCGGCACCCGGACGGGTCGGTGTGGGCCTTCCGCCCGGACCGGAATGCCGCCCGGTTCAGTGCGAGCGCTGAGCGGCTTGCACTGCCTCACCTGCCGGAAGAGGAGTTCATTGCGGCCCTGCGCGCGTTGGTGACCGTCGACGAGGCCTGGGTGCCGTCGGCCGCGGACGGGGAGACCAGCCTGTACCTACGGCCGTACATGATCGCCACCGAGGCAGCTCTGGCTGTCCGGCCGTCCCACGAGGTGCTGTTCGGCGTCATCGCTTCACCCGCCGGCCCGTACTTCAACACAGGCCCCAAGCCGGTGTCGATCTGGCTGACCACCTCCACGATCCGCGCCACCCCCGGCGGGACGGGCGCGGCCAAGTGCGGCGGCAACTACGCGTCCAGCCTGGCAGGCCTGGCCGAGGCGGTCGGGAACGGTTGCGAGCAGGTCGCGTTCGTCGACGCCGTCGAGCACAAGTGGCTCGAGGAGATCGGCAGCATGAACATGTTCTTCGTGTACGCCGACGGCCGGATCGCCACGCCGGAGCTGTCCGGCTCGATCCTCGAAGGCGTCACCCGTGCCTCGGTCCTCGAGCTCGCCGCCGACCTCGGCCACCCGGTCGAGGAGCGCCGGATCTCCGCCGACGAATGGCGCGACGGCGTCCGGACCGGCGAGATCACCGAGGTCTTCGCGTCCGGCACCGCCGCGGTGATCACCCCGATCGGCCGGCTCGCCTGGCCCGACGGCGACCTCACCATCGGCGACCACTCCGTCGACCACGGCGTCGGCCCGGTCACGGCCAAGATCCGCAGCACCCTGCTCGACCTCCAGTACGGCCGCACCCCCGACACCCGCAACTGGCTCACCCGGCTGGCCTGATGCCGTTTGTCCCCGGCGCCGGTTAGGTTGGCGTCATGGCCGAGTCCAAGGGGAAGTCTCCGGCGGTCGAGCTGGAGGTGGGTAGTCGGACGGTGCGGATCTCCAATCCGGACCGGGTGTACTTCCCTGCGCGGGGTGAGACCAAGCTGGATCTGGTCAACTACTACCTCTCGGTCGGGGACGGGATCGTGAACGCGCTCCGGGAGCGGCCGTGCATGTTGCACCGGTTCCCGGAGGGGGTCGCCGGCGAGAAGGTGCACCAGAAGCGGCTCCCGCACGGGGCGCCGCCGTGGATGGAGACCGTCCGCGTGAAGTTCCCGCGGTACAACCGGACCGCGGACGAGCTCTGCGTCACCGAACTCGCCCACGTGGCGTGGGCGGTGCAGATGTCGACGGTCGAGTTCCACCCCTGGAACTCGCGGCGCGCCGACACCGAGAAGCCCGACGAGTGGCGGATCGACCTGGACCCGATGCCCGACTGCCCGTTCGATCGGGTACGCCGGGTCGCGCACACCGTGCACGAGGTCCTCGACGAGCTCGGCGCTGTCGGCTACCCGAAGACGTCGGGCGGCAGCGGGATCCACATCTACGTCCGCGTCGAACCGGCGTACGGTTTCAGCGACGTACGGCGGGCCGCGCTCGCGTTCGCGCGTGAGGTGGAGCGGCGTACGCCGGAGGACGTGACGACCACGTGGTGGCGTAAGGACCGCGACCCGCGGCTGGTCTTCGTCGACTACAACCAGAACGCCCGCGACCACACGATCGCCAGCGCGTACTCGGTGCGCGGCAACCCG
>DASXXB010000374.1:0-11913 GCA_036503355.1 Kribbella sp. | reverse complement strand
TCATTGAAAGGATTCAGTCGATACCGGTGTGAAAACGACCGGCGCGAGCGCAGTGCGGGTTTGGGCCGAGGCCCGGCTCGCCTGAGAAGATGGCCTACGTGCCCGTGACCGCCTTCCCGCATCCGGCCGGTACGACGTCTGCCGCGCCGCTGCCCCGCGGTGCCGTCGCGCCGACGTGTGGCCTCGCGCCGACGTGCGGCCTCGTGCCAACGGGTGCCCTCGCGCCGACCCGTGGACCGGTGCAGGCGTGAGACGAATCCTCCTGGTCGGCCTGTTGCTGCTGGCCCTGGCACTTGGCGTCGGCGGCGGCTACTACGCGGGCGACTACCTCGACAAACCTGGGCCTGTCGCCTCGGGCACAGCGGGTCCGTTGGGCACGGTCTCGCCGTCCCTCACCCCGACGCCGACGCCGACCGAGCCGACGCTGCCGGTGAAGACCCCGATTCCGGTCAACGTCGATCCGCTCCAGCCCGGGCTGGAATACAACGAACGTACGTTCTCGGTGACCACGAAGGACGGGCAGACCGTTCGGCTGTCGGTGGAGATACCGCAGGACTGGCGGCTGACCAGGGATCCGAAGCACCGCGACTGGGTCAAGTACGTCACCAAGCCCGAGCAACGCAGCGTGCGGGTGCAGGCGGACGAGCCCGCCGAGGGCACCCCCAAGGACGAGATGGACCAGCTGGTCGTCGACCTGAAGAAGAGCCAGGCACCGGAGAACGACGTCCGCATCCTCGACCAGCGCACCGACGTGATCACCGGCGACGACGGGGAGCCCCGCTCGGTCGCGACGCTGGTCTACACCTACATCCCGGGCCAGACGCTGTGGTACGTGATCGTCCGCTGGATCGCGATCAACGGTGAGCACACCAACGTCGAGATGAGCGTCACCGGCTTCGCCGAGGACGCCGACGCCCTCAAGGAAATGCTCGAGAAGGCCTCCACCTCGGTCAGCGAGGCCGGCTGACCCCCTTTTCACGGAATCGTTACCTCGCCGGTGCAACCTGAGCGGCGGCTGCGGTGTCTTCTGTAGGTAGACCTGGGGAGGTGGGGGTATGGCGAGGACTGTCACCAGGCGTGCGGCGCTGGGCGCCGGTCTCCTGACCCTGGCCGGCGTCGGAGGCGCGGGCGGGTACGGCGCCGGGCTGTTCCTCACCGACGAACCCAGCCTGGCCGGCACCGCCGCGCCGCTCCCGATGGGCTCCACGCCGACCCCGTCCGGCCCCGAGACCCCGACTGCGCCGCCGGTGAAGATCGTCCCGGACCACACCAAGGCGCTGGACGTGGACGACCTCGAGTACCGCACCCGCGAGTTCGAGGCGAGCAACACCGTGCGGTCGACGGTGCACGTCCGGGTGCCGCGGACGTGGAAGTTCACCCAGCCCGATCCGCCGACGATCGGCCGGTACAACGATCCCAGCGGGAAACGCTGGATCCGCATCGAGGCCGGTTTCACGATCCGCCGCCCGCCCGAGGAGTCGATGGCGGCGCGGATCGCGCAGCTGCAGTCGGTACCCGCCCGCCAGATGCTGTCCTACAAGTCGCAGAGCGTGGACCCGGGCACGGGGGAAGCGACGCTCGAGTACACCTTCGTCTCAGGCGAAACGCTGGAGCTGGTGATCATCCGCTGGGTCGCGAACGCCCAGCGTTTGTGCACGTTCGAGATCGCTGTCATCGGCCTGCCGCAGGATCGCGAGGCCTTGCAGGACGTCCTGCAGCACGCCGCCGAATCCGCCGTCCGCGACGACTCGCCGATCCCTTAATCCGCAGCGAGGTACGCCGTCAGGGCTGCGCGGCCGGCGTCGGTCAGGTCGACGGCACGGTGGTTCGGGCGGCGGCGGAGCCAGTTGCGGGCCAGGAGAGATTGGGCGATGGCTGCACCCAGCTGGCCGGCCAGGTGGTGGCGTTGTTCACTCCAGTCGACGCAGAACCTCAGGAGCGGGCGCCGTGAGTGCTGGTCGGCCAGGTCCACACCCAGCTCGGCGAAGACCTCATCGGCGTTAGGGCCCAGGTCGTACGGGCCGTCGGGTAGCTGCTGGGCCAGCGGGTCGTCGGGTCGGCGTTCAGTACCTGTACCGCCGTCGGTCCGGGTCAGCGCGTCACGGCGTACCAGGCCTTCCAGCAGGGCTACGCCGAGCCGGCCTGCCAGGTGGTCGTAGCAGGTGCGTGCCTCCCGGAGCGCCGCGGCGCGGGTGCTCTGCCGGAGCGACTTGATCGGCTCTGGCTTGGCTATGCGGGCCAGCGCCTCCACTGCTGCGGCCACGTCGGGTCCGGAGAGTCCGTAGTACCGGTGGCGACCGGACCGCTCCACCGTGACCAGTCCGCCGTCCAGCAACTTGTGGAGGTGCGCACTGACCGTCTGCGGCGACACACCCGCCTCAGACGCCAGCAGCGAGGCAGGCAAGGCCCTGCCGTCGGCCAGCGCCATCAGAACCTTCGCCCGAGCGGGCTCGGCCATCAGCGCCGCCACGCGGGCCACATCCGCATCGCCGTCCATGCATTCCATCCTGACACCGGGACACTTCGACGTTGAGCGAAGTAATGCGGTGGGAACTTGGGAATCATGCTGCTTGCACTGCTGTGTGTCGGAATCTTTCTGATCCAGCTGGACGTGACCGTGGTCAACGTGGCCCTGCCGACGATCAGGGTCGACCTCGCCACCAGCCTGCCGGGGCAGCAGTGGGTCGTCGCGGCGTACATGATCGCGCTGGCCGCCCTCCTGCTCCCGTTCGGAGCGCTCGGCGACCGCATCGGCCACCGGCGCGTACTGCTCACAGGACTGGTCGTCTTCGGCTGCGCCTCGCTCGCCTGCGGCGTGGCGCCCACGATCGAGCTACTGGTCGCTGCCCGCGCTGTGCAGGGAGTCGGTGCCGCGTTGCTGCTGCCAGGCACCCTGGCCGTCATCACCGACCTGTACGCCGACAGCGCCGCGAGAGCACGTGCTGTCGGCATCTGGTCAGGCGCTGGTGCGCTGGCGTTACCGTCCGGGCCACTGCTCGGTGGCGCCTTGGTGGCCGGGCTGGGCTGGCGCGCCGTGTTCCTCATCAACCTGCCGATCATCGCGGTCGGGCTCCCGCTGGCCTGGCGGCTCGTCCCGCGACGACAGGCCGCTCAGGAACGGCCCAGGACCCGGCTGCACATCAGTCCGGCTTTCGTCGGCGCCAACACGGTCGCCGGCCTGATGAACTTCGTCGGCCTCGGCACCGTCCTGGTGGTGACGCTCTACCTGCAGGAGCACCTGTCCCAGAACGCCTTCCGGGCGGGCCTGGAGCTCATCCCGCTGTTCCTGCCACTGGCCGTGTTAGGACCGGTGTCCGGCCGCATCACCGCCCGCTACGGGCCGCGACTGCCTATGACGATCGGTCTGGCACTCGGCGTCGCCGGGTCGGCGTTCCTGCTGGGCGTCGACGACACCAGCGGCTATGCGGCCGTCGTACCGGTGCAACTCGGCCTCGGTGTCGGCATGGGCTTCCTCACGGCCGCGGTCGTGCACGCCGCCATCGCCGCGCTGCCGCCGGACCGCGCCGGCGTGGCCAGCGGGGTCAACAACACCAGCCGGCAGGCCGTCGGTGCCCTGGGCATCGGTGTGTACGGCGCTGTGGTCGGCCACTCGTCCAGCTTCGTCAGCGGGCTGCACGTGCTGGCCTGGCTGGGCGCCGGGCTCTGGGCGGTTGCCCTGGGCATCACCTGGCTGACTGTCGAGTGACGGTCAGTCGGTGGGCCAGATCATTCTGAAGACAGCGGAACGGAGCCGGTAGAACCTCCGGCGTACCGACTGGGTCAGCGCCGGCGCCGGCCGGAGCCGTTCGATCGGGAATCGCATGGGGACTTCCTGGTCGGTGTACTCACGAGCTGCTGCTGTACTTCACCGTGTTGGCGATCTCGGTGGCGCGTTCCGGTTCCGATGCCGGTACGACGACCTGAACGAGTAGCGAGCCGCCGTCCCCGCGATCGACGACCCGTTGGAGCAGCACGATATCCGCACCGAAGCAGTCATTGGAAACCCGGTCCGTGATCAGCCGGTCACCATCCGAGTGGGAGGACGTCGAACCGGGGTTGTCGCACTGCTTGCCGTCCGGCAGTGCGAGCTTCGTCGCGGAAACCCCGATGAACACGCCAGGTGTCGGCCCCGACCAGTTCTCGCTCTTACTCACGCGGAACGCCGGGCCGCTCGCGGTGCTGCCCGGCACCGTCCAGCTCGACTTGGCCTTCGACTGCGCCCACTCGCGCGGCAGCTCGACCTGGAACCCGTCCTGGGTGACCGTCACCTTCTCGCGGCCGGACAGGTACCACTGCGCTCCGTACCCGGCTCCACCACCGACCACCAGCGCGAGGAGCGCTGCCACCACCCAGCGTCCGCGCCGCTTCTTCCGGGGCACTGCGGGAGCAGGCGTATCAACCTCTACAGCGGGCGGCTCAGCTGCCGGCTCGGTCTGCGCGGCGTCGGTGGTCTCCGATGGCTCCGCCAACTTCACGATCGTCGGCTTGTTCTCGTCGCTGAGCGCAGTCTGGTCGCCCGGGTTGTCAGGGCTCTCGGTGTTAGCAGTGCTGTCATTGGCGAGCTGCACCGTCTCGCGGGTCGACAGCGGGAAGTCGCGGGTGTTCTCGTCGAGCGCTCCGACCAGCTGCTTGGTGAACGACTGCACGTCCGGCCAGCGCTTCTCCCGGTCCGGCTCCAGCGCACGGACGATCGCGGCGTCGACCTGCTCCGGCAGCTCGAACCCGAGCGAGCTCGGCGGCGGCGCCACCTGCACGCGGCCGGCTGCGCCGAGTCCGTCCACCTGGTGCGGCGACCGCCCCGTGAGAGCGGCATACGCGACAGCGCCCAGCGAGTACTGGTCGGCGCGCTGGTCCAGCCGCTCACCGAGCGCCTGCTCAGGAGCGACGTACGACGGGGTGCCGCCGGGCATCGTGATCCGCGACACCTCGTCGAGCGACTTGCCCAGACCGAGGTCGGACAGCACCGCCCGCTCGCCGTCGTCGGTACTGCGGAACAGCACGTTTGCCGGCTTCACGTCCCGATGCAGGAGCCCGCGCCGGTGCAGGGCCTGCAGGCCGCGACCGACCTGGACGACCACGTCGACCGCCTCCGGCAGCGGCAGCGGCTGCTGCTTCAGCCGGTCCGCCAGCGTGCCGCGGTCGGCGTACGTGAGCACTAGGAAGGGACGGCCGTCCTCCAGTTCGCCGACGTCGTGCACCTGGACCACGTGCTCGGACTCGACGCGGCGCAGGAACCGGCCCTCCTCGAGGAACCGCTGCCGGACCGAGTCGTCGTGCCCCCAGTTGTCCGCCAGGACCTTGATCGCCACCTCGGCGTCCAGCTGCTCGTCATGAGCCAGCCACACCGTCGCGAAACCGCCTGAACCCAGGCGCCGGCGCACGACGTACCGACCGAGTCTGGTTGGGACCCCCATACAGGGCATTATGGGTCATTGGAGTGTCGCGCTGACGCGACGCTATCTGTGCCCTGACCGGGGCCGATCGACAGCAAAGGTGCCGATGAGCGAGAGCAGCAGCCCGACGGACGACCTCGCGACGCTTGCCGAGCGGGCGCAGGCGGGCGACAAGAACGCGATGGACGACCTGCTGCGGCAGGTGCACCCGCGCGTCCTCCGGATCTGCCGCAGCGTCCTGCCGTACTCCGCCGACGCGGAGGACGCGGCGCAGGAGGCCCTGCTGAACATCGCCACCAAGATCAACACGTACTCCGGTCGCAGCAGCTTCTCCACCTGGGTCCACTCCGTCGCGGCGAACTCCGCGCGCTCGACGTACCGCAAGCTGAAGCGCGCCGCCCAGGCCGCGCACAACCCCGAGCAGATGGAGCGGCCGGACCCGCGCACCACCAGCGTCATCGCCGGCACCCGCCTGGACCTTCTGGAGGCCCTGGAAACACTCGAGCGCGACCGCCCGCAGATGGTCACCCCGCTGGTACTGCGCGACGTGTACGGACTGTCCTACGAGGAGATCGCCGCCGAGGTCGGCGCCCCCCTCGGCACCGTCAAGTCCCGCATCCACGACGCCCGCGAAGTAGTCCGCCCCCTCCTCCGCCCCAAAGACTGATTGCATCAACCTGCAATGCATCCGGGCTGCCCAGCGACCTGATGCGGGCATACGCTCCCGGTTATGTCTGCCCGGGGGTTGTTGGGGAACGGGGATTATCTGAAGTTGCTGGCCGGTCAGACGGTCAGTTCGATCGGCTCTGCGATGAGCTCGTTCGTGTTCACGTTGCTCGGGCTCGCGATCACCGGCTCGCCGGTGCAGGCCGGTCTGGTCGGTACGGCGGCCGCCGTCGGCTCTCTGGCGGCGGCGTTGCCCGGCGGTGCGCTGGCCGACCGCTGGAGCAGGCGACGGATCCTGGTCGGCTACAGCTTCGCCGGGTCCGCGCTGTTCGGCTCGGTCGCGGTGGCGAGCTGGCTCGGCCACCTGACGCTCCCGCACCTGATGCTGGTCGGCCTGATCAACGGCGCCGGGTTCGCCTTGTTCATGCCCGCCGAGACCGGTGCGCTCCGGGAGATCGTCGCCCCGGAGGACATCAGCACCGCGCTCGCCGCGTCCCACGGCCGGCAGAACGTGGCGTCGCTGGCGGGCGCGCCGCTCGGCGGTCTGCTCTACTCGATCAGCCGGGCGATCCCGGTCGCCGCCGACGCGGTCTCGTACCTGGTGATGGCGATCATGCTCACGACGATCCGGCATCCGCTGCCTGCCGCGAAACCCGAAGGCGGCACGCACGAGCCGATCCTGACGGCGATCCGTTCCGGGCTGACCTGGCTGTTCCGGCAGCGTGACCTGCGGACGATCGCGGTCACCGCGACCCTGCTCAACTTCGCCGCGAACGGGACCATCCTGGTGCTGATCCTCAGCATGCAGCAACGCGGCGTACGGCCGTCGGTGATCGGTTTGCTGGAGACCGCGATGGGGGTCGGCGGGCTGGCCGGCGCGTTCGCGGCGCCGCGGCTGCTGGCCAGGTACAGCACCGGGAAGATCACGATCGCCGGCGCCTGGATCGTCACCGTGACCTTCGCCGCGACGGCCGCGAGCACTCGCCCCGCCGTACTGATCGCGCTGCCGGCGCTCGCCGTCTTCCTGCTGCCCGCGCTGAACTCCGGCCTGTTCGGCTACCAGATGCTGATCACGCCCAATCATCTGCAGGGCCGGTCGCAGAGCGCGTTCATGTTCCTGTCGAACGGTGCGGCACCGCTGGCCCCGTTCCTCGGCGGCGTCTTCCTGGGCACGCTCGGCGCCCGTACGGCGTTGCTGGTGTTCGGGGCGTTGCTCGCCGTGGGCGCGGTTCTGCTCACGATCAGCCGTTCGATCCGGTCGATCCCGCTGCTCTCCGAGGTCAAGGCAGCCTGAAAGAGGGTCTCCCGTTCCGGGCGGGGGTGTGCTCAGATGGTGGGCATGAAGAAGCTCATCAACGACCCTGCCGATGTTGTGAGTGAAGCGCTGCGCGGGATGGCGGCGGCGCATCCGGACCGGCTCCGGGTGGATCTGGAGAACCGGATCGTCTACCGCAAGGACACCCCGAGACCCGGGAAGGTCGGGCTGATCTCCGGCGGCGGATCGGGGCACGAGCCGATGCACGGCGGGTTCGTCGGGACCGGCATGCTGGACGCGGCCTGCGCGGGCGAGGTCTTCACCTCCCCGGTGCCGGACCAGATGATGGCCGCGACGAAGGCGGTCGACGCCGGCGCCGGCGTCCTGCACATCGTCAAGAACTACACCGGCGACGTGATGAACTTCGAGATGGCCGCCGAACTGGCCGCCGCCGACGCCGGCACCGAGGTGCTGTCGGTCGTGACGAACGACGACGTCGCCGTCCAGGACAGCCTCTACACGGCCGGTCGCCGCGGCGTCGGCGTGACCGTGCTGCTGGAGAAGATCGTCGGAGCCGCAGCCGAGGAAGGCCGCCCGCTGCAGGAGGTGGCCGACCTCGCCAAGCGCGTCAACGAGAACGGCCGCAGCATGGGGATGGCGCTGACGTCGTGCACGGTCCCCGCGGCCGGCAAGCCGACGTTCGAGCTCGCCGAGAACGAGATGGAGGTCGGCATCGGCATCCACGGCGAGCCCGGCCGGCAACGGTTGCCGCTGGCCCCGGCGCGCGAGATCGCCGAGCTGCTGGTGGACCCGGTGGTGTCCGATCTTCCTTACCAGCAAGGCGATTCGGTGATCGCGTTCGTCAACGGCATGGGCGGTACGCCGCTGATCGAGCTCTACCTGATGTACAACGAGGTCGCGCAGCTCCTCGACCGGGCCGGCATCACGGTCGCCCGCTCCCTCGTCGGCAACTACATCACCTCACTCGAGATGGCCGGCTGCTCGGTCACCCTCCTGAAGGTGGACGACGAACTGGTACGCCTCTGGGACGCCCCGGTGAACACCCCCGGCCTACGCTGGGGCGCGTGAGCATGGGAGTGGATTCCTTCGTCAGTTGGTTGCGTGATTGCGCGGGCGTTCTGCACGAGAACGCGGCGTACCTGACCGAGCTGGATTCGGCGATCGGGGATGCCGATCACGGCGCGAATATGGATCGCGGGTTCCAGGCGGTGGTCGCGCTGCTGGACGAGACGTCGTTCGAGAGCGCCGACGAGTTGCTCAAGAAGGCCGGGATGACGCTGGTCAGCAAGGTCGGCGGGGCGAGCGGGCCGTTGTACGGGACGTTCTTCCTGCGGTTCGGCACCGCGCTGGCGGGGGTCGACCTCACGCCCGAGTCGATCGGGAAGGCACTGCACGCGGGTGTCGAGGGCGTGCTCGCCCGCGGCAAGGCCGAGCTCGGCGACAAGACGATGTACGACGCCTGGGCGCCGGCCCTGGAGGCGTACGACGCTGCGGTGGCGGACGGCTCCGATCTCGGTACGGCGCTGCGCGCAGCGGCCGAGGCTGCTGCGAAGGGGCGGGACGCGACGATCCCGCTCGTTGCCCGGAAGGGGCGCGCGAGCTACCTCGGTGAGCGGAGTGCGGGTCATCAGGATCCGGGCGCGACGAGTACGACGCTGATCTTGGAGTCCGCGGCCCGCACGCTCTCATGATCGGGATCGTGGTGGTGTCGCACAGCCGCGCGCTGGGCGACGCGGCCGTCGCGCTCGCCGCCGAGATGGTTGCCGAGGACAAACGTCCGGTGATCGCGGTCGCGGCCGGGCTGGACGCCACGACATTCGGGACCGACGCGATGGCGGTCGCCGAGGCGGTCGGTACGGCGGACGGTCCGGACGGCGTACTCGTCCTGCTGGACCTCGGGTCGGCGGTGCTCAGCGCGGAGATGGCGCTGGAGTTCCTCGATCCGGACGTCGCCGAACGGGTCCGGTTGACGAGCGCGCCGTTGGTCGAGGGGCTGGTGGCGGCTGTCGTCACCGCTTCCACCGGCGCCTCGTTGGATGCGGTCGCCGCGGAGGCCGCGCGAGGACTGGTCGCGAAGCAGGACCACCTGGGTGACACCGTGGCCGCGGAGTCGGCGCCGGTTGCTGCCGCCGATCGCAGCGTGGATGTCGTGGTCGGCAACGAGCACGGGCTGCACGCCCGGCCCGCCGCTCGGTTGGTTGGACTGGTCAACGGTTTCGATGCTGTGGTCACGCTCACCGATCTCGACACCGGCAAGGGCCCGGTGGATGCGAGCAGTCTCAGCATGGTGGCGACGCTCAATGTCCAGCAGGGTCATCGGATGCGCGTCGGAGCGAGTGGCTCGCAGGCCGCCGAGGTGCTCGCGGCCGTCGAAGAACTGGCCGCCGGCAACTTCGGCGACGAGGTCACGGGCGTCGAGGACGGGGCGCCGTTGGCGGGCGGTTCCGGCCTGGACATCGCAATCGGCCCGGCTGTACTGACCGAGTCGACCGTCGACCTGAGCACTTATGTTGCCAGCGACAACGAAACCGCACGCCTGGACAAGGCGGTCGAGAGCGCGGGCGATGCGCTACGCGCCCTGCGTGACAGCAGCGGTGAACACGGTGGCATCTTCGAGGCCCACCTCGCGCTCCTGAACGACCGCAAGATGCTGGACGAGGTCCGTACGGCGATCGCGGGCGGGACCGCGGCGCCGACGGCGTGGAAGCAGACGTACGGCGACCTGGCCGACACCTTCGAGGCGCTCGACGACGCGTACCAGCGCGAACGCGCCCAGGACGTCCGCGCCGTGCGGGACCGTGTACTGCGGTTGATGATCGGTGCCACCGAAGAAGCACCGGCCGACGGCGTTCTCGTCGTACCGGAGCTGGATGCTGCTACCGCCGCCACTCTCGACGCGACTCGGATCGCGGGGATCGCGGTCCGCGCGGCCGGGACTACCGGGCACGGCGTGATTGTTGCCCGGTCGCGCGGGATTCCGTTGATCACCGGGATCGGCGACGTCGAGGTCCGGGCGGGAGCGATGGTCGCCTTCGACGCTCGGAACGGAGAGTTCGACACGGCTCCCGACGAGACCAGTGTGCGAGCCAGGATCGTCGAGCGGCTGGGAGAGCGCGAGCGGGCGCTCGCGGACGCCGGCCTGCCCGCCACCACCCGCGACGGCCGCACGATCGACGTACTCGTGAATGTCGGCGTCGTGCAGGATGCCGTGGAGGCGCGTGGCGCGGACGGGTCCGGGCTGGTGCGGACCGAGGTGCTGTTCGGGGACCGCCGTACGGCGCCGTCGGTCGACGAACAGGTCGCCGCGTTCCGTGCGATCGCCCGGGCTCTGGGGAACAAGCCGATCACGATCCGGACCTGGGATGTCGGCGGCGACAAGCCGCTGCCGTTCCTCCACCAGGCCAAGGAGCCGAACCCGTTCCTCGGTGAGCGCGGCCTGCGGGTGTTCCGCCGCCGTCCCGACCTGCTCCGCGATCAGCTCGAGGCGATCCGGCGTACGGCGACCGAGACGCCCGTGCACGTGATGTTCCCGATGGTCACGACCGCCGACGAGGTCGCGTGGGCACTGGACGTACTCGGCCCACGCGACGGGCTCGAGGTCGGCATCATGGTCGAGGTGCCCGCGGCCGCGCTGCGGGTCGGCACGCTCGCGAAAGAGCTCGACTTCGTCAGCATCGGCACCAACGACCTCACGCAGTACACGACGGCCGCCGATCGCACGAACGCCGCGGTCGCGCCGCTCGCCGACGGTCTCGATCCCGCGGTACTTCAGCTGATCGACCAGGTCGTCCGCAACGCCGGCGTACGCGTTGCCGTTTGCGGTGACCTGGCCAGCGACCCGCAGGCCGCCGTACTGCTTGCTGCTCTTGGTGTGACAGAGCTGAGTGCCGTTGGTCCGCAGGTGCCCCTCGTCAAGGCCCAGCTACGCCAGGCCGATCTGAGGCAGGTCAACACCGCCGCGGCACTGGCTGCTCGCGATGCGGCTCAGGTACGGGGCTTGCTGTAGTAGAGCAGCTCGACCAGGTTGAAGCCTGGCGTGCGCTCTGACTTCGCAGGGAGTGTGTAGCTCTCGCCCGGCTCCAGGTACGTGACGTCCGGGCTGGCCTGGTCCAGGTCGACCACCAGGGCAGGGTAGGCGCCGGTGTGCCAGGTGTAGGACTCGCCTGCTTCCGGGGTCACGTGCTGGACGCGTACGTCGTCCTCGTCCACTACGACCTTCGTAGGGATCTCGCCCGCCTGCTCGAAGCCTGCCTGTGCCGGGATGCCCGTCACGGCGAAGTACGGGTCGCCGGAGGCCTCCTCGCCCAGGTCCAGCAGCTCGATCAGGCGGTTGAGGTACAGCGCGTCGCCGTCGTTGGTCAGCATGTGCACGGGCGACACCGGCCGGTAGACCGAGCCGCCGACGGTCTCGCTCAGCTGGCGCGCAGGGCTGCCGTCCAGCCAGTCCATGTGGCACGGCGACGTCGACAGGCACAGGACGACGTACGGGTTGTGGTGCAGGTGCCAGCCCTGCGCCTCACCGGCCTGGAGCTCCACCTCCCAGACGCGCACCCGCGAGTTCTTCAGCAGCACGCGGGT